>DAOQAB010000076.1:0-1469 GCA_035353695.1 Prolixibacteraceae bacterium
CTAGCTAATATTTATGCGTAAATTAAATTGATCCCCAGAAATTCCGATTGATCCCAACTTTTCCGATTGATCCTACATAATGGAATGAGATTTTGAGGAAAGATAACAAAAAAAGAGAGCCTAAACTCTCTTTTTTGTGACCCAGCTGGGATTCGAACCCAGGACCCCATCCTTAAAAGGGATGTGCTCTACCTGCTGAGCTACTGAGTCTCCATGATGTTGCTTCTTTTATCCGGCGCCTGACGGCCCTCATGATTTTTTAAAAGCGCTGCAAAAATACAAGTAATTTTATCTACACCAAATTTTTTTTCCAAAAAATGACCCCTTCCGGTGAGTAAATTTTCATCATTTTATGGCTTTTTATTCCTTTTGATCCAATTTTCAATTGTTTGCAACGTTTAAAAATTTCCTTTTTTTTTCAGATTCACGGGATTTTTTTCCCCTAGGTCCGTTAAGGTTTTCGTTTATGGCTCTTTCAATCCCTGAATGTAATTGTTGGAGGCATCGGTCACAATCAGCACGTAATCGGTATCGGTTGTTGTCGTGTTGTTATGCCGGAAGGATGTTATCGCTGAATCAAATGACCCAATGTATTCCAGAGCCCCGTTGCGGGGATTGTACCACCAAGCCATCTTCTTTTCGCCGCTGATCCGGCTTAAATCAATTTTCATTTCCTTTCCGGTATCGTTGTAAACCAGCAGGTAATCAAAGCCCCGTGTGGCAATGGCGCGGTCATATTTTTCACCGTTTGTTCCGGCAACGATTTGCTGATCGGGAACCCGTTCAAAATAGGGGAATGCCAGCATCAGTTTTTTTAGGTACTGCATTTGCGAAAAACCGGGATCGTTTAACGCTTCGTACCAGTATTTGGTAGCTCCGTAAGCAGCAGTTACCCCGGGTTTCAGGAATTGCATGATGCTGTTGTGCCCGTAAGTATGACCACAGGAACCGGCAAAGACCGACCAGTAGGCATAGCGGCGTATGTCGGCAGCTTTCCAGCGTGGTTCATCGGGATTGTGAAGCCCCTGTGGAATATCCTCGTATGAGGGCTCGCCGTCAAGCACCGGCTTGTGGGGCATCTGGCTGTAGGCCGACTCTACATAGCGCCAGTTGTCTTCTTCGGTGTTTAGGGGTATCGGATAATCTTTATCGCCGTTGTCCTGTCCATAACGGCGGTGACCGCTCTGGAACATGTTAATGTCGAGCCATTTCTCGTTGTGAAACCAGTTGGCTGACGAGGTTCTTCCGCGGGGATGAAAGGTCATCAGGTGGTTTTGGTCGATTGAACGGATGGTTCCGGCCAGTGCTTCCCATTCATCTGTTTTGACATCGCCGGTAACATCGCCTCCGATGATCCAGATAATGTTGGGTTCGTTGCAATATCGTTTAGCCAGAAAAGATCCATACAAACGGGCCTGATCAACGCTCATCAGTCCGTTTTTGACCAGTCCGCCCCAGATGCATACCAT
>DAOQAB010000076.1:1569-17506 GCA_035353695.1 Prolixibacteraceae bacterium
CCTGATCAACGCTCATCAGTCCGTTTTTGACCAGTCCGCCCCAGATGCATACCATGCCCACATAGATGCCCCGTTGAGCGGCCTGATTTACAATGTAGTCGAGATGGTTCCAGTAGCCATATTCGCCTTCATTGTCACCGATTGATAAATCGAAGCTGTTGTTCATCGAACGTTTTCCATAGATGTTGTAGGACGGGACATCGTTCAATACCTGAATTTGGATAACATTATAGCCGTTTTTGTGGCATTTGTCGAGGTAGAAAGTCACTTCGTCGCGGTTGAGCCGTTCGGGCAACAACCAGGCTGTTTCGCCCTGCCAGAAGAAGGGCGTTTTGTCCCCGTTCATCAGGAAATGCCCGTTTTCGGAAACTTTCAAAGGTCCGTTATCCCAGGCATTCTTTTCGGCAAGAGAAAGAAACGGGAACAGCAGACAAACCAGACCGGATATAATCGCCCTAGTTTGCCTTCGAATGTGGTTTGTAGATGTTGGTTTCATAACAAATGGATAAAATTGGGTGATGAATGGTTTCCCATTCATATTCAGAAACTATAAAAATAAAAAAACCGGACCGTTTATTATTCAAAACTGCCCGGTTTTCGTAATTTTTAGTGATTGGGTTATTTCTTGATGATCAGCTTCGCGGTTGCCTTCTTGCTTCCACAGACTGCCCGGAGGAAATATACCCCTTCATTCAGGTAAGATGGCAGTTCAATCGAAACATTGCCTTCTTTGTAAATTTTCTGGGTTGAAAACAGTTTCTTTCCCGCTATATCCGTAAAGGTGAAGGTGGTTTCGCCATCCCAGCCTGAAGGCAGGATAACTGTTAATCGTTCGGATGCCGGATTTGGGTAGATGCTCAGATTGTTTGTCAGGACATTCACTCCGTCGGGGTAGCTTGCAGTGATTATCACCGTATCGGGCAAGCTGGGAGCATAGCCATTGTCGACCACCAGCGTAACAATATAGGTGCCGGGAACCGTTGGCCTGACTTTGGGTTTGGCAGTAGCCGGGCTTGCAATGGTGGTTGTACTTCCATCGGGCATACTGGCAATAGTCCAGCTAAAGGTTAACGGGAATCCCGATGGATCATAACTGCTGTTTCCGTCGAGAATTACAGCCTTTTTCACCAGGGTGTCGACATTGGCGCCTGCATTGGCAACCGGCCGTGGAAGTGCCCAAATCGTGACTGTATCGGCCACGCTGGTCTGTATTGCATTGCTCACAACCAATCTGAAACTGTAGTAGCCGGATAAATCAGGCTCTACATCGAACGATGCCGCTGCCGGGTTTTTCAGGGTTAACGAACTTGATTGCGGTTTGTTGACCACCGACCAGGAATAGGTAAGCTGTTTTCCCGAAGGATCTACGCTGGTTGAACCATCGATGGTGAACGTATTTTCGTAAAATTTAATTTGATCGGCACCGGCAATGGCAATTGGCATGGTGTAGGGCGAATCATAGCTCAGTTTGATGGCTACGGCGCTGTTGAATGCCGGCAACGGAAGTTTTACATCGGTGTCGATAATCGGAACCTCTTTGGTTTGCAGCGTGTCGCCGTTTTCGGCATCGAGGATAACAGCTTTGTAATATCCGTAATCCAGACCATTCACATAGATCCCTCCGGTTTGATTTCCCTCTTCGGAAGCCGAAACAAAGCCATACCAGGTTTTCTTTCCATGTTTGCCCGCTGTAAACCATGTTGAAGAGGTTTTGTAGGTGGCCGGGGTGACCATGGTTGAATCCAGATCGACCAACGGATCCTCGTCGCTGAAAAGTTTGCTTATTGCTTGGTAGATGCGGTGTTGTCCGTAATCCAATGTTTCATCCCAATACCAGTAAAAGGCAGGAACCCGGTGCATGTAACTGTTCCAGATGATTTTTCGCAGAAGATTATTCGAGACGGTGGCCGAACTTCCAATACCAAATTCTCCGCAAAGCAACGGTTTCGAAATGTTTTTTTGCATGGTTTTTATTTGGTTGTTCATTGCAGCAACCGGATCATTGTCGTATACATGGAATTCGAGCAGATCCATCGCATTGCAACGGTTCATCAGGGTGAGCAGTTCGTTGTCGCCCGAGGTGCTGCTTGTGATGAGGTGCTGGTACGGATCGATACTTTTAATGTATTGCGACATCGCATCGTGCCAGTTGGCAATGTTGGTTTTTTGTGCCGTGTTATTGCTGTTCGTTCCAGTGAAGTTTACCTCGTTGAAGAGTTCCCAGTTGAAAATATTCTGGGAATAACCCCAGCGGGCTACCACATAGCGGGCCAGTCTTTTGGCATATTTCAATGCTGAAGCATCGGTGAAGAATTTTGTCGGGTTGTCGAGGATACCGCCATTGCTGACATTGTATGGGTTGGAACTCCATTCGGCGTCGACCGTTTGTGAGAACATGCCGTGGTGGTAGAATACCAGCTGCATGTTGATCTCTTTTTCCTGGCAATTGTTCAGGATGGAATCGAGCAGTGCTGCTGACATTTGGTTGTACTTTCCAAGTCCGGAGTAATCGCTTCCGGTCCATTCCAGTGATTGGTCTGCAAAGCTGGCAAACCAGTATCGGATCCAGTTTCCTCCGTTTTTGCTGATCGAGTCGAGGTGTTCATCAATCCCGGCCATCCGGTCGCTGCCCGATCGAGAAAAAGTCCAGGGATAATTGTTCCCGATGGGAAGGTACATCTCGCCGGTATTGCGGCGGAATTGCTGTTTATCGTTGGTATCCACATAAATAAATCCTTTTTGGTTCCCTTTGGAAACTTCAAAAGAGACCGGCTCGGAATAGCTCGTTCCGGTAGCATCTTTTACTTTTATGCGGATGGTGCAGGATCCTTGAACTTGGGGTGTAAACCTCACTTTCCAAAGTTTATCCGAATGGGTCGAAATCCATTCTACCTGGTTGTAGCGTGTTTCTTCGTAATAAAAACAGGGAACCACCATCGAATCGGTGCCGAATTTCACGATGGCATCTGCTTCGATCTCATCGGGATCGTACGGATTTGAATAGGAACCATTGATTTCGAAACTAGCTTCAGCTTTTTGGTAGGTCGTCATCGTTGGGGTGTCAAAATGGATACCCCTGACTTTTACCGACGAGTCGTAAACCCTTACGATGGTTGATCGGGTTGCTTTCTTGCCGTCGTTATCGGTCACGGTAAGCTTTACTGGATAGCTGCCATATTCGGCATAGGTATGGGTAACAGACGTTGTTTTGGAATGAAAAGTTGCGGTGGAGTCGTCGCCAAAATCCCATTCACAGGCAACAATGGAGCCGTTGAGGTCGAAGCTCGAACTGGTAAATTCGACAAACCGGGAAAAACCATCTTGTGAATAGGAGAACAGCGGGGTAGGAGCACCATCAACAACCGTGAGGATCATGCTTTTTTTGGTTTGATTGCCATCGTTGTCGGTTGCTGCGAGTTGTACCGAAAAGAACCCTTTTTGGGTGTAGACATGTTTGGCAATCATGCCATTATCCGAAGTGCCGTCGCCAAAGTTCCAGTTGTAACCAACAACCGTTCCATTGGGATCTTGTACGGCAGAGGCATCGAAAACCACCGTATCGCCCATTGCCGGGTTGGCTGGTGTCACCGTAAAGTTTCCTTTGGGGCCTATTCCTCCGATTTTGAAATAATCGAGAAGCATCCATCCCCAGAAACTAATAAATGTAATGGTATTGTTGCCTTCCTTCAGCGAAATGGTTTTGTCGCAGGAGAGCTCGGTAAAGGAACTGTTGGCTGCAAAATAGACCGTGTCGAAAAGTGCGCCGTTTACCGAGATGTAATTGGTTTTTTCACCATACGGAGTGCAATAACCGATTGAGAGCATATAGGTGCCGGCTTTCGGAATATTTACCGTTACTGTAACCGAGTCGGAACTGCTTTTGAACCCGGAAACATATCCTGTTCCCGAGTAACCACTGGTACTCGATTCCACCGTGGTGCTTCCATAACGGACACCGCTTTCAGCTTCTGCGATAATTTCTGCTGCGAAGGACTTTATTTGCAGGAGCCCTATCACAGCAATAAGTAAAAGTATTTTTTTTACCATTGCCTGATATTTATAAGATTTATAGTACCGTAAACTTACAAAAGAGTTTGAAATCTGAGTTTATTGCTGGCAAAGAAAACGGATGCCAAAAAGAACAGGATGGGTGGTCATTTGTTGTAAAACCAGTTGTCAATAGAAAATTTTGATGGCTGATTGTTTTACAGTTCTTCTTTGAGTTTCATGATCCGGTCGTACGATTTCTTGATCCTGCTTTCGGTAACTTTCCCTTCAATGACCAGCTTTTTGATCAGCGAGACGGTTTCGGGAACAATCTCTTCGTTGTAGGTGGTGGTGTTGTTCGAAAAAAGGAGCAGGTCGCAACCGGCATTGATGGCTTTTTCGATGGCCTCTTCCTTTCCGAAATTGTCAGCGATAGCCCCCATTTCCATAGCATCCGAAACAATTACACCGTCAAATTCGAGTTCGTTGCGCAAAATTCCGGTCAATATTTTCGACGAAAGGGTGGCGGGGTAGTTGGCGTCGAGGTTTTGATTGAAAACATGGGCACTCATAATCATTTTGCATTTCCCGGAGGAGATCAGTTGCCGGTAAGGTTGCAGTTCAATCTCATTCCAGGTATTGGTCACATCGGTCAATCCCAGATGGGAATCGGAGGTGGCGCTTCCGTGGCCCGGAAAGTGTTTGCAACAACTCACGATGTTCCGTTCCTTCTGTTCGTCGATAAAAATCCCGGCATGAAAAACCACCGTGTCGGGGTTCGCCGAAAAACTTCGGCCAAGAGCTCCTATGGCGGGGCTTTCGGGGTTGATATTCAGATCGACCACCGGGGCAAAGTTCATGTTGATGCCCATTTCATTTAAGGTGGAAGCGATGGATGATGCGTAATAGCGGGTGGAATCTTCGTTGTTGAGAGATCCCAGATAATGGGCGGAGACGGTTGTCGGAAAGCCATAGCTGGTTTTTAACCGGTTAACCATTCCTCCTTCCTGGTCGATGGCAACAATCAGTTTTTGTGTGCTATGGGTTTTCAGATCGGCTACCAGTTGTTTTAATTGCTCAGGCGATTGAATGTTTCGCGGGCGTGACTGGGTCGGTCCATCTTTTTCATAAAGGATAACCCCGCCCAGGTTGTAATCTTCGAGGTCACGAATAATGTGGTTGTCGGCTGTGAGGGTTGTGCCACGGAAACCAACCAGCAACATTTGCCCGATCTGATCTTCAATTGGAGGAACGTTGGGATCAATTTTTTCGCACCCGGCAAGCAGGATTGCTGCGATAAAGAGGAATAAGGTCCAGTCGATAATTCTTTTCATGGTTCAAACCGTTTTTCAAAGGTACATGTCCCTGAATACCCCAAAAACAGGGGTATTCAGGGATTTAATTTCATCAGAGACGATGCTGTTTTTATACGTTATTTCAGTTTTGTCCGTTATATCTTAGCGCCATCAGCGTTATGTCGTCCGACTGGGGATATCCCTGTGCAAACTGGTTGACATCTTCGGTGATTTTGTTTACGATCTCATTGACCGAAAGCGATTGAATGGTTGGGAGCAGTTTCTCCAGCCGTTCTTCATCATATTCTTCTTCTTCCTTGTTGAAAGCTTCGGTAACCCCGTCGGTATAGAGAATAATCCCATCGCTGGGGTTTAACTGCGTTTTAACAGAGTTGAACTGCATGTTGTCGAAACAGCCCAGGACAATATCGCCGGTTGGTTCGAGACGTTCGAAGGTATTATTGCCCCGGATAATATACGGTGGGTTGTGCCCGGCATTGGCATATTCGAGAACACCGGTTTTCATGTTCAGTATTCCATAAAACACAGTCACAAACATCGAAGAGACACTTTCGTTACACAGCAGGTTGTTTACGTACTGCATACATTCGCCGGCGCTCATACCTTTCAGTCCGGTGGCCCGGATGAGTGTCCGGCTGACGGCCATGAAAATGGCGGCAGGAATTCCTTTCCCAGAAACATCGCCAATCACGAAACCCAGGCTGTCGTTGTTGATCATGAAGAAGTCGAAGAAGTCGCCACCGACCTCTTTGGCTGCCGTCATGGTAGCATAAATATCGAAATCGTGGCGGTTGGGAAATGGTGGGAAAACCTTGGGAAGGATGCCTAGTTGAATTTCGCGGGCCACATTCAGATCGTGCCGGATAGAGACCAGCTGATCATGTTCCTTCATCGATTTCCGCTGAAGTTTGATCTCATCCAGGGTTTTATTGATGGTAATTTCCAAATCCTCAAAGTTAATGGGTTTGGTAAGAAAGTCGAAAGCGCCCCGGTTCATGGCGGTGCGGATGTTGTCCATGTCGCCGTAGGCCGAAACGACCACCGTTTTCAGTGACGGGTTTTTCAACTCCTTCAGCTTCAGCAAAAGGGTCAAACCATCCATTTCGGGCATGTTAATATCCGACAGGATCACGCCGATATCGGGATGTTCAATCAGTTTTGAAAGAGCTTCGAGCCCGTTGTGGGCAAAAACAAAGTCATACTCTTCGTTTCGGATCTGGCGTCGAAATTTCTGCCTGATAAGCGGTTCCAGGTCAACTTCATCGTCAACCACCATGATCTTAACCCTCGTTTCTGTATCTATACTCATTGTTTACTATTTGTTGTCGAATTAAACTAAATTTTTAGGAATTGTGATAATGAATTCGGCAAATTCTCCCATTTCTGATTCAACTTTCATTTCGCCCTGATGTTCCTGAACCACGATGTCGAAGCTCAGCGAAAGTCCCAGCCCGGTTCCCTGGCCGGCAGGTTTCGTGGTGAAAAATGGATTGAATATTTTGTCGATGATTTCTTGCGGAATGCCTTCTCCATTGTCGCGGATCCGGATTTCGATTTTGTCGTCCAGGTTCTTCGTCCTGATCGCCAGGATCGGGAAATAGGCATCTTTCTGTTCTTTTTTCTTCTGGTTGGTCGAGTAACAGGCGTTGTTGATAATGTTCAGGAAGACCCGGCTAATGTCCTGTGGCACGGCATTGATCATGCCAATGGTGGCATCGTAATCGCTTTCAATTTTCAGGTTGAAGTTTGAGTCTTGGGCCCGCATTCCATGATACCCCAAATTAACGTATTCGGCCAGCAGCGCATTGATATCGGTGGGTTGTTTGTCGCCGGCTTTACCCCGTGAATGGAGCAGCATTCCTTTTACAATGCTGTCGGCACGCTTCCCGTGCTCGTTGATTTTTTGCGCATTGGAACGGATGTCGCCAATAATCTCATGTAGGTATTCATGGTCCTTTGGGGTGAGTTTATCCGAAAAGGTTTCAATCTCTTCTTCCAGCTCTTTGGCAAGGTCGACCGTTAGTTCGGCAAAGTTGTTGACAAAATTGAGCGGGTTTTTAATTTCGTGGGCAATGCCGGCTGTGAGTTGTCCCAGTGAAGCCATTTTTTCGGCCTGTACCAACTGGGCCTGAGCTGCTTTCAGTTCGTTGTTGGCTCGGTTAATCTTTTCGTACGACAAGGCATTTTCGAAGGCAATGGCGATGTAGTTGCCCAGGTTGTTGAGCATGTCGAGCTGGTATTGGGTATAGGCATTCTTTTGAAAACTCTGAACGGAGATTACGCCAATGATCCGGTCTTCAATCATCATCGGGAGGTAAATCATGGATGAAACCGATTCGCCTGCTTTGGGTTTTGCCCTGAAAGCAACATATTTGGAGTATTCGTTGTCGACATCGTTCATGAAGATGGGGCTTGCATTTTCGACGCACCAAACCGCAAACCGGTTCTTTTCCGACATCAGGATCTCGAATGGTGGTAGTTTCACCCCTTTTTCAATCGAAAGCTTGCACTCCAGCTTTTGTTCTTTCTCATTGTACATCATAATCAGGAAGGAAGTGGCATCCAGCAGGATGTTGGCGTTTTCGTACACAATATCCTGAATCTGTTCAATGTCGAGGGTGGAAGTGATTTTTTTACCGATATGGTTCAACGTTTTCACATTTTCGAAGGCCACATCCAGCTCCAGATTTTTTGCTCTTAATTCGGAGGTCCGTTCATCTACTTTTTGTTCCAGGTTACGGCTATATTCCTCCAGCTTTTCGTTCGATTCTTTCAACTTATCCGAAGCATCTTTCAGCTCGTAGATGGTTGAGGAGAGTGCCAGCTGCATGTAGATGAAGGCATCGTTCAGCTGTCCGATTTCGTCGTTCGAGCGGATGTCGGGCAACTGAATATCAAAATCGCCCTGGGCCAATTTACCGGCAGCGTGGGTCAGTGCCCTTAGCGGACTGGTGATGGATCCCGATATAAAGATAATGACTCCCAGCAGGATGGCAAGACCCACCAAGCAAAGGATAATTAAATTGAGCACCAGTTTGTTTACGTCGGACATGAATTCATTTACCGGGAACACAATGCCGATTGACCAGTTGTTGATGGGGATAGGGGCGTAGGCAATCCAGCTCAGTTTGCCGGTACGCAGGTTCCGGTATTCCAATTCGGCAAAGCTGGTTTCCCCATGGATCATGTTTTTTCCAATGGTTCGCAGCATGGGCGATTTTTGGCTGTCGGCTATGCTGAAAATGGTTTCGTTCATGATTACCCCTTTGTTTGGGTGGGTAACAATGGTGCCGTTCGACGAGATCATGAAACCATAACCGGTTTGGCAAATTTTTATGGAGTTCATATAATCCTGAAGCCATTCAAGCGAAATATCGGCAGTGAGAATAGCGATGAACTCTCTTTTACCATTAATGGTCTTATAGATGGGGACCGAAAAGGTTGACATGAGGGCATTCCCGGCGCCTTCGTCGTAATAGGGTTCACTCCACATCGGTTTGTTGAGCTGTTTGGGTATTTGGTACCAGTCCATCGAGAAGTAGTCATAAGCTTCATCTCCAATGTTTTTGAACGCAATGCTGTCGCCTTTCCGGTAAAAATAGGGTGAAAAATATTTTTTTGAAGGTTCAATCGAGTATGGTTCAAAGGCCAGGGCTGCACCGTAGATTTCGGGGTTGTTGGCAACCTCTTGTTTCACAATACCGATCATCTCGTCAATGGTCAGATTGGATGATTCGATGAGTTTTGAAAAGTTCAGCGGGATTTTTTGTACCGATCCCAACACATTTTCTACTCGTAAAACGGTCTCTGCCGTAATGCTTTTGGCGTTGGTGATTAGGTTCCGTTGTACGATCTTTTTAGAAATGTTGTAGTTATAAATGAAAATGAGAAAGAAAATAATGGCAATGCTGGTAAAAATGTAGAGGATTAATTTTAAAGCCAGTCCTTTATTGCGAATGAATTTTTTTATGTTCATAGTGAATTGAATTTTTGGTAGGGCCTTTGTTAATTTTTGATGACGGGTTGATAAAACTGATCGAAGGGTGGGATTTCATCAATCAGGTTGTTTTCTTTCAATATTTTTCCAACAAATTGATAATCTTTAGCAGAAAGTGAGTTGTTAAACTCGGTTTTACCTTCCGGAAGATATAAATCTTTGTAGCGGTCGATCATCCACTCCTGATGCACCCTGTTTGTCGGGACTTTATCTTCTTTGGCGCGTTTCAGCACAATATCGATGGCCTCTTCGCGATGGTCAAAAGCATATTTCCAACCTTCAAGAGTAGCTTTCACAAAATCGGCACACAATCCGGGATCTTTTTTCAACTTATCCGACAAACAATAGATGCCATCTTCCAGGAAATTTAACCCATGATCGGCAAAGAAGAAGACATTCAACTCGTCGGGGTCGTAACCCGAATTGATAATGGAGTGATATTCGTCAAACCAGTTGGCAATCGTGATGTCAACACCGTCCATCAGGAAAAGGTTATTGGAACTGCCAATGGGAACGATCTCTACCTGGAGGTTGTATTTGTTGAAGAAGGTATATGGCTGAAGCTCAAAACCGCTCCAGATGCCCGCCTTCTTGCCATTCATTTTTTCGACGGTGTTGATGCCGCTTTTCTTTTTGGTGAGGAGCATGGCCGACGAACGGAACGAGGGCTGGGCAATGTTGACAACATCAACACCTCCGGCTTTTAGTTCAATGGCATTTACCAGCCAGAGCGCGGCAAAATCGGCTTTCTTTTCCCTGATCAGTTCGGTTGAGGTGATGAACGGTTTGAACGGGATGATATCCACTTTGAGCCCGTATCTTTCGTAGATCCCTTTTTCTTCTGCCACATAATAACCAGCGAACTGAGCCGTGGTTACCCAATAGGGCATAAAAGTTACTTTCCTGAGTTCCGTTGGATTCTTTGCACCTTCGGTCTTTTGGTCATTTGTGCTGGCATCGCTGGCGTTTTTCCCTTTTTCAGGGTGGCATCCCGAAAAAAGGAGGATGATTAGTCCGAAGAGGAATAGCTGGCAACGGATTTGAGATATTGACATAAATTTCCTCATACTGTTTGATAACTAAATCGTTACTTTCGTGTGGCCGAAATTCGTCTCCACAGCAAGTAAAAGTAGCGAATTTAACGAAACATAAGGGAAATTTTATTGCTCTTATGAAAAATGATGAAAAGAGAATGTCAGAGGATTGGGTTGCCTTTGATCAGAACATAGATGGTTGAAACAATAATAAAAAACATGATGAGAGCTCCTGAAATTTTATTGAACCACCACAATACCCTGAGGTTGAAACGATGCCGGAAGAGGTTGATCGAGAAAGCCAGGGTGAGCCACCAGCACAATCCGCCCAGAAAGAAAGCCGAAACAAAGATGGCTGGTTCAATCATGTCGTTGATATTGAACACGATCTTGGTGCTTGCCAGCAGGGCGATATAGGCCAGTATGACCAGCGGGTTTGAAAAGGAGAGGGCCATAGCGGTAATGTAACATTGAAATGGGCTCGATCCTTTTCGCTTGGTCTCCTTCATCGCTTTAATCGGATGGGACATAAAGATGTTTAAGCCCAGCAGAAAAAGAATAACGGCACCAACAATTTGAATATAAGATTGGTAGGTTTCAATAAACGTAACGATGTACGAGACACTGAAACCGGCAACTAAAATCCAGATGGCATCGGTGGAAGCAATTCCAAGCCCGGTGAAGATTCCTGACTTCAAATTCCTGTTCACGGTTCGTTGAATAACCAAAATTCCCATAGGACCTATAGGAACGGATATGAAAAAACCCATGATTAGTGCTTCTACAAATAGCTTTAGATACATTTTTACCGATTAAGTTTCCAAATATAGCTTTTCCAGAGAATTCAATTATTTTTCTCTTTGATTATTTTTCCCGGGGAAAAATTAAATTCACATGATTAAATTTGCCGGCCTTACAATTAACGCAATTTTTTTTCGTTAGTATATAACAAAACACTTTTTTGTCGATGACAAGGTTTATTCGTTACACTTTTCTTTTGGTTCTGGCTTTCCCGTTTTTTCAGGTATCTGCCCAAACAAGCAATGCAACGTTGTGGGGCAAAATTACAGAAGAGAATGGAAATTCTGTTGAATTAGTGAATGTCAGCATCCGAAATTATCCAATTGGGACCATCACCAATAAGAAAGGTGAGTATTTGCTCAGGATCCCTTCTGGCCGGGATGTCACCGTGGTTTACTCGATGATAGGGTACGAAACGGTTGAGAAGGCGTTGAATGTGAGTTCCGAAGCAAGCATTGAACTGAATGTGGTGCTGAAATCTTCTTCCAAAGAGATTCGCGAAATTGTGGTGACCGATCAGCGGCAAACTACGGGGAATAGTGTGAAAATCAACCCACTCACCATGAAAGGGGTAACCGATGTGGGTATGGGCAGCGTGGAAGGTGTCATCAAAACCTTACCCGGTGTTAATTCCAACAATGAACTGAGCAACCAGTATTCGGTGCGGGGTGGAAGCTTCGATGAAAATCTGATTTATGTAAATGATATTGAAGTGTACCGGCCCACATTGGTTCGGTCGGGGCAGCAGGAAGGGATGAGCTTTGTCAATTCCGACATGGTTTCGTCCATCGAATTTTCTTCGGGTGGCTTTGATGCTCGATATGGCGATAAAATGTCGTCGGTGCTGGATATCCGTTACAAGCGGCCCAATTGTTTTAATGCAACCGTTACTGCAGGGTTGATGGGGGCCATGGCCCATGTGGAAAATATCAGCCGAAATAAGAAATTTACCTATAATGTAGGTGCCCGGTATAAATCGTTGAAGTTGTTGTTGGGCACCCTGGAAAGCAGGGGCGATTACAACCCTGTTTTTCTCGATTTTCAGGGCTATTTAACCTATCAGCCGACTGAAAAAATGGAGCTTAGTTTTTTGGGAACCGCTTCTTCCAATAAGTATGGTTATTATCCTACATTCCGGCAGTCAAGGTCTGGAAAAGCATTGGATCAGCAAATTCTTAATATCGATTATGATGGGAAGGAGATCGATCGCTATTATACCTATACTGGGGCACTGAGTTTGAGCTATCGGCCAACCAATCAAACCACATTGAGTTTGACGGCTTCGGCATTTAAAACATCGGAACAGGAAACCTATGATATTATTGGATATTACTGGTTTAATGAAGTTGGGAATGAGGGTACCGAAGAGCAGAATGACAGTATTTTGAATCTGGGAGTTGGAACATATCAGGAACATGGCCGGAATTATTTCAATGCAACGGTCGCCAGCATCGAACATAAAGGAAAGGTCAAGACCGGGAACAATTTTTTGCAATGGGGGGTCAACTTCAAAGAAGAGTACATTGATGATCGGATGAAGGAGTGGCAGTATCACGATTCTGCCGGCTATTCATTACCTTATGCCAATAAGGAGTTAAAGCTCTATTATTCGGCGAAAACCGATACTATTCTTTCCACTCAGCGGCTAACCGCTTTTTTGCAGGACTCTTATTCTGTGCCTCTGGCTATTGGTAACCTGTTGTTTACGGGTGGTTTGCGGGCTCATTACTGGACCTTTACCGATAAAGTATCCATTAGCCCGAGGTTGTCGGCGTCGCTAAAAATGGGGACAAAGAACGACATTATTGCCCGACTGTCATTTGGATGGTATTACCAGCCTGCTTTTTACCGTGAGCTAAAGAACCTTGACGGGGTGATTAACCGTTCGATCCAGACTCCCAAATCGATTCAGGCAGTGGCGGGAGTCGACTTCTCCTTTATGGGATGGGACCGGCCGTTCAAAATGACAACCGAAGCCTATTACAAGTCCCTCAAGGATTTGATCCCGTATCAATACGAAAACGTGCGGATCCGTTATTTGTCCGATCAGATTTCAAATGGCTTTGCCTATGGGCTCGACATGAAAGTGAACGGTGAATTTGTGAGCGGTACCCAGTCGTGGATCAGTATGTCGCTGATGAAGACCATGGAAGACATTGTGGGTGATGGCTATGGATACATTCGTCGTCCCAACGACCAACGGTTCAAATTCAGCATGTTTTTTCAGGATTATTTGCCAGGATTGCCTGCTTACCAGATGCACCTGACCGGGCATTATATTACCGGGGTCCCCTATGGGATGCCACGGAGTCCACGCTACATGCAGCAAACCACCATGAATGCTTATAAACGGGTTGATATCGGGTTCCTTCGGCTGTTGGTCAGTGACGGAAAAAACCTGACCGGCGCCAAATTCTTCGACCATTTTAAATCGTGCAGTGTAGGGATTGAACTTTACAACATCCTTGGTTTCCAGAATGTTTCTTCTTATACTTTTATAGCCGACTACGACAATGTGTATCACCCGGTTCCCGACCGTCTTACCGGAAGGATGCTGAACCTTAAGATCACGGCTGAGTTTTAGAATCGTCTCGTTTAGAGCCTTCGCAGCAGATTGTATCGGGCGTTTGTGATAGGCACGCCTGCCTTCGGTTACTACCCACGTTAAATCCAGATGGCTTATCAAATGTATCCTGGTCAGTGCCGCAATGGTGGAGAATGCTTTTTCGCTTTTATTGAGCGATGTACGAAAGGAATTTGGCTCAATTGAAAAATCCACAAAACGGTCACCGCAAGAAAACCGCCAGTTTTTACGGGATAAATACGGGGTATTTACGGGATAAAACTCAATGACGTCAAAGCAGATTCAAGTGAACGGGCAGCTTTAATTATTTCATTAATAATTATTGAATTAACGCTCACCTTGCCAAATATTGCTGAGATATTGGGTTATTCACTAAGTACTATCGAAAAAGACATCAAAGAACTCCGTGAAAAAATGCTCATCGATCGCATTGGTTCGAGGAAAGATGGAAATTGGAAGATAACTTCAAAAATATAACATCGTATTTTAGCTGAACCAGTCCTGCTTGTCTTTACACTCCTCAAACTCCTTATTGATTGGTTAAAGGCTAAATATTGGTGGTTTCATCTCCCTGCTATGCACTCCCATTTTACAGCCTTTGTCTCCAGTCTTCCGCCTTTTTTTGAACATTTCACATAAAAACATTACACTTTTAAAGTCCAATTGTTAAATTAGAACTTTAAAATTGACCTTATCAACTTATGAGCCATTATCAACCCGCATCACCACGCAAATCACTTAATAAAGCTTACCTGAAAGTCAAGCCCAACCGTATTCAAATTGAATCTTTCAAATCAAACCTGATTCAACTGCTTGATCATATCAATGACAGTGAGTCAGAGGAGTTTCATAAAAATATAGTGAGCGACTTTCTGAAAAACACATGGTATGCCGACCGCTTTTTCATCAACACCAAAGGGCGTGAAGACCTGACCATCTATAATGGGAAAGATGCTAAAAGCTCTGCAGGTGTGATTATCGAAGCCAAAAGCCCAACCAATAAATACGAGATGATCTCTCGCGAGAACATCAATTGCAAAGCCTTTCACGAACTCATTCTTTACTATTTGCGCGAGCGGATTACAGGGAATAACTTGGAGGTGAAACAACTGGTTGCCACCAATATTTACGAGTGGTTTATTTTCGACGCTTCGTTATTTGAGAAATTGTTTGCCAACAACAAATCGTTGGTCAGGCAGTTTACCGAATTTGAAACAAAACGACTGAGTGGAACCAACACCGATTTCTTCTACAAAGAGATTGCAGCTCCGTTTGTTGAAAACCTGAAGGAAGAGATCAGCTTCACCCACTTCGATCTGCGTTCCATTGAAAAACCTTTGCGCGACGAAAACAACGATAACGATATAATACTGATTCCTTTCTATAAAATATTTTCGCCCGAACATCTGCTGAAACTCCCTTTCAGCAACGACAGCAACAGCCTCGACCGCAGTTTCTACAACGAATTGTTACACATTATCGGGCTCGAAGAGACCAAAGAGGGTAGTAAAAAAGTCATTGGGCGCAAGGCTGAGGGAAAGCGCGATGCCGGTTCGCTTATCGAAAATTCCATTACCATTCTTCAGTACGAAGATTGCCTTAACAATATCAAACGTTCTGAATTTGGTTCGGGAAAAGAGGAACAACTTTACAATGTTTCTCTTGAGCTGGTTATTACCTGGATTAACCGCATCCTCTTCCTGAAACTGCTCGAAGGTCAACTGGTACAGTACCACAACGGCGATAAATCATACCGATTTCTGAACAGCACATTGATTCCCGATTTTGATGCCCTGAACAAACTTTTTTTTCAGGTGCTGGCCATCCGTGAGGAAGATCGTAATGAATTGGTAAAAAAGAAATTCGCCAAAATACCTTATCTCAACAGTTCCCTTTTTGAGCCAAGTGAACTGGAACAAAAAACCATCCGCATCAGCAACCTGGAAGATGAATACACCCTGCAAATATTATCCAGTACGGTTTTAAAGGACACCTCCGGTAAAAAAATTAAGGGCGAAAGAAACGCGCTGAACTACCTTTTTGAATTTTTAGATTCCTACGATTTTGCCAGCGAGGGCTCCGAAGAGATTCAGGAAGAGAACAAGACCCTGATCAACGCTTCGGTATTGGGGTTGATATTCGAAAAGATAAACGGTTACAAGGATGGTTCGTTCTTTACCCCCGGTTTCATTACCATGTACATGTGCCGCGAAACCA
Organism: Prolixibacteraceae bacterium; assembly: GCA_035353695.1. Lineage (GTDB taxonomy): Bacteria > Bacteroidota > Bacteroidia > Bacteroidales > Prolixibacteraceae > CAYMTR01. Next base: position 17,506 of record DAOQAB010000076.1, read on the forward strand.
T
>DAOQAB010000077.1:0-17264 GCA_035353695.1 Prolixibacteraceae bacterium
AGAGCATTAGCCTTCCAAGCTAAGGGTCGCGGGTTTGAATCCCGTCTCCCGCTCAAAAAAACGATTCGGGTTTATTCTCGATTTTGCTGATGTAGCTCAGGGGTAGAGCGCTTCCTTGGTAAGGAAGAGGTCGCGAGTTCAATTCTCGCTATCAGCTCATAACGAAAAAAAGAATTTAAAACAAAAAAAGTTAATGTTATCTAATATTTAGTGCTATGGCTAAACAAACATTTGTTAGGAATAAAGACCATGTCAATATTGGGACTATTGGTCACGTAGACCATGGAAAAACCACTTTAACAGCAGCAATCACAATGGTGCTGGCAAAAAAAGGATATTGCGAGATTAAAACTTTTGATCAGATTGACAATGCTCCTGAAGAAAAAGAAAGAGGTATTACCATTAATACAGCTCACGTAGAATACGAAACAGCTACCCGTCACTATGCACACGTTGACTGCCCGGGACACGCTGACTATGTTAAAAACATGGTTACTGGTGCTGCTCAGATGGACGGTGCAATTATCGTAGTTGCTGCAACCGATGGTCCTATGCCACAAACCCGTGAACACATCCTTTTGGCACGTCAGGTTAACGTTCCTAAACTGGTTGTTTTCATGAACAAAGTGGATATGGTTGACGATCCGGAAATCCTCGAACTGGTTGAAATGGAAATTCGTGACTTATTAACTTTCTATAAATTCGATGGTGACAATACTCCTGTAATTCAAGGTTCTGCATTAGGTGCATTGAACGGCGAACCACAATGGGAAGATAAAGTTATTGAATTGATGAATGCTTGCGATACTTGGATTCCACTGCCTCCTCGCGATAAAGATAAACCATTCCTGATGCCGGTAGAAGACGTATTCTCTATCACAGGTCGTGGTACTGTAGCAACTGGTCGTATCGAAGCAGGTATTGTTCACACAGGCGATGAACTTCAGTTGATCGGTTTAGGTGCCGAAGGACGTAAGACCGTATGTACCGGTGTTGAAATGTTCCGTAAGATTTTGGATGAAGGACAGGCTGGTGACAACGTAGGTTTGTTGCTCCGTGGTGTTGACAAAAAAGAGATCAAACGTGGTCAGATTTTGGCAAAACCAGGTTCAATTACTCCTCATACCAAATTCAAAGCTGGGGTTTATGTATTGAAGAAAGAAGAAGGTGGACGTCACACTCCATTCCACAACAAATATCGTCCTCAGTTCTACCTGCGTACACTTGATATTACCGGTGAAATCAATCTTCCGGAAGGACGTGAGATGGTTATGCCAGGCGATAACGTAGAAATTGAGGTTGAATTGATCTATCCAGTTGCGTTGAACGTAGGACTTCAGTTCGCTATCCGCGAAGGTGGTCGTACCGTAGGTGCTGGTCAGGTAACTGAAATTCTTGCTTAATATCATAATAATATAGTCCCGGTTTTTTCAACCGGGACTTTTATGCGAATATGCCAGTCGGGGTTTTAAGGTAAGTTCGACTCTTACTATTCGCACCAATAAAACCACAAAGGTGATGAAAATCAAAACTTACGTTAAAGAGTCTTATGACGAATTGGTTCACAAAGTAACGTGGCCTTCGTTGAAAGAACTACAGAGTAGCGCAAAAATTGTTATGATTGCTTCCATCATAATTGCACTGATAATATTCATTGTGGATTTCGTTTTCGAAAAGATGATGAGTATTATTTACAGTTTATTCTATTAATTTTCTGGAGGTCAGAGATGAGTGAGATCCAAAAAAAATGGTATGTTCTTAGAACCATCGGGGGAAAAGAAAAGAAGGCCAAAGAATATATCGAAGGTGAAATTGCATCTGCCGGTCTCCAAGAGTATGTTTCGCAGGTATTAATACCAACCGAAAAAGTTTATCAGATTAGAAATGGTAAGAAAATCAGCAAAGAACGTAACTTTTTTCCCGGTTATTTGTTAGTCGAAGCTGCATTGATTGGTGAGGTTACCCACATTCTCAGAAATGTTACAAACGTGATCGGATTTTTAGGCGACACAAAGGGCGGCGAACCCGTTCCGATGAGACAATCCGAAGTAAATCGTATCCTTGGGAAGGTGGACGAGCTCTCAGCAAGCGATGAAGAACTTACTATTCCATTTGTGGTAGGTGAAACAATTAAAGTGATCGATGGACCATTCAATGGATTCAATGGCATTATCGAAGAGATCAATGAAGAGAAGAAGAAGTTGAAGGTAATGGTCAAAATTTTCGGTCGTAAGACACCCTTGGAACTTGGTTTTATGCAAGTAGAAAAGGAGTAAATCAACAAAAATTAATCTTTTGTTATGGCTAAAGAAGTTGCTGGAATTATTAAACTCCAAATTAAAGGTGGAGCGGCAAATCCGTCACCACCAGTTGGACCAGCATTAGGATCCAAAGGGGTAAATATTATGCAGTTTTGCAAGCAGTTTAATGCCCGGACGCAAGACCAGGCAGGGAAAGTGCTTCCTGTTATAATAACCGTTTTTGCCGATAAATCGTTTGATTTTATCGTAAAACAACCACCTGTGGCTATTCAAATTCTTGAAGCAGCCAAAGTGAAGAGTGGTTCAGCTGAACCTCATGTAAAGAAAGTAGGATCGATTACCTGGAACCAGGTAAAAGATATTGCCGAAATCAAAATGAGCGATTTGAACTGTTTTACACTCGAGTCTGCCTTAAGAATGGTTGCTGGTACTGCCCGTAGTATGGGGATTACTATCACAGGTGATTCTCCATTTAATTAAACATTTAATTATTGATTAAAATGGCTAGAATTACTAAGAATAGAAAACTTGCTTTAGAAAAGCTTGAAAAAGGTAAACTTTACTCGCTGGTCGATGCATCTAAATTGGTAAAAGAAATTACCAGTTCAAAGTTTGATGCTTCAGTTGATATCGATGTGCGGTTAGGAGTTGATCCTCGAAAAGCTAACCAAATGGTTCGTGGCGTAGTATCACTGCCTCACGGAACCGGTAAAGAAGTTAGGGTTCTGGCTTTGGTTACACCTGACAAAGCTCAGGAGGCTAAAGATGCAGGCGCAGATTTTGTCGGATTAGATGACTACCTTGAAAAAATTAAAGGTGGATGGACTGATGTTGATGTTATCATCACAATGCCCCCAATTATGGGTAAATTAGGTCCTCTTGGTCGTATTCTGGGTCCACGTGGTTTGATGCCTAACCCTAAAAGCGGAACCGTAACCATGGAGGTTGGTAAAGCTGTAAAGGAAATTAAGCAAGGAAAAATTGATTTCAAAGTTGATAAATACGGTATTGTACATACATCGATCGGGAAAGTTTCTTTCGAACCCGAAAAAATTGTGGACAATGCAAAAGAATTTATCGGCATGATTGTAAAATTGAAACCTACGGCTGCTAAAGGTACTTACATCAAAAGTATTTACCTCTCAAGCACCATGAGCCCGGGTATTCAAGTAGAACCAAAAACTGCACAGGAATAATTTTGGAATATGAAGAGATCAGAAAAACAAACAGTTATCGATACCCTGGCTCAGGAGATCAATTCATACAGTCATTTTTACCTGGCAGATATTTCTGATTTGAATGCAGCAAAGACCAATGAATTGCGTCGCCTCTGCTTTCAAAAAGATGTAAAACTGATTGTAGTTAAAAATACGCTCCTTAGAAAAGCGTTGGAAGCTTCTGAAAAGAATGCCGAAGAACTTTTCGATACTCTCAAGGGCAATACTTCATTGATGTTCTGTCAATCAGCGAATGTTCCTGCGAAATTGATCCAAGATTTCCGCAAAAAGAACAAACGTTTGGAAAAACCTGTTTTTAAAGCTGCTTACGTTCAAGAATCCGTTTATGTCGGCGAGAACCAGTTGGATGCTTTAGTAAACATCAAGTCCAAAGAAGAACTTATTGGAGATGTTATTGCACTTCTTCAATCACCGGCTAAGAATGTTATTTCTGCCCTTCAAAGCAATGCAGGTCAGAAGATCGCTGGTTTGGTGAAGACATTATCAGAGAAAGAGAAATAAATAATTTATAACATTTTAAATCGTTGTTAAAATGGCAGATTTAAAAAAACTCGCAGAAGAATTAGTTAACCTTACTGTTAAAGAAGTAAACGAATTAGCAGGAATCTTAAAAGAAGAATATGGTATTGAACCTGCAGCTGCTGCTGTAGCCGTTGCTGCTCCGGCAGCTAGTGGTGAAGCTGCTGAAGAAGCTGTTCAAACCGAATTCACGGTAATCTTAACATCAGCTGGTCAGTCAAAACTTGCAGTCGTTAAGTTGGTTAAAGAATTGACAGGCCTTGGTCTGAAAGAAGCTAAAGAATTAGTTGATGCTGCTCCAAAAGCCGTCAAAGAAAAAGTTTCTAAAGAAGAAGCCGAAGCTCTTAAAGCACAGTTAGTTGAAGCAGGAGCTGAAGTTGAACTTAAATAAGGTCTTCAACCCATGAAAAGGGTTGCAATGGTTTAGTCCCGGCGTATGTCGGGATTAAGCCTTTTTGTGTTTTATATTTTAAGTTCAATAAATACAACATCTAAATGTCTTTGAATACTGTAAATCAAAGAATTAGTTTTTCATCGTCGAAAAACGTATTCGAATACCCTGATTTTCTTGAGATTCAAATCAAGTCATTCATTGAGTTTTTTCAACTTGGGTCTACCCCTGAAATACGGAAAGAAGAGGGGCTGTATAATGTTTTCATAGAGAATTTCCCAATCACGGATACCCGGAACAATTTCGTTCTGGAATTCATCGATTATTATATTGATCCGCCTAGGTATTCCATCGAAGAGTGCATCGAACGGGGCTTAACGTTTAGTGTGCCGCTGAAAGCCAAAATGAAACTTTACTGTACCGACCCGGAACATGAAGATTTCGATACCGTTGTACAGGATGTTTATCTGGGTACAATTCCTTACATGACCGAGAGGGGTACCTTTGTAATCAACGGTGCTGAACGTGTGATCGTTTCTCAGTTACACCGCTCACCGGGTGTTTTCTTTGGTCAAAGCATGCATGCGAACGGAACAAAACTTTATTCCGCCCGAATTATTCCTTTTAAAGGATCCTGGATCGAATTTGCTACCGACATCAACAATGTGATGTACGCTTATATCGATCGTAAGAAAAAGTTACCTGTTACAACCTTACTCCGTGCCATCGGTTTCGAAGGCGACAAAGATATTTTGGAAATCTTCGGCCTGGCTGATGAAATCAAAGTATCGAAAGTGGCCCTGAAAAAACTGGTTGGCAGAAAACTGGCTGCCCGTGTATTAAAAACGTGGGTCGAAGATTTTGTGGACGAAGACACAGGTGAAGTTGTATCCATTGAACGAAACGAGGTTATTATTGATCGTGAAACCGTTATCGAAAACGATCATGTCGATTTAATTGTCGATTCCGGGGCAAAGACGATCCTCTTGCACAAAGAAGATACCAACCTTCAGGATTATGCAATTATTTACAATACCTTACAAAAAGATCCCTGTAACTCGGAGAAAGAAGCCGTACTTCATATCTACAGGCAGTTGCGTAACGCAGAACCACCCGATGAATCAACGGCCAGGGAAGTTATCGAAAACCTCTTTTTCTCGGACAAACGTTACGACTTAGGAAATGTCGGACGTTACAGAATAAATAAGAAATTGAATCTCGACATTGATATCGACACCCGTATTCTTACCAATGAAGATATCATTGCGATTATAAAATATCTGATCCAACTGGTTAATTCGCGTACCGATGTCGACGATATCGACCATTTGTCGAACCGTCGTGTCCGTACTGTGGGCGAACAAATGTATAACCAGTTTGGTGTTGGGCTGGCTCGTATGGCACGTACCATTCGTGAGCGTATGAATGTGCGCGATAATGAAGTTTTTACCCCGATCGATCTGATTAATTCGAAGACCCTTTCTTCGGTTATCAACTCTTTCTTTGGGACAAACGCCTTGTCGCAATTCATGGATCAAACCAACCCATTGGCCGAAATGACCAACAAACGTCGTATGTCGGCTCTCGGTCCTGGTGGACTTTCCCGTGAACGTGCCGGTTTCGAAGTGCGCGACGTTCACTACACCCATTATGGACGGCTTTGCCCAATTGAAACACCGGAAGGACCAAACATTGGTTTGATCTCTTCTCTTTGTGTGTTTGCTAAAATTACCGATCTCGGTTTTATTTCAACACCGTATCGTAAGGTCGAAAATGGTGTTGTCGATTTGAGCAACGAAGGGGTGGCTTATTTAACCGCTGAAGAAGAAGAAGGACTTGTTATCGCACAGGCCAATGCCCGCCTCGATGATGATGGGAAGTTTATCGAACCTAAAATCAAAGCCCGTTTGGAAGGAGATTATCCGGTTGTAGAACCCCAAAACATTCAGCTCATGGATGTTGGGCCGAACCAGATTGCTTCTATTGCGGCTTCATTAATTACATTCCTTGAACACGACGATGCGAACCGTGCCTTAATGGGATCGAACATGATGCGTCAGGCGGTACCTTTGATTAAACCGGAATCTCCAATTGTTGGTACCGGTCTCGAAGAAAGGGTTGTTACCGACTCACGGGTACATGTTACCGCTGAAGGTCATGGTGTGGTCGATTTTGTCGATGGAAACGAAATTGTTATCCGTTACGACCGGACCGACGAACAGCGCTTTGTTAGCTTTGAACCCGATTATAAATCGTATAAGTTACCGAAATATTGTAAAACCAACCAGGGAACAAGCATTACCCTGAGCCCAATCGTTCGAAAGGGACAGCGGGTGGTGCCAAAACAGATCCTTACCGAAGGTTATGCAACCCAAAGTGGTGAACTTGCCCTGGGCCGTAACCTGAAAGTTGCTTTCATGCCCTGGCAGGGATACAACTATGAGGATGCGATTGTGATCTCGGAACGTATTGTTCGGGAAGATGTATTTACTTCGGTTCACATTGATGAATATGCACTCGAAGTGCGTGAAACCAAACGTGGATTGGAAGAGTTTACATCCGATATCCCCAACGTAAGCGAAGAAGCAACCCGCAACCTCGATGAAAACGGATTGATCCGTATTGGAGCTATTGTAAAACCCGGCGATATTCTGATTGGTAAAATTACCCCGAAAGGGGAATCCGATCCTTCACCTGAAGAAAAATTGCTGCGTGCTATTTTTGGCGATAAAGCCGGTGACGTAAAAGATGCTTCGCTGAAAGCTTCTCCTTCGCTGAATGGAGTAGTTATTGGCAAGAGATTGTTCTCAAGGGTTATTAAAGATAAAAAGGGAAAAACCTCTTCAAAACCAATGTTGGAGCAGATTGACGAGTCATTCGACCGTGTAATTGCTGCTTTGCGTACCGATTTGGAAGATCGTTTATTCCAGCTTCTGAATGGAAAAACCTCACAGGGTGTTCGCGACTATTACGGAGGTGAAGTAATTGGTAAAGGTGTGAAATTCACCCTGAAACAATTGCAGGAAATCGACTATCTGGTAATCAATCCCAATAAGTGGACAACTGATAAGGATAAAAATGATATGATCCACGATTTGATCAATAACTACGTGATCAAATACAAGGAACATGAAGCGGTAGCCCGTCGTGAACGTTTCAATGTTACGATTGGCGATGAACTTCCGACCGGAATCATTCAGTTGGCAAAAGTGTACATTGCCAAGAAACGGAAACTGCAGATTGGTGATAAAATGGCCGGACGCCACGGAAATAAGGGTATTGTTTCCCGTATCGTTCGCGACGAAGATATGCCATTCCTCGAAAACGGAACCCCGGTCGATATCGTTTTGAACCCGCTGGGTGTACCTTCCCGTATGAACCTCGGACAGATTTATGAAACCGTGTTGGGATGGGCCGGAAAGGAATTGGGTGTCAAATTTGCCACACCGATTTTCGACGGTGCTACACTGGAACAAATTACGGATTTGTCGAGAAAAGCAGGAATCCCCGATTATGGACGTACTCTTCTTTACGATGGTGAAACCGGTGAACCATTTGATCAGCCCGCAACTGTTGGGGTGATTTACATGTTGAAACTGGGTCACATGGTCGAAGACAAGATGCACGCCCGTTCGATTGGTCCTTATTCATTGATCACGCAACAGCCTCTGGGTGGTAAAGCTCAGTTCGGAGGTCAGCGTTTCGGTGAAATGGAAGTTTGGGCACTCGAAGCCTTTGGCGCTTCGAATATCCTTCAGGAGATCCTGACCATTAAGTCGGATGATGTGATTGGAAGGGCCAAAACCTATGAAGCAATTGTGAAGGGCGATCCGATGCCACAACCTGGCATTCCTGAATCGTTGAACGTATTGCTTCACGAATTACGTGGTTTGGGTTTAAGCGTTAATATGGACTAATTGTCCTGTTCGCCGATAAGTACATTTTAAGTTGTAAACGCATAATATAAAATAAATGGCTTTTAGAAGAGAAAATAAAGTAAAGAGTAGCTTTAGCAAAATCTCTATCAGCTTGGCTTCTCCTGAGGAGATCCTTGAACGGTCACATGGAGAGGTCCTGAAACCCGAAACAATCAACTACAGGACTTATAAACCTGAACGTGACGGATTGTTCTGTGAAAGGATATTTGGCCCGGTGAAAGATTATGAATGCCATTGCGGGAAGTACAAACGCATCCGTTACCGCGGTATCGTTTGTGATCGTTGCGGTGTAGAAGTAACGGAGAAAAAAGTTCGCCGTGAACGCATGGGGCATATCTCCCTCGTGGTTCCGGTAGCTCACATCTGGTATTTCAAGTCGTTACCAAATAAAATTGGTTACCTGTTGGGATTGCCAACCAAAAAACTCGATTCGATTATTTATTACGAACGTTATGTCGTCATCAATCCGGGTATCAAACGGTCGGAAGGGGTTCAATATCTCGATTTCCTGACCGAAGAAGAATACCTCGATATCATCGAGTCGTTGCCAAAGGATAACCAACTGCTTGAAGATGATGATCCAAACAAATTCGTCGCCGACATGGGTGCCGAAGCGTTGGATAAACTTTTGTCGAAAATCGATCTTGACGAAATGTCGTTCGACCTGAGGCATAAGGCAAATACCGAAACATCGCAGCAGCGTAAAAATGAAGCGCTGAAAAGGCTTCAGGTTGTTGAAGCTTTCAGGGGCAGCACCCAGCTCAACCGTCCGGAATGGATGATTGTTAAGGTTGTTCCTGTAATCCCACCCGATTTGCGCCCGTTGGTGCCTCTCGATGGTGGACGGTTTGCTACTTCCGACCTGAACGATTTGTACCGCAGGGTAATCATCCGGAATAACCGGTTGAAACGATTGATCGAGATCAAAGCTCCCGAAGTAATCTTACGGAACGAAAAACGTATGCTTCAGGAAGCCGTCGACTCATTGTTCGATAACTCGCGGAAATCGAATGCTGTTAAAACAGAAAATAACCGTGCACTGAAATCGCTCAGCGATAGTTTGAAAGGAAAACAAGGACGTTTCCGTCAGAACTTGCTGGGTAAACGTGTCGACTACTCCGCCCGTTCGGTTATCGTGGTTGGCCCAAGTTTACAGTTGCACGAGTGCGGTATTCCAAAAGGAATGGCTGCCGAATTATATAAACCTTTTGTGATCAGAAAACTGATCGAAAGAGGTATTGTGAAAACCGTAAAATCGGCAAAGAAAATTGTCGATCGTAAAGATCCGGTCGTTTGGGATATTCTGGAAAACGTGATGAAAGGGCATCCGGTTATGTTGAACCGTGCTCCGACCCTTCACCGTTTGTCAATCCAGGCATTCCAGCCTAAGCTGATTGAAGGAAAAGCAATTCAGCTTCACCCGCTGGCTTGTACCGGTTTTAACGCCGACTTCGACGGTGACCAGATGGCCGTGCACCTCCCGCTGGGAAATGCTGCCATTCTGGAAGCGCAAATTTTGATGCTCGCATCGCACAACCTGCTGAACCCTTCGAATGGTGCTCCTATTACCGTTCCTTCTCAGGACATGGTTCTTGGCTTGTACTACATGACCAAACCACGCCCGGGACAGAAAGGCGAAGGGTTGCGTTTCTATTCTCCGGAAGAAGCGGTGATTGCTTATAACGAAGGGAAAGCGGCTTTGCATTCCATCGTTAAGTGTAAAGTCGACGATTTGGATGAAGCAGGCAAACCAATCAACCACATGATTGAGACGACCATTGGTCGAATCCTGTTCAATCAGTGCGTTCCAAAAGAAGCCGGTTACATCAATCAATTATTGACCAAAAAAGCGTTACGCGATATCATCTCCTTCATCTTGAATTTGACCGACAATGCGATTACGGCCAAGTTCCTCGATGATATCAAGAACATGGGTTATAAAATGGCTTACCGTGGAGGTTTGTCGTTCAACCTTTACGACGTAGTGATCCCTGAAGATAAAGCCGAAATGGTTCAGGAGGGATACAACGAGGTCGAAGAGGTTATGAATAACTACAACATGGGTTTCATTACCAATAACGAACGTTACAACCAGGTAATTGATACATGGACCCACGTAAATGCCAAGCTGACCCAGTCGGTAATGAAAACATTAAGTACCGACCGTCAGGGATTCAACTCGGTGTATATGATGTTGGATTCAGGAGCCCGTGGTTCGAAAGAACAGATCCGCCAGCTTTGCGGTATGCGTGGTTTGATGGCCAAGCCTCAGAAATCTGGTGCTACCACTTCGCAGATTATCGAAAACCCGATTCTTTCGAACTTTAAAGAAGGGTTGTCGGTTTTGGAATACTTTATTTCAACCCACGGTGCCCGTAAGGGTTTGGCCGATACCGCATTGAAAACTGCTGACGCAGGTTATCTGACCCGTCGTCTGGTCGACGTGGCACAGGATGTGATTATTACCGAAAAGGACTGCGGAACCCTTCGTGGTTTGGTGGCTACGGCCGTGAAGAAAAACGAAGAAGTGGTTGCTTCTTTGTACGACCGGATTCTTGGCCGTTGTTCGGTACACGATATTTATCATCCGCTGACCGGCGAACTGCTGGTTCGTTCGGGTGATGAAATCTCTGAAGATATTGCTGCAAAGATTGAGAGTTCACCCATCGAACGTGTTGAAATACGTTCGGTATTGACCTGCGAATCAACCATCGGTGTTTGTGCAAAATGTTACGGACGTAACCTTGCCACCGCCCGGATGATCCAGCGTGGTGAAGCAGTGGGCGTAATCGCCGCTCAGTCTATCGGTGAACCTGGTACACAGCTTACACTCCGTACCTTCCACGTGGGTGGTATTGCCGGTAACATTTCAACCCAATCGACCATTACTTCGCGCTATGAAGGAGTGGTTGAAATTGAAGAACTCCGTTCGGTTGAATACGAACAGGAAGGTGGCGATAAGGTTGATGTCGTTGTAAGCCGTTTGACCGAACTTCGGATCATTGATAAAAATACCGGAATTACGGTTTCAACCCACAATATTCCTTACGGATCGAAACTGTTTGTGAAAAATGGACAGGAGATTCAGAAAGGTCAGCTTATTTGCGAATGGGATCCTTACAACGGGGTTATCATTACCGAATATGTGGGTACGGTTGAGTTCGAAAACCTGATCGAAGGTATTACCTTCCGTGAAGAGTCCGACGAACAGACCGGATATACCGAAAAAGTGATTATTGAGACCCGTGACAAAACGAAGAACCCGACGTTAAAGATTGTCAATGCGGCTGGTGAAACCATCCGTTCATACAATATGCCGGTAGGTGGTCACATTTCGGTTGAGAATGGTCAAAAGGTTATTGGTGGCGACATTTTGGTGAAGATTCCTCGTGCATCGGGTAAGGCAGGTGACATCACCGGTGGTTTGCCTCGTGTAACCGAGTTATTCGAAGCCCGTAACCCGTCGAACCCGGCCGTCGTTTCTGAAATCGATGGCGAAGTTTCGCTCGGGAAAATCAAACGTGGTAACCGTGAAATCATTGTTACTTCGCGCGGTGGAGATGTGAAGAAATACCTGGTACCACTGTCACGTCAGATCCTTGTTCAGGAAAACGACTATATCCGTGCCGGTACACCGCTTTCCGACGGAGCCATCACTCCGGGCGATATCCTTGCCATCAAAGGTCCTACCGCTGTTCAGGAATACATTGTTGACGAAGTTCAGGATGTGTACCGTATGCAGGGTGTGAAAATCAACGACAAACACTTCGAAGTAATTGTTCGTCAGATGATGCGCAAGGTTGAAATTGATGACCCGGGAGATACCCGCTTCCTCGAAAAACAGGTGGTCGACAAACTCGATTTCATTGCTGAAAACGACTGGATTTTCGGAAAGAAAGTGGTAACCGATCGTGGTGATAGCGATTCTTTTCGTGAAGGTCAGATTGTAACAGCCCGTCGTTTGCGTGATGAAAATTCACAGTTGCGCCGTAAAGACCGTAAAACGGTCGAAGCCCGCGATGCGGTGCCCGCCACTTCGAGTCAGATTCTGCAAGGGATTACCAGAGCCGCTCTGCAAACCAAGAGCTGGATGTCGGCAGCTTCTTTCCAGGAAACCACCAAAGTGTTGAACGAAGCCGCTATCAATGGTAAAATCGACGACCTGAACGGGTTGAAGGAAAATGTAATCTGCGGTCACCTGATTCCAGCCGGAACGGGTATCAAAGAGTTCAAAAACCTGGTGGTAGGATCGAAAGATGAATACGACCGGTTGGTTGACCAGCGCAATTATGATTTCGAAAACGAAGACGAATAGTCAGTATGGAAGATAAAAATCAGAATACAAATCAATTGAATATCGAGTTGAATGAAGATGTAGCTCAGGGGATTTATTCCAACCTGGCTATTATTACCCATTCGACATCCGAATTTATCATCGATTTTGTACGGGTAATGCCTGGCGTTCCAAAAGCTGGGGTTAAATCGAGGATCATTTTGACACCGGAACATGCCAAACGGTTATTGTTCGCGCTGCAGGACAATTTGAAGAAATTCGAACAGCAGTGTGGCCCGATCAAAATGGTACAGGGTAATGACCCGCAAATGCCTCCAATGAACTTTGGAGGAGGGAACATACCTCTTGCATAGCGTAATTCTTTGACTAAATATAAAAAGGCTTCTCGTTGGGAAGCCTTTTTTGTAAACTGCCTCAAAATGGGGTTTCCGATTATCCCAGATTAAGCTTTAGAATTTACAATTAGTATAAACAATTGTGAATTTTACTTTTATGTAATATTTTTCTATTGCTAAGGGTTAGAAACTATTTGATTATCAATAGTCATATTTACTATTGCTTAATTTGGGATTATATGTTTAGAAAAGAAGAGGCTTGAAATTGTTAACCTCAAGCCTCTTCGTACGCTTGTTATGAACCTATTTCGGTATAAAGAGGCATATTTTAATAAATGCTTCCTTGACTCATCGTGAAGGTAGCACCTACCGCAACATTAAAACTACCGGTAGAACTGATGTCAATATTTGCATTATTAATGGTTAATGATCCTGACTGAACCGAAACATTGCAATTCTGTATGGTTGTGCCGTCGCTTAACGTAGCCGATGCACTTTGCTGAACAATCATATCCAGTGTAGAATTGGTATGAGGAGTGTGAATCGTTGCTCCCGATGCTGTAAAACTTGAACCGCTTCCAGTAACTACAATATCTGTTTCAGATGGAATAATCAGTTCGCTTGAAAGTTGGAATGCCGCCCCACTTTGAATGGTCAATCCCCGGTAGATTCTTATGCTACTGGCCCATGAAGTGTTCTGGCTGATTGTTATTGGCGTGGATGAATAAGTAGTTTCGGTTACAAATCTTCTGGCATTGGATTGAGAGAGCGCTTTATGCATATCTGCAATTTCTTCGGGGCTTAAAAAATTGCCGTAACCATCGTGATTGTGCATCCTTAAGTGCTGATCACATTCTCCATTAGGTTTATCGATATCCCCCAAATCAAGATTGTGTACCAATTCATGGGCTTCAACCCTTCCTGCATTTAACCAGCTATAAACTGTGCTTTGACTGGGATATCCCCAATAACTGTTTCCAACAACACAGTTCATCATCCAGTAGTATTTAGTATAACTGCATCGCATGTGAACATTTTGAGCATCGTTAAAACTGTAAAATGAGGGACGATAAGTGCAAGATGTATTTGGTATATTATTGGTTGTAGGGCAATTTTGATTTATTACAATGTTTTGATAGGATGTTTGGTCTTCGGTATAAAACATGTTTATTGCCGGATAAGCGCTATTTTGGACAATTGAATCATTAAGGGTGACCAAGTTGCTTGGCAGTACAGAACAACCACCACCTCCATTGTTCCAAGCAGTAGAATTATTAATATACATGACATTGTATACAAAACGGATTTTTGAATCATTAATTACACCAGATGATCCATCATAGCATATAGTGTCATAATCTGAAGTGATATTTGCCATGAAATAGTTCGAATTGTTTATTTTGTCATTGATGTATTGCTGATGGGCTGAATTATTTGATTGAAAGCCACCGGTTCCGTCATTTTTCCGCAAAAAAATCATATTTACGCGAACGTATTTAATTGGCTCATTGCTAATATCATAATAATTTAATAAATCGGTTGTTGTTGATTTGAGGCTCGATACAGTTTCATCAATATCCTGAAATACCTGGCACAATAGGTTGTTGCAGATTAGAACTGTTAGAATGGATAATATATATTTTTTCATTGGATAACGATTTTATAATTTTTCTGTGAAAGGTTTTTACCAGTGAAAGTAGCTACCACGATGTAGCTTCCTTTTGAGAGTGTGTTAGCTTCAATTTCGAGGTTATTGCATTGATCGCTTTCCATATATTCTGTTAGTCGTTTTCTCCCCTGAATATCAAAAACCTCAATGGCCGATAATTGAGTATCACTATTATTTTCAATTACAATTGCTTTCTTCCCTGAAGCATACCGGCAGGTAATGCCGCCGGTTGTTGTTTCATCGGTGCCTGTAAAGTCTGAATATTTGATAAAGAACAGGTTTACGGAATCTTTTGAAATTAGAGGAGATGCATAATGGCAAAAATTGCTTTTATCTATTGTCATCCGAGAAGTGTCGTTTAAGAGGGTGTAATCGTTTGGCCAGTTGCCGCAACAATGCACGTCGCCTAATAAACTGGTAGGTGGGTTCCAGCTATAGAGGAATAAGTTACAATATGACCATCCCTTTTGGGCCACATAGTTTTTCATCTCTCCTTGGTCCCAGGTTATGGTAACGGGCCAGTTTCTGGCAATCATTCCGAGTTCATACCAATCATATAATTTTGAAAGGCTGATGAATTGTTTTTTTGAAATGAAAGTGGGTATTTGATCAAAATCAAAATAACAGGCATCAAAAGCCGCATCGGTAAAAAATACTTCAAAGATGGTATCTATTGGCTGGTTTAGCAGGTTTACTTCCCCAAGCTGTTCGTCAATCCAAAACGTAGCAGAAGAAGCTTCCCCAAAATAAACCGTATCCCTGTTCCCTGCCGCATCCTCAAAGTAAAGAGGGAAGCAGTACTCCTGCCCAAAGTTGAACAATGGTAGCAAGAGCAGGTAAATGAGTAATTTATGTGTTTTCATCATTGTAATTTATTTCGTTAAAATCATCTTTTTCGTATCCACCTCTTTGCCGTCGGCAATAAGGGTGTAAAGGTACATGCCCGCATTGAGCCCCGATCCTTCAATAGTTACTGTTGTATTGCCCCTGTCAGCGATGGCGTACGATTTTATTTGTGCCCCCTGCATGGTGTAAATGTATAACGTGGCACGTGAAATTGCTGATGGGAGATACATCTTTATGGTAGTGCTTGTATTGAATGGATTGGGAATGTTCTGCTCCAGAGAAGCTGTTTCTGTAGTATTTGTAACATTACTGCCGGAAATCGTTGCTGATTTTTCGGTAGAATTATTTTTAATTGAGGCAATTTCAGATTTGAGAGATTCAATGGTGGTTTGCTGTTCTTTTATGGCCTCAACTAGGTAAGGAACAAGGCGGCTGTAAAGGATGCCATACACATCGGCAGAGTCGTCGTAAACCACCACTTCGGGTATTACGTTGTTTACATCCTGGGCTAGAAATCCGATCTGGTTTTTTCGCTCCTTTTCAAATTTTTCTTTGGTTTTTTCATCTTTGACCAGCGAATCGGTGTAAGCAAATTCCTTTTTTACATCGTATTTAACTCCCTGAAGTTTAAGAATTAGCTCCAAAGGGCTTTCAAGATTTCTTACATTCTCTTTTTGCCTTGCATCCGATGTCTCAACCGAACCATAATTGCAGTAGATATGGGTAAAAGCATTACTTGCTTTTCCTAAGTTGCCTGCATTGTTTGTCGATGGGTATAGGGTTAATCCACTATTGCAATTAGAGCCTGAACCATTAATAATGAACCCGGGATAACTGCCATGGTAAATATAAATGTTATCCCCCATTGTAACTTTATAACCCGATTGAATTGAGGTAGCTAGTCCTACATATCCGGATGAATTAGCTGTAACCTGGGCATGAATGATGTTGGAGACCAGCAATAAAAGGAATAAAGAAAAGATGGTTAAGATAGTTTGTTTGTTTGTTTGTTTGTTTGTTTGTTGCGCTTTTCAGAGAGTATAAAAATAAATTTTTCATGAGATTAATAATTAATTCTATCACTTATTTATTCCGGTTTTAAGCAAAAGGTTACCTTTTTTTTATGTTTTTTTGCAATAATGTCGAATAAATGAAAATTTACTGAATGTTGTTTTTAAAACAATTGTATATCTCGTGTATGCGAAGTATATTTGTTTAAAAAAAGATGAGTTCAATTGCATTAACTAACAAGAAGAGAAAGAATATTGACTTGACGGATGATACTTTCCGTGCATTGTCTGTTTTGGCTTCTGCCAATGGAATGAATCTCAAAGCGTACATTGAATCCATTTTAAATGATGAAGCTAAAATGCTTAATGAAGAGATTATCTACCGTGAATTTCTGAATGATCCTGAAAGTCAGGAGTTTGTTTCTTCCGAAGAAAAGGCGTCGTTTGAGAAATGGTTGGGGGTATGAGAATAGAATATTCCAAACAATTTGTAAAAGCAGCCTACAAACTTTCGGGCAAGTACAAATTATCCCTGCAAAGAGTCATTTCAGAAGTGATACAGGCAAAAGATGTGGATGGTATATCCAACTGTATCAAAATGGTAGGTTTTCAAAACTCCTATCGAATAAAGATGAGCGATTACCGGCTCCTTTTTATTTTTAAGGTTGTCGATCAGGTTGTCCTGTTTGAACTTCTGTTATCACGAGGCGAAGTATATCGGAAGGAAAATGAAATGAATTTGAGGAAGAAAGAAAAAGAGTAA
>DAOQAB010000078.1:0-17151 GCA_035353695.1 Prolixibacteraceae bacterium
GTCGGTCTCGTTGTATTTGAAATAGAGTTGAATCCCTTCGTCTTTCAGCAACTCTTCATAGGAGCAAAGAGCCTTATAATCTACCGTTGTTTTATACCGGTCTGGATTTTCGAGATAAGCTTTTTTCTCTTTGAATTTATCGGAATTAACCTCTTTTTGGAGATCCCAATACTGCGATAACTCAGAAGAACAATCAACCGCAAGGAAGTTTTTGTATTCCGTCGATTTGGCAAACCGTTGATAAAAAATATAATCATCGGAATTTTTCAGTTCCTGGAATTCTTTCTCTTTCTTATAAGCTTCGGTCGATTCCCACTTCCCGGCAAAAGATTGATCGGTTTTCTTTTTATGATTAAAATTTTTGAGTTCATTGTCATACTTACCTGATTTCATGTAAGCTTCAAGCTCCTCTACTTGCTCGGGAAGTCCTTTCCCTTTAATGGTAAGAAACCGCTTCAGGTCGGAAGAAGAAGCAGTTTTAAAGTAGTTTACCAATTTGGGGTTCTTCTCCAGTCGTGCAAATTGCTTAACCAATTTTTCTTCAGCAGAACCCTTATAGCGTAAGGACTCAATTTCTTTTCGCCTCACCTTAAATGGCGTCGACTCTACCTTCTCCTCCAGGGCCAGGAAGTCTTTCAGTTTTTTTGATGATTCTACCTCGGTATAAACTTGATAGTCTCTACTTAACTGCAGTCGTTCCTTCTCGATTACTGCTGCCGATTTTGATTTTCTGAATAAGGACATGCTGATATCTTTTTGTTTTGGTAACGTTAAAAGTAAGAAATTGAATAATCATAATAAACAGAGAACGCCATTAATTGCAAAAAATATTCTCAAATAAAAGCGGTTCATGCGAGAAAGGTTGGATTTTATTCATCTTTTTCAGCCAATTGACTCCAAAGTTGATTCTACTTTTTCATAACCACTTTTAAACTTTCAGGACCTCCCAGGTACGATGGTTTCGGTTCTCCGGTCTCGATCCGAATTCTTTCGAGAACAATGCCCGAATCGACCATCCAGATTTTC
This sequence comes from Prolixibacteraceae bacterium, assembly GCA_035353695.1. GTDB lineage: Bacteria > Bacteroidota > Bacteroidia > Bacteroidales > Prolixibacteraceae > CAYMTR01. Next base: position 1,027 of record DAOQAB010000078.1, read on the forward strand.
AAGGTATGGTTTCCCGCCTTTTCCACCGATAAATTGGCCGTTACAAGCCGCTGATTGGTTCTCACCGATTCTTCCCAATCCTGAAAGGAATAGTTTGTATGCATGTTGACGATTTGAGGCTTCCCTTCATCGATTGAAAGTGCCAGTTCCAACCCTTCATTGTTATAAATATTCTGAGTCGGAGCCAAACAGACGTTCACGTTCATTTCACCGGCCTTAAACAGATAAAAGTTGTATTCCAGCACCGGGCTTCCTTCACCCGGAACTTGCCTGACCGTATTCACCGGCACCGGATGCATCGCCGACAGGGTGCGCCCCTGGCCTGGAATCAGTTTCCATCCGGCCTCTTTGCCTGCCAGGTTCTTGGAACAGTGCTCCGCTTCAAAGGTTACACAACCATTGTTTTCAATAAATCCATTGGCACTTTTGATCTCTTCTTCGGTAAAATTTCTAGTCATTACCTGCACCGTTGCCACCGATCCTTCCGAGCCTTTGATGGTTATGGGAGCGCTTTTTTCGCCATCAGGAGCTTTTGCCCAATCGACCTGAACGAGTATCCGCTTCTCGGTTTCAACTTTACCCTTCGTTTCAGAAACCTTAATCCACGGTTGCCCGGGAACTATTTCAAAACTGAACGATTTATTGCCCTGGTTAAAAATATCGATGTAATACGATTGCTTGTTAAATGCATCGAAAAGAGGCAACACCAAATCGCCCTGATACGAAGGCCTGTAATTCGTTGATCCTTCAACCGCAACCCCCATTGATGGATTGCTCTTTTCCTGAATGATTTTAACTTCGGGCATCACATTTTTCTCGGGCTGCTGCCAGTAGGTGTAACCAATGTGTGTTTGGTTCATCATGTTGTTCCATTTCCCGCCCGAAAGTTTGGTGTTGTAAAAATCAGAAATTTCAGCATCCTTTTTAAAAAGTGCTTCAGCCTTTTTCGCCAAATCGTTGGTATTGGCCCGCCATTGTTCAGCGGCCTGCCTGTTTTTTGCTACGGTGACATACAATTCATTCAAATTGGCACACGCTTCAATGGGATGCAGAACCAGTTGATAATAAGCATCGGCATATTCTTTGGACAATTTTTTTCCGGTCTTCTGAGCCTTATCCAGTAAATTATTATAGTCGCTAACTACGGTTTCTGCCTCGCGATAATTCACCAGGCTGTATGTTTCAGGCGAAAGCAATTCCGGTTTACGCCGGCTGTTGTATCGAAGATAGGTATCGATCAACGAAGCAATATCTTCCGATGGCTTTTCACCAAACTGCTGAGCAGACCATTGCACCGCATATTCTTTCAGTTTTTCAGCAGGCCACTGATCGGGGTTCCATGCATAATCGAGGAAAAAGGAAATTGGATATTCCATTGGTTTTAAATCACCCACATTCACCAGCCAGAGCTGCTTAACACCGTGTTCATACGCCAGGTTCATCTGTTCCCAGATTCTCGGGATCGGACACGTGTTGACCCATTTGTAATTTCGTGGCCCTCCCACATAATCGAAATGATAATAAATGCCATATCCTCCGGAGCGTTCCGGTGTTCCGGGTTTGGGGAGTTTTCGGATATTTCCCCAGTTATCGTCGCACAACAACAAGGTGATATCATCGGGTACCCGCATCCCTTTATCGTAATAATCCTGTACTTCTTTGTACAACGCCCACATTTGCGGGGTTTCGGTCACCGGTTTTGCCGTAACCTCTTCAATGATTTTTCGCTGATCGGCCACAATTTTTTCAAGCAAAGCAATATTGGTCTCCTCACTCATCGCTTCGTCACCATCGCCACGCATCGCCATGTTCACAATTACTTCCCGGCTACCCATGCGCTGTATTCCTTCTGTCCAGAATTTCCGGAGTTCATCGCCATTGGTTTCATAATTCCAGGCACCCTTCCCATTCTTCCGCCACTCGGCATGGGCACGGTTCATTGGTTCGTGATGCGATGTACCCATGACGATTCCCATTTTATCGGCCAGCAATACATTCTCGGGGTCATCGCTGTTGAAACTGGCCCACCACATGGCCGGCCACATATAATTGCCTTTCAGACGAAGGATCAGCTCAAACACCTTTTCATAGAACAAATGGTTAAAACCACCGTAATTTTCAACGGCCCAACGCCCCAAACAGGGCTCTTCATCGTTCAGAAAAATACCCCGATATTTCACTTTGGGCTCTCCTAAATTGTATCGGCCAGCTTTCACATAGAGGTTTGATTGCTGAGGAATGGGCACATCGGCCCACCAATACCAGGGAGATACTCCAATTTTTTTCGACACTTCCAATATCCCATACATTGTTCCCCGCTTGTCGCTGCCGGCAATAACCAACGCACGAGCAACATTGGGGAAAGGATTTTCAACCACTTCGATCAACGAATTTTCCCATCTCCCTTTGACATCGTCAACATGAATTTTCTGCATACTGACCAGCTGATCAATCAAGGGGCTTTCCCCAATGGTACCAGCCACAATGATTTGCGGACTTGGTGGAATTGCATCCAAAAGCAACTTGGGCTCGGTACCTGTAACGGTTTTTATATCGGACTGAAGATAATTCATCACCTGAATGACTCCGGGGTAGTCGAATGCACTCACCACCATCGGTGCAACCACATTCTTCTCGGCCAAAATGAAATCGACAGCTTTTTTCTTATCCGATACAATCAGATCCGTACTTCGATCGACGGTTTCTCCAAACAACAATCTCCCCTGAAAAAGCAGAAGAATGAAGAGAAAGAAAAAGCAGGAGACAAACTTGTTGGGATTTCCGGTTCCCGACAACCCTACCCGGAACAATTTTGAACGAGTTTCGACTATTTTATCCATTTTTGATCTAAAATTTTGAAGTGGAAAATTAATCGTTTTGAAAGGATATTGCAACTTTCACTCTTATACAAAATGGATCAATGAAATTTCCCTTCCCTATACACAAAAAGAAAAGCAACACAAATTCCTATGGAATAACACTTTTCAGACAAATGTTATTCCTTCAAAAAAATAAAAAACTGATCACATCGTTATTCAACTTCAGTGATCAGTTTTAAAATGTAACTCTCGTTAGTAAGAAAAGCAAATCTGTATAAAAAACTAAAAACTATTCGGTATAACCCTCATTCTGATCAACTTTGGTCATATCAACAAATGAACGGGGTATCGGCCAACGCACATGGTAGTCCTGAATATTAGCGCCTCCGTCGGGGTTATGAGCCCTAACTCTTTCGACCAAAACACCCATCCTTTTCAGCATCTCCCAACGGGATGCTTCATGTCCAAGTTCACGGGCACTTTCATCCAGGATAATATTCTGATCAATGGTAGTAAAATCAGCAACACCAGCCCTTTGTCTGATGGCATTAATGTACGGTAACCCTTTCTCGGTTTGCCCAGCTCTCCAATAAGCCTCTGCAGCCATCAAATAAGCTTCAGAAACCCTGAATTCGGAAATATTACGATATCCCTGTGCATCACCTATATTACGTCCCAGCGAACCATCTTCAAAAAATTTATTGGTTGTAGGAATAACGGCATTCATTCCAAAACCACCAGCGCTACCAATATTCACAGAGGTAACGGTATCGCCCACCTGATATCCATCGGGAATCTTGTCGGTAGCATCGGTTGAATCGAAGAACCAAAATCTTTTATGATAAGCATTTAACCGTTTATCGGCAGGATCAAACAGCGTCCAGTAATAGTCGCTTGGAACAATCCTTGACCAGGGGCGTCCTCCCTGTTCGAACGAACGCAAAACGCCATCGACACGGTCATACAATGGGTACCACTGCTGAGAAACACGTTGCACGGTATTCAAATCGTTCTTGGTAAACTGCCAGGCAAACACAATATCCTTATTATCCTGATGGGCACAAGAGAATATTTCGTCCACCGGGGCAAGTTTATATTGCGGATCGTCGACCACAGCTTTTGCCATTTCAGCTGCTTCGGGCCACATGCTCCGGTCGAGATATGCTTTGGCAAGCAAAAAGCGGGCAACACCCTTTGATACCCTTCCTGAAGAATTGATGGCAGAAGCTTCGGGCAACAGGTCAATCGCTTTCTTCAAATCAGAAATGATCACCGGATAAACCACATCAGCCCCAACCAATTTAACCTTCTCGTTTGGATCGACAGAGGCCGTTTCAACCAACACGATATTATCCCATTTGGTAACCAAACAGTGGTTGTAATATGCCCTGAAAAAATAGGCTTCACCTAAAACCCGGTCTCTGCGGGCACGATTGGCTTCGGTGTCCTCCATTTGCAAATTATCGACCCCTTCAATAACCAGGTTGGCCCGGTTAATGCCGACATAATAGGTATCCCACAAGTCGGAAACACCTTTCAGACTACCATTGAACTGATAGTCAAACATAGCAATGGCCCGGAAAGTAGCCTGGTCTGATAAATTGGTGCCTGCTTTTACCAGGTCGGTCTGACACTGGCGGTACATGCAAATATCGTTGCTTTGCAGAATATCCCGGCCCCGTTGATAAACACCATAGATTGAGCCCTCCAATCCTGATAACGAAGAAAGAGCAACGTCGGTAGTAAATTTATCCTTTGGAGCTAAATCTACAATGGAATCGCCACAACCGGCCAATGCAAATAAAGCCCCGATTGTGAACATATATGATATTATTCTTTTCATTGTTCTATTCATTTAATTTATTTTTACATTAGAAGGTTACCTTAGCACTGAAAGTCCAAGTCTTAGTAATCGGGTAATTCCATGGATCAATTTCCGGAGAATACGAATCGGTATACTTCGTAAAGTATTTCAGGTTGTTTCCTTTAACCGATAAAGCGAGCCCTTTAAATGGAGTTTTCTTAATCAGCTTGGAAGGCAAATTGTAATCCAACGAAACATTCCGGAGCGATACAAAAGAGGCATCTCTCAAACGAACGGCTGATGCAAAATCATACTCTTTCAAATTATTAGGCTGCGGAAATTCATTCGATGGATTGGTAGGTGTCCAGTAATTCACCTTTATTTCATTATCGCGACCAACTAAAGTGCCATAATAATTGTTGATTTTTTCAACCCCCATGACAGCTTCCAGCAAAATGGTCAATTCAAAACCTTTATACGAGAATGTATTTCTTAATCCACCATACCAACTAGGTGTTGGACTTCCAACAAAAGTACGGTCGTTGCTATCGACAATTCCATCGGGTTTTCCATCCGGTCCGCTAATATCGGCAATTTTGGCATCGCCAGCTCCATACCTGCGGATCGTTGGATTCATTGCAGCAGCTTCAGCTTCTTCGCCCAACTGATAAATTCCCTGAAATTTGTAATCATAAATTACGTCGATATCCTGCCCGATAAACCAACCATTGGCTACATCGTCGATCGGATTACCATCCGCATCAACACTGTAACGGCTTAAGCTAACAATTTCATTATGGTCTTTGGCCCAGTTAACCGTCATATCCCACTTGAAATCACCGGTTAGTATCGCAGCGGTCAGGCTCACATCCAAACCCCAGTTCAAGGTTTTTCCCACATTACTCATAACCTGGGTTGCTCCGGTTGTACTGGGAAGTTTCTCGAGTAACAACAAATCAGAGGTATGGGTATTATAATAATCGATGGTACCAAAAAGACGGTTCCTGAATAAACCAAAATCAATACCTGTATTAAACTGTTTGCTTGTTTCCCAATGCAATGAGGAATTTGCAGGATTTGATGGATCGGTTGTCTTTCCGGTATAAACCACATCGTTAAATGCATACGAAGCATTCGTAGTTAATGCCAGGTATTTGAAATTAGGGATGTTATCATTACCCATCATACCATAACTAACGCGGTATTTTAATGAGTTGATTGCAGGAATCGTCGCCATGAAGCTCTCTTTGTTGATATTCCAGGCAAATGCAGCTGATGGGAAATTTCCATAACGTTTTTTTGGCCCAAATTTGGAAGAGCCGTCGCGACGCATCGTAAGAGTCAGATTATAACGTTGGTCATAATTATAACCAACCCGGCCCACATAATATTCCTTCCCCCATTGATCAGGAGACAAACTAACCGTCGAATTCGATGAAGATACTCCATTGATATCATAATAACCAAGCAAATCGGTTGAAGAACCTTTCCCGGTGGTATTTAGCGTATAACTATCATACGTTTGGATACCATATACCAGGGTTGCATCGACCGAATGCTTTTCATTGAATACTTTATTATAAGTAAGAATGTTATCCCAAAGATAAGTCATTGCTTCCTGCACCTGAAAACGCATGGTATTATCCTGAGGATCGTTCCCCAATACCGAAATTGAATAAACCGAGGAGTAGAAATTGGCATAATTTTCAAAACGTTGTTCCGCAAAAGCATTCATCCGGTATGTAAGACCATCAATAATTTTTACTTCGACCCAAGGATTAATATAAACCCTGGAACGTTTTCTGTCGACCTGAGAATTTTCGTAGCGGTACAACGGGTTGTACTGAAACTGGTCGCCTTTAACAGTTGGCATTAATTGGCCATCGTCGTTATACAAACTTCCCAGAGGAGTGTTTCCTACAAAGTCGCCAAAATCCGCTTTGCTGTCTGCATCAAGAGCAGTACCGGTCTCATCGGCAATACTTTTCGACAGTTGGGCCCTGGCACCAACCGTTAAAAATTTATAGGGTGAATAATCGGCATTGAGCCTGAAAGAGTAACGATTATAGGAAGAGTGCTGAACAATCCCTTTTTCAAGATAGGCATCCCCGTTCATGTAGTAATGAAATTTATCGGTTCCACCCGAAATCGAAAGACTAACATTCTTTGTATTTCCCATCCGAAGCAAAACATCGTGCCAATCGACCGAGTTTCCTGCCAGGTAATTTTTGTACTCAACTGGATCGGTCAATACCAACGCCACAGCTGCAGGATCGTTATTGGTAATCAAATCGTCAAGACTAGTTTCTACGTTATTAATCTTGACTTTATCGTCTTTGTTGTTTCCCAGGATCCCCTGACGTTTCAACTGGTAGAACTCTTCTCCGTTGAACATTGTGGGCCTCATGGCCAGATCTGTTATACCATACGCCGCTTCAACACTGATGGATGATTTCCCGAAAGAACCATTTTTGGTGGTGATAAGGATAACGCCATTCGAAGCGCTGGCGCCATAAATGGATGCTGCCGCAGCATCTTTCAATACATTGATATTTTCGATGTCGGCAGGGTTGATGTCCGACAGGTTACCACCGGTAAACGGAACCCCATCGATAACCAATAAGGGAGCATTTTCATCAATACCGTCATCATCATCACCCACTCCTAATGATCTCTTTCCACGAATGGTAATACCAACTTCAGAACCAGGCTGTCCACTTCCTCTCGAAATTTTCACACCCGAAACCTGCCCCCTCAATGCTTCAACCACATTGGCTACCGGAGCTTTGGCCAATTCGTTGGTTTTGATCGAAGCAATCGCACCAGTTACATTGCTCCGTTCCATCGAACCATACCCAATGGCCACTACCTCATCGAGGTTGGTCACACTTTGTTCCAATGTTACATTAATTTGATTTTGGCTTCCAAGAACCACTTCCTGGGAAGTCATCCCAATAAACGAGAATACCAATACCTTCGCCGATGAAGGAACATTCAAAGAATATTCCCCGTCAATATTGGTCACCGTTCCTGTTGTTGAACCTTTCACGACAACAGAAACCCCCGGAAGGGTAACGCCATCTTCATCAACCACTTTACCGGTAATGGTACGGGTTTGCTGAAGGGCATCGTTCATTTCTTCATTAACTCCTGTTTCGGTGGAGATAGTTACCTTATCTTCCATCACATTCGCTGCAAAAGAAAAAGTAACCAAACTACAAGAAAGGATTAATGAAAAGACGGTTAGGAATATAACCGATTTGAATTTGTACGACAAGGGAATCCCATTCTCCCCAACTTTTAATTCATTTTTCATAGATGATTAGGTTAGATAATATTCAAGATTTTCTTACTTACACGTTAAAATCAGGAAAGCATTAAAGTCATTTTCCGGCCTCGGTTGTATCACCTGAAAACAACAATCGCTATCCCTGATCCTTTAACGTGTTATGGTGTATAATAAAACTTCTGCTCCATATATTATTCGGTCTTCGATTGTTTCAATATTCTATCAAAATTGGAAATCAGACACGGAAGGGCTCTTCCGTTAAAATAAAACCAACTTTAAGATCATTACGGGTTTAAATGTTTTTGCTTCAATAACAGAAAACAAATATGTGAAATAAAAAAATTTTACGCAACCGATTGCATAAATATTTTATTTCTATTCGTACTTTTACTTTTGTATCATTGAACAAATGTTGAAAAATGAAAGAAGTTACCATCTATGATATTGCCCGCGAAATCGGTGTTTCTCCGGCAACCGTAAGCCGGGCCCTCAAAAACAACCCGGCCATCAGCGATCAGGTTAAAAAGAAAATCAAAGAGAAAGCCGAAGCAATGGGTTACCGGTCAAATACTTTTGCCAGCAACCTAAGGACTAAAAGAACCTATACACTGGGGGTTATTATTCCCCGTCTCGACAGTAACTTCATGTCGTCGACCATTGCCGGAATTGAAAAAATAGCCAACGAAAGCGGGTATAACCTGATCATTTCACAGTCGTTCGAAACGCAGAAAAAAGAAGTGGCCAATAGCATCACTATGTACAACAGCCGGGTCGACGGGCTTATCGTTTCGTTGGCATCCGACACCAACGATTTAAACCATTTTGCCCGTTTCCTTTCCAAAAAAATCCCGCTGTTGTTTTTCGACCGTGTCCCCGATAACCCTGATTACATTTCCGTAGTAATTGATAATTTCAAAATGGGCTACGAGGTAACAAAACACCTGATCGAACAAGGCTGTCGTTCCATTATGCACATTTCCGGAAATCGGAACCGAAATGTGTACTCCGACCGTTTTAAAGGATATCAAGCAGCTATTGAGGAAGTTGGACTCCCTTATCAACCTGAGTTGGTTATTGAGTCGGGCCTGGGAATAGACGACGGGATTAAATTGGCCCACACCATCCTGGAACTCAAAAACCTTCCCGATGGAATCTTCATTGCTAACGATGCCTGTGCCAGCGGATGTTTAACCACGCTTAAAGCAAACGGAATTCGGATCCCGGAACAAATTGCCATAGCTGGATTTAATAACGATCCAATCGCTCAATTGGTTGAACCGAAACTTACAACGGTAAATTATTCCGGAAAAGAAATGGGTGAAACGGTATCCCGCTTCATGGTTGATCTTTTAAATGGAAATACCCAAATGCCATCAACCAATCAACTGACTCTTCCTTCTCAGCTAATCGTGAGAGGGTCGACACTGAAAAAAGGAAAATAAACCAATTTGTTGATAAATGTTTTGCCTTGTCTACCAACTCCTATGGATAAACCATTATTTTTGCCGACCTAAAAAGAGATCATTATGCAAACATGGTACGAATGTAAGGTGAAATACCTGAAGATTGATCAGGGCGGTTTTGAACGCAAAATCAACGATAGTTATTTAGTTGATGCGGTTTCCTTTACCGATGCCGAAACCCGTATCTTTCAGATTATGAAAGAAATTACCAATGGTGACTTTCAGGTAGTGAACATCAAACGGTCAAATGTCAACGAGGTTCTCTCCAAAATGGATGGGGAATGGTGGTACAAAGCCAAAATCAATCTGGTAACCATTGACGAAGAGGCTGGCAAAGAGAAAAAAGTAACCAACTATGTTCTCGTAATGGCCAACGACATCAACGATGCCCTGAAACAACTCGAAGATGGACTTTCGTACATGCTGATTCCTTATGTTACCACCTTAATCCAGTTAAGCAATATTGCCGAAGTTTTCCCCTATGTTCCCGGAGAACATGTTAAACCTACGCCGGTGGCACGCCCTGTAGAGGAAGAACCCGAAGAGGAGGAGGTTATTGAAGAAGAGGAAATTGAATCCTTCGAAGAAGAGGAGGAGGAAGAATCGGAGCCGGAAGAATAAAGAAACCATCCTGAAATAAGTTCACAAAGGTTCCGTAAAATCATTTCAACAGCCGCAAGAGTGTGAATAAATGAAATCGATTTTATTGATCTTCAATTCAGTTGATTCACCCCAAAAGAGTTTCACCAATTCTGTTATCTTTGCACCGCAAAATAAAAAGTGTGTATGGTTTCGGTTGAACAAGTAAAACTAAATTTTGGTGGTTTTGAACTTTTTAAAGGCATCTCTTTCTATGTAAACCCGCGCGACCGAATTGGTTTGGTCGGCAAAAACGGTGCCGGTAAAACAACCTTATTAAAGGTAATATCCGGGCTTCAACCTCCCTCCGAAGGGAATGTGGTGGCACCCAAAGACACCACGATCGGGTATCTGCCCCAAACAATGAATACGACCGATACAAAGAGTGTTTTTGAAGAAACGGAGACAGCCTTTCGGGAAATACTCGAAATGGAAAAGAAGATCGAAAGGCTCAACCATTCGCTGGCAACCCGAACCGATTATGAATCGGAAGAATACCACCAGATTATCCAGAAAGTAACCGACCTGACCGATCACTACCACCTGCTTGGTGGCAATAATTACCATGCCGATCTGGAACAAACCCTCATTGGGCTGGGCTTCTCGAGGGATGACTTTTCTCGCCAGACCTCTGAATTCAGCGGTGGTTGGCGCATGCGTATCGAACTGGCCAAATTGCTGCTTCGCAAACCCGACATTTTCTTGCTCGACGAACCAACCAACCACCTCGACATCGAGTCGATTCAGTGGCTTGAAGATTTTTTGAAAAATTACAACGGGGCCGTCATCCTGGTTTCCCACGATAAAGCGTTTCTCGACAATGTGACCAACCGCACCATCGAAATATCGATGGGCCGTATCTACGACTACAAAGCCAACTATTCAAAATATGTTGAGCTCAGGGCCGAGCGAAAGGAACAACAACTGTCGGCCTACCGGAACCAGCAAAAAATGATTCAGGATACCGAAGATTTTATTGAACGGTTCAGGTACAAGGCTACAAAAGCGGTACAGGTTCAATCGAGGATCAAACAACTCGAAAAAGTAGAACTGGTTGAAGTGGACGAAGAGGATTCCAGCCACCTGAATATCAAATTTCCCCCACCACCCCACTCCGGAAAAATGGTGGTTGAAATGAAAGAACTCAGCAAATCGTACGGGAACCTGAATGTTCTGAGAAATATCGATCTCATTCTGGAGCAGGGAAACAAGATCGCCTTTGTCGGGAAAAACGGAGAGGGCAAAACCACGCTGGCCAAAATCATCATGAACCAGCTGGAATTCACAGGAACCTGCAAAATTGGGCACAACGTTAAAATTGGATACTTTGCCCAAAACCAGGCCGACCTGCTCGACGGGGAACTGACCGTTCTTGAGACCATCGACAAAGTAGCAGTAGGCGAAGTTCGTACGAAAATCAGGGATATTCTGGGCGCCTTCATGTTCTCGGGCGATGAAGTCGATAAAAAAGTAAAAGTGCTTTCCGGAGGCGAACGAACCCGGCTGGCCATGGTACGGCTCATGCTCGAACCGTGCAACTTTCTGGTGCTCGACGAACCAACCAACCACCTCGATATGCGTTCAAAAGAGATCCTGAAACAGGCTCTTCGCGAATTTACCGGCACCGTGCTGGTGGTTTCCCACGACCGCGAATTCCTCGACGGACTAATTGATATCATCTATGAGTTCAAAAACCACAAAATCATTCAGCATCTGGGTGGTATTTACGATTTTATCCAAAAGAAGAAAATCGAATCGTTAAAAGAACTCGAACGAAATACCACAAATAAAACCGCGCAAACAACCGAAACGGTAGCTCCGGCAACCATCGACGAATATTCTTTCGAAGAGAAAAAAGAGATTAACCGGCAAATAAACAAAGCCGAAAAACAGGTTGAAGTGCTTGAAAACGAGATTACAGAACTTGAGGAGAAGCTCAGTTCAATCAGCGCCCGCCTCTCTGACTCCGAAAGCTCCAATTATGAACTCTTCGGCGAATACGAAAAACAAAAAGAAAAGCTGGAAAAGGTAATGAGCGATTGGGAAAAAGGGCATGAAACACTTCAGGAGTGGACAAACAAAAAAAACTGGTAACTTTAGAAAATGGAAAACAACGATTTTATATTCGGGATCAGGCCCATCATCGAGGCTGTCCGATCAGGCAAGACAATTGACAAACTGTTGGTCAAAAAAGGGTTAAAAGGTGAACTATCGGCCGAATTGGATGAGTTGATCAGGGAGAACCACCTCAACTGCCAGTTGGTTCCCGAGGAGAAGCTGAACCGTATTACGCGGAAAAACCATCAGGGGGTGATCGCTTTCATCTCGCCCATTCCCTTTTACGATCTCGATGAAATCATTGCCCGGACCTATGAAAACGGACAAACCCCATTCTTTATCTACCTCGATCAGATTACGGATGTACGCAATTTCGGAGCCATTGTCAGAACAGCCGAATGTGCCGGTGTACAGGCAATCATCATTCCGGAAAAAGGTGCGGCACAAATTGGCGGAGATGCGGTAAAAACTTCTGCCGGAGCCCTTCATATCCTGCCCGTCTGCAAAATCAAGAATCCCTATAAAACGCTGGTCAACCTGCAGGAGAACGGCATAAAAATATTTGCGGCTTCGGAAAAGGCAACCAACGATTATTCCGACAAGGATTATAAAGTACCCTGCACCATTGTGATGGGATCGGAAGATAAAGGCATCTCGCCCGAAATCCTAAAAATAGCCGATGAGCTAATCCGCATCCCGATTATGGGAAAAATTGAATCGCTGAACGTATCGGTTGCAGCAGGAATCCTGCTGTACGAAGTGGTTAAACAACGGAAATAAGTTTCCTTACAGGATTGGCACTTCCCTTTTGAACGTTTCTTCCAGTGAAATAAAAGTCTCGGTGCTGGTAACACCCTGAATTTTTTGAATATTGCCGCTAAGAATACTCTTCAGGTGTTCGTTGTTATGAGCATAAACCTTGGCAAAAATTGCATATTGCCCGGTTGTGTAATGACATTCGACCACTTCGGGGATCATTCGCAACTGTTCAGCAACCGCCTCATACAAGCCGTTTTTGTCGAGGAAAATGCCAATATAGGTACAGGTGTTATAATCAACTTTACGGGGATCGATGTGATAACCCGACCCAACAATAACCTCCATCTCAATCATCCGGTTCACTCGCTGATGGACTGCTGCCCGTGAAATTCCACACTCAACGGCTACATCTTTAAAAGGCATCCTTGCATTTTTTGAAATGATCTCCAATATTTTAAGATCAATTTCATCAAGCTCATGTTTTACTGACATTACAAATGATTTTACTGGTAAATGAAAAACAATTTGCTCAAAAATAAGTAAATCGTTTTACATTTTTAAAAAAGAGGATCTGATAAATTGATTGTTTATTAAAAAATGTTTGCTTTTTTCGGCAGGAACGCCTCTTTTTAAACTACTTTTTGAAACCCAACGATATTTTTTCCTGAAAAATTACGGACGAAACTTTTTCTGCACCCCTCGCAGGAAATAGCGGATAATTTGATCCCCACACGGTTTATATTGACTTTGTCCGGGATTACGGAAAAAAGAGCTCAACTCGTGTTTCCCTAACCTGAAATTTGCCAGGGCCAGAATTTCAATAAGCTCGTCATCGCGCAGGTTTAACGCAATTTTCAGTTTCCTCAGCACAACGTTGTTGTTTAGCTTCTTTTCGGCAACCGGCTGCTCCCCTTCTTTTTTCCCCCGCTTCTCGATGATAAAACCATTCAAAAAAGCAGCAAGCTGGTGGTCGTAGATTCCTTTGAAATCGGGATCTTCCTCTTTTTTCAACCAGTCGCAAATCTGTGTCCGGGTTACTTCAAGCCCCCCGGAAGCAAAAAGCTCCATCATTTTGTCATCGCCAAAATCGAAGGTATAGCGAATGCTGCGCAAAACATCATTGTTGTTCATCGTTCTACTATTTGTAAACAGAGAAAAAGCTCAAATCACAATTTCCCGGTTGCGCAAATCTACACAAATTTACCTTGCCGAACGAAAACAGTCTAATCAGAGCTTAATGAAGTTCAACAAGAAAACATCGTTCTCCCTGATTTCAATTTTCCGTGAGAATTTTCCGGAGGTACCAACCTCAATCGTTTCAATCGAAACCGGCGAACCATCATTCTGGCTTTTAATCACCTCCACCTGCTGTTTCGTAAGTTGGGCAGGCTTATTCATCGACAGATAGGTTGTATAAGCATCGTTCGCTTTATATCCCACCTTTGAAATCCCGAGCTTGTATTTTCCCTGAGGAATTCCTGCTATTTCAATATTTACAACACCTTTTGATTTAGAAGGCAAATCTCGGATATAATAAACCTGATTATTCACCGAATCGCCGGGATGTGTATTGGTAAAATCCCAGAACAACACCTGGATGTCGCCCTTTGCATTTTTGCAGGCCCACGAAGAGCTATCGGCATCCTGAAGTTCGGTTTCCCCCAGTTTGTTTAGAAATGCATACGAAAAGAAGGCGGGTTTCTTGATTCCCTGGTAATTCATTAAGCCAAAACCTCCATGAAACGGGGTAAACCGTGGTCCGGCTTCTTCAAAGATATCGGTAAACACCCAGTACGACATGGAATTGGGGGCATTGCCAACCTGCTTAAGTTTTTCGAGGATGTAGGCTGCATCGTGATAGCTGTCGTGAATCGGATCGGCCGGTGTGTACGATGAGCTCCATTCGGTATAGTGAAGCTCCAAACCCGGTTTAGTTGAATTCTGAATCTGTTTCCTCGAATTAAGAACATCGCCGCTAAGACTCCACTTGTTCTTGTCGAGAATGGTCCCTGAAGTTCCATATTCATCCAGATAACCCTGTTTTACGCCATAAGAATGCGTACTGATAAAGTCGATCGGGAGTGAATTTTTTTCGCAAAACTGAATCATTTCGGGCACCCAGGCAGCGCCGGCTGTCGCTGGCCCGCCAACACGATATTCCTTATTCACGCTTTTAATGGCCTGCACGGTATATTGGTACAATTTAAAATACTCTGCTTGTGTACTGCTCCAGAAACCCGGCGAAAGATTGGGCTCGTTCCACACTTCGAAATACCAGGTTTTCACTTCATCAGCACCATACCGGTCAGTAAAGTGTTGGGTCAGGTTGCTGATTAAATCCGCCCACTTGTCGTAATCTTTAGGTGGCGTAACATTTCCTTTCCACCAAAAGATGGTTTCGGTGCCACTGGCAAGGGCCGAAGGCATAAATCCCAATTCCACAAAAGGTTTCATGCCAATGCTCAAAATATAATCGTACAACACGTCGATATACTGATAGTTATATTCAGGATTCCCGTTCCGGTCTTCGCGGTACACCCCCATGTCGTCGGTCAGCAATCCGTGCATCCGGATGTATTTAAAGTCGCACTCATTCTTCACCACCGCCAGTTGCTGTTGCCAGTCGGCCCTCAAACCTTCGTTGGCCCGCCCGGCGCCAATACACTCCTTAAATAGGGTACTAAATTCACCTTTCACTTTACCGTAATCAACGCTGATGAACCGATCCTGACCGGAGGTGTGTTTTTGGGCAAAAGTGCCACTCACGAAGAGACTTGCAAAAACGAGACAAAGGAATTGTGCTTTATTCATTTCAAATTGGTTTAAATCCGTTAATCTTACTCATTATATCCTTCAAGAATGGCATCGAGCGCCTGCTGGTCGAACACCGAATTGTTTGCCCGGTTAAAAAGAGCCGAACCATTATTACCCATATTACCAGCATCCCAATAAAACGGTAAAATCCCGTTGGCTTTTGATTGCTTAATGACATACTTAAAGAAATAGGCTCTCGATGCCAGATGCAAAGTTAGCTCATCGCCGGTTAAAGACGAACGCCTGACGGCACCAAATTCCCCCAAAATAACAGGAATTCCTTTGGAGGTAAACTTGTTCTTCATCATTTTAAAATAGCCATCCAGTGCACTTTCTTCACCCCAGTTCGCATTTCTGCCCGTATCGGTGGTCGAATGATAACTCTTGCCCCAATAGTAGAACATTTTTCCCCAGCTGGCATCCTCTTGTAATCATCCTAATTTCCAGTGTGTATAATAATGTACTTCAACCATCAATCGG
>DAOQAB010000079.1:0-17090 GCA_035353695.1 Prolixibacteraceae bacterium
ACCCCACACACCCTGGCTTTCCTCATTCACCCTTAAAAGCTCAGTTTTTCCAATGCGCCCCGCAACTGGCTTTTAAGGGTAAATTCGTCAACCCATTGGAAACGCACGCCATCAGTTCCATCCATAACAATGCCAGGCACAAAAGCCATCGCGTCACTCCATATCGCTTCATTTCGCGACATTCCACTTCATTTCACTTCGCCCGTCTCGTTCCTCGACGACCTCGTTC
Organism: Prolixibacteraceae bacterium; assembly: GCA_035353695.1. Taxonomy (GTDB): domain Bacteria; phylum Bacteroidota; class Bacteroidia; order Bacteroidales; family Prolixibacteraceae; genus CAYMTR01. The sequence goes on from DAOQAB010000079.1 coordinate 230, forward strand.
AATTCCGTTCCATTCCGTTCCATTTTGCTCATTCCGTTTGCGCTGTCTTTAGAGCCTTCTCTTTCAGGTTGAAGGTTTCTACCAAAGCAAACGCTTTCCTTACGCTGGATCTCTCCCTAAGCCCTTGCCCCGCTCCGTACCAACAACTCAAGCCATACCCACCCCCCCGGAATCATTCTACCTCGCATCAACATTCCCCCTCACCCTAAAGATAAGGGCGGTGGCGTGCGTATAATAAATCAAACCGATAAAAAAGGTAATTCCTCGCCCGGATGATGTAAAGGTCATGCCCTGCGGGTTTTTGAAAAAATCTCCAATCTCGCCCTTTTAATACTTTTCCCTCTATACATCATCCTGAATTGGGCTCGAATTGTATTTTTCCAAAAAACCTTGACATCACCCGTTCTCGTCATTTTTCGGGTGTTTATCGGTTTAATTTATCCCCTGCTTTATTGAAAGTCAAATAGAATAAGGATGTGATCAAAGTTTCATCCAATCAAGATATCGTTGCCAGACCCTCAACCACACCCGGGCAATGGAATCAATGGCATCCATAAGAATAAACTTGCTGTATTCTTCAAATTTATATCCTGTTTGAAGGGCCATAAATTCATTCCACTTGAGTGTTTCATCATAGTTGACCGGTATCATTTGGTAAGCCGTCAAATAAGAATATTGGGTGATTGCAGAAAGAAAGTCCCAGGTATTGTCGTTGCCTGTCCCATATTTTGAACTGAATACACGAGCAGAGAGCTGGCCTTCAATCCAGGTGAACAGTTCGTTATCCTTGTTTTTTTAAGGGGAATCCCTCTGGGTCGTAAAAGAACCGTTCATTGTCAAAGTCAATTGAATAGCAATCCCGAATCAATTCGTCCCACTCTTTTTCAATATGTGCGTGAAGGTCTTCACCCTCTGAAAACTGCCTAACATCACAATGCAACGGCATGTGCGAATCGGCAATATAGTGGCTCAGCATAAAAAAAATTGTGGCAACATGGTTGTCCGTTGGGCTGATCGGCGATCCCTTCTCCTCACTCTCCTGCATTTTCAGGTTGTCGATGATGCTATGGGCTAAAGATTCGCAACGGTCTGGCAAATTCCCCTTTTCAACAGAATAGGCTTTCTTATAGAGTTCATTTTTCTTTCCGATCTGATAGAGATGGTATTCATTGGGGAGTTGTCGAAATGTTCCTGTTTGATTGGCTTCCCCCGGTTTGTATTTCAACACATGGCTCGTTGCCATATCCTTGATTACTGCATCGGGGTACCACGATCCTTTGATCACAGAATCCCGGTTGTTCATAAACCATTTTAATAAACTTACTACCGACTTCTGTTCATTTTTTGCGATACTGGCTTTTTGCAACCGTTTCATTGCCATAAATGCCAGCCATGCGTGGGTGTATTGTTTCATGGTGATTAAATTTAGTGATTCGACAATTTACGAAAAAAATAACGTCACTAACTTGTATGTCAGCTACAAAAATAAAAGGCCCCGGTTAAGAGGCCTTCATTGAGAGAATCACAAACACACACTACCTTCGGAAAGGTCGTTTCTTTTTGATGCGCTGCACCAATATTTTCAAAAGCACGGAAACCATGAAACTGACCATCGCTCCAACGGCCGCCAGTATTGCCGTTCGGATGATCTCACCTGAACTGATCGTTGGTAAAATACTGAGTATTGTTCCTACGACTGTTCCGAACCTGGTCCCGGTTTCGTTAAGAAGATTTGCCATTGCTTTGAATGGTTTCAGAACTAGTGTCACCTTCAACGGTAATCTGGCTGACTGCACTCAAAACAGCTCCGCCAACTGTCAGATAACCGCCAATGGTTACAATTGCAGCAGGTAATGCAACCGGTGAAGCAAGGAGTGCAGCACCTGTAGCAGCTAATGCCAAACCTACATTGCGTAGCGTCCTGAAGAATTTCGACGTTGGGGCTTTTGCCCTTTCAATGATGTTCATACTAAAACTTTTTAACGATTAATAATCCGTCTTCAGAACTCTGATTATGGTGTTGGTTCAGCACCACCACCATCAACGGCTACAATTGCCAGTGCATTGTACGATCCACTTTTCAGTGGATAAAAAGTCCCGTTTACCTCCTGATAGAACTCGATACCAAACACAAGGAATAGCGGCTGTGTACTTGCAGCAGGTAGGGTACTTGTCAAAGAAATTGCATCCTCGGTTTGGCCACCTATAACAATTTCAGGGCTATCCGATGTTTCCAAGTTGAAAGACCCATTTTCAAAATTTATTTCGGCTGCTGCTGAGATAAATTTGAGATGGGTAGCCCCTTGAGGTGCTGCAACACTGTTCTGTGGAACAAACGATGGGATTTCTACAAGAGCATTCCCGGTTTCCCTTGAGAGGGTTGCAGTATAAGTCACATACAATGTGCTCCCCAATCCTGAGCTACTGTTGAATTCGAAACCGGTCAACAGTTCAAGTTCTCCGTCCAGAACATTCCGTTCGCCCCTGCCATTGGTGGCATCGGCCTGGATTACCTTTGTCATCTCCTGGGTTAACCGTGATGTAACCCTGCTGTCAGATGTTTTGAGTAACATCGGTCGGAAAGCCGTCCTCAAAGTTCGCCCGGCACTGCCAGCACGTCCAAATTCAGAACCATTTTCCCGGGTACGCTGAAAAGCGGGATCACTTTGTATCCTGCTTTTGTCCACACCACCTTTTCCCCGGGCAAGGTAGCCGTCTTTCGACTTGTAGAAGGAAATATCCCCGATAGTCCCTTCCAGTTTAATAATTGATGATTGTTTTGCCATAACTAAAAATTTTTGATTGATACCAATTTAGGCCGCCTATTCGTTATGTACAAAACCTTGCTTCCGGGTTCGTTTAAAGCGGCTGTTATGTCCAAATTTGTCCGTACTTTTGGTATGGCTTTAGTAACCCAAAAGCATAGATACAGCATAGATAGAGTATGCACGATGAGTTTAAAGCGAAGTTGTATATATCCGAAGGATGTACAACGGATCACCGGGAAAAGCGAACGTTCTGGCAGAAGATTACTTCAGAAGATAAAAGGGGAGATGGGCAAACAGGAGCACCAGTTTGTGACCATTGAAGAGTTCGCAACTTACACCGGAATCAATCCCGATCTGGTCCGTCAGTACATAGTTGATTAGTCCGAACGAAGCCGTTCAAATCAAACCAAAATTTACTACCAAAATCCCATAAAATTTGAAACTATTTAATTCTGTTTGGTGGACAATAGTCTGATAATTTGTATATTTGCAATAGTTTTCAAGGTTCACCAACAACACTCAAACGGGTTCAATAAAAATGAGAACCAAACGGTGAACCGGTTGAAATTTGAAATATTATCGAACTGATAAATAATGATTTGCAGCGGGTGATTATAATCTTGTCGCCCCGACAAACAATGATTTAATCAAAATCAAAAGCCTGCAAGTCATAAAATTTGCAGGCTTTTCCATTAGAACCTATTCATTACCGGAGAACTCCCTCCCACCTCACCACCAACCTGTTGCATTTAATAAAAAAATCGAAGAACAAGAATAAGACTCTTTCAGTACATTTATGAATAAAAATTTGTATTGTCTTTTGTTTATTCCCAATTTTCTACAAAATTGACCTTTATCTTTAAAAATTTTGATGTTAAGTATCATTCTCATTAAAATTCCGGGTTCATGAAGAGAAAATTTCACCTGCCATTGATCGTGTCATTACTATTGGTCAGTTTTTATCATCAATCTTCAGCTCAATTGTACATTAATGAATTCATGGCCTCAAATACTGGGGTAGTTCTTGATCCGGATAATGAACAAAGCGCCGACTGGATTGAACTTTATAACAAAGGAAATAGCCCGGTAGATCTTGGAGGCTATTATCTTACCGATAATTTAAAGAAAACAAAAAAATGGAAAATTCCTGCCGGAATTCAGATAGCTGCAAATGGATACTTATTGTTCTGGGCGGATACAACCAATCATGGATTTCATACCAATTTTGCACTTTCGGCTTCAGGTGAACAGATTGGGCTTTCAGATAAATCGGGGGTGTTGATTGATTCTGTTGAATACGGTGTACAGGATAATGCTCTTTTTACCTATGGTGCTGGTTCAATTGTAGCGCTTGATTCAACGTTGCTTGGAGTTCCCGATCCGAATATTTCGATGGGAAGAAAACCCGACGGAAGCAGTGACTGGGTATTATTTACCACACCCACTCCCGGTGCATCCAACACAAGTGTAGGTTATAAGGATATCGTAAAGAGTGATCCGGGTTTTTCTCTTCCCGGCGGTGTTTATCCGAATGCCATTTCGCTTGAAATTAAATCAATATTTGGAGGTGATGTCCGCTATACGCTGGATGGAACAGAACCGGATGAAAAGTCAAATGTAACTTCATCGGCAATAAATATTACTAAAAATACGGTTGTTAGAGCAAGGATTTTTAAAACTGGTCAGATTCCAGGACCAATAACTACATATACCTACCTAATCGATACCGAAAACAAAATTTCGAACCTTCCGATTGTCTGTTTATCATCCGACCCCGCAAATTTCTGGGATCCGGTGAAAGGTATCTATACCGTTCATAGTGAAAAACCTAAATGGGAAATCCCTGTCAACATCGAACTTTATGAAAATGATGGCAGAACTGGGGCAGCCTTTAACTTAAAGGCCGGGATCAAATCAACGGGTTTGTATTCGTGGCAGTTACCCGAAAAAATGTTAGGTGTCTCTTTTCGAAAAGAATACGGGGCAGGTAAACTCGAATATCCGCTTATATTCGATAAATCACGAAAAGTTTACGACACCTTCTCGCTCAGGGCATCGGGCAGCGACTGGGGTAATACCATGTTTCGCGACGGGATGATACAAACTTCGGCTATCCTGAATACCCAAAATGATGATTCGGGTTTCAGGGCTTGTGTGGTTTATATAAACGGGGAGTACATGGGCATACACAACATTCGTGAGAAAATCGACGAAGATTATATTGTGGGAAACCACGGGCTTAAACCAGGCTCCTTCGATATGATCGAAGAAACGGATAGCGGGCATTACGCTGAAACCGGTGATTATACAGCGAATGATCGTTTCGTTAGTCTCTACAAAAAAGATTTGACAATCCAGTCGAACTTTGACGCCTTAGCTGCTGAGATGGATCTGAATAATTTTACAGATATGGTCTGTTCCGAAGTATACAGTGGAAATAGTTCAATAAGCCATAATTTAATGAAATATAAACCTAAAGATTCAGGCAAATGGAAATGGATACTCATGGACTTTGACAGAGGTTTTGAGGACGTAAATAGCAATTTGATCAATTTCTATGTAAACAATGTCTCAAGTAACGATTGGCCACTTCAGAATTTGATGAATAATACCAATTTTAAAAAACAGTTTGGTGTAAAACTGGCCAATCTTCTTTTTACCACCTTCAATGCCAATAGAATAGTCTCTCAAATCGAAGAACATAAAAAAACAATCGAAGACGAAATGCCAAACCACATTGAGCGATGGTCGGGAACACACGGAACTGGCAATTATAGTTATATCTATGCCATTTCTTCAATGGAATATTGGCTTTCAGAAGTTGAAAAATTAAAAACTTTTGCCAAAGAGCGTCCGGGTGTAATTTTAAACGATTTAACCAACTACGGCTTTCAAAGCCCTGTTTCCGTTACAGTTTCAACTATTCCGTCCAAAGCGGGAAATCTGACTTTTAATGGATTGAAAATACCTGTCGATGTTTGTAGCGGTGGTTATCCGAAAGGTGAAGAGATTAAGTTCGCTGCAGAAGCAAAAGAGGGCTATAAATTCAAAGATTGGGAGAATATCTCCAGCAAAGATTCCATACTCCTTGCCAGGGAAAGTAATTGGAAATATTCAGATACTGGAGCTAACCCCGGAAGTTCATGGAAAAACGCCGATTTCAATGATAGCGTTTGGAAAACAGGACAAGCCGAATTGGGTTATGGCGATGGTGACGAAAAAACGTTAATCGGTTATGGTGGCGATGATCAAAATAAATATATAACCTCTTACTTCAGGAAAAGCTTTGTCTTAAGCAACACGGATAAAGTAACCGGGTTGACTTTATCGCTGAAATGCGACGATGGTACAGTAATTTATTTGAACGGAAATGAGATTCATCGTTATAATATGCCTTCAGGGGCAATTGAATATGAAACATTGGCTTCTTCAGCTATATCAGGCAACAATGAATCCGACTTCCATACTTTTTCCATTGGTTCAGAATCTCTGATAAATGGAAATAATATCGTAGCTGTTGAAGTTCATCAATCATCGTCAAACAGCTCGGATGTTAGCTTTGATCTGGAATTGGCGGCGCAGTTGACGGGTTCGGGTACGATTCTTACATCGAATAAAGAATATGTTGTGATCCCCCAATCGGCATTGAATATTGCAGCCGTTTTTGAAAGCGAAGGGAAATGCATACTGCCAGGTGAAATTTCTACGGAAATGACCCTTCATAAAGACTGTTCGCCATATATTGTCCCCGACGACGTGAAAATAACCTCAACAGGTAAACTGATCATTGAACCAGGGGTTGAAATCTGGATGTCGGATGGAGTAAACATTTTTTCATCAGCAACCATTCTTGCCAAAGGAACCGAATCGGAGCCAATCATTTTCAGGAGCAACCCGGAGAGTAAGGATCAGAAGTGGGGAATTATCAGCATAAAAAATGCGAACGATACAATCCGTTTTAAGAATGTAATTATTGAAAATGCTTCTGAAGGCCCAAATCCTGTACGTGATATTGCTGCGCTTGCAATCGAGAATTCTACCATTATTCTTGACAGCATTTACATTGAAAACATTCATAAAAATCCATTGAACGTTTATAATTGTCAAACTTCGATTACCAATAGCCGGATACACTCCGATTATGCCGGGTGTGACGAAATCAATATCAAGCGGGGCAAAATTTTAATCAATCACTGTGAATTTAGGGGGAATACCGGCCTCGATTCTGATGCACTCGATTTTGGAGAAATGTCGTCGGGTAATGCCGTTGTAAAAAACAGTTATTTTCACGATATGGACGGCTATAATTCAGATGCGGTCGATTTGGGCGACCACGCTAAAAACATAATTGTAGACAGTATTGTGGTCTATAATTTTCAAGATAAAGGGGTTTCTATCGGTCAACAATCCTCCGCGAAAATTTCAAATTCCATTTTTATGAACTGCGGTATGGGTGCTGGCATGAAAGATTCAAGCAGTGTAAAAATCGACCATTGTACCTATTACGGAAACTTTTATGCCCTGGCCAATTATCAGAAACACCCGGGCGATGCTGGATCCAATTTGGTTGTAACAAATTCAATATTGTCAAACTCTTATGAACTGGGATATTTTAATGATGAATATTCGGCCATTCACATATCTAATTCGTTGGACGATACAGAGAAATTGCCTTCGGGGAACAACAACCTGCATAAAAATCCATTGTTTACAAATCCTACTTTTTACGACTTTTCCTTACAGTCTGGTTCACCTCTCATTGATGCAGGAACCGATGGGACAACCATTGGCGCGAACCTTAAGTTACCAACACTCCCTGTTTCTGTGATGATCACGGATATTGCTTACGTTACAGAACCTGGTACTGATAATCTTGAATTTATTGGATTATATAACCCGGGTGATTCAAGAATGAACTTGGATAGTTGTTCTTTTAAACAAGGTTTTACATTTATGTTTCCGGCAGGAGCTTCAATCGGTCCCAAAGAGAAAATTTACATCACATCAAATTCAACTTCGTCGTTTTGGCAAGGGAAAGGCGCTGTTGTCTATCAATGGGAAAGTGGACGCCTTGCCGATGAAGGGGAATCAATCCGGTTCGTCAATAAATATGGAAAGGTAATCGATCAGGTTATATACAACAACAAAGCGCCCTGGCCTGTACCAACAAAAACCAGCGAAGGTATCACACTAACCCGTTTCGATGTGGACAATCATTTTGGGGAATATTGGAAAATCTTGACAACAAATGAAATGGTTAGTATAAAAAATTTGACTAAAAAAGGAAAGCTAAAAATTTACCCAAATCCGGCAAAAGGATGGATTACGGTTGAAGGCGACGGGTTAACCTCTGCAATGATTGAAGTTTACAACCTGAGTGGATTAAAAGTATACCAAGAAAAGGCAACCTGCAATCAACAAATGCTCAATTTGGACAAACTGCAGAAAGGGGTATATATACTGAAAACGTCGGGGCAAACCCGGCAAGTTATCCTTATCAACTAAGGATTGATTTCATCGTCTTTTCATTGGTTGTATTTAGCTTTAACTTTGACGAAAAAGAGACGGAATGAAGATTTTAATTGTTGAAGACGAAATTGACTTACAGGAAACCATTTCAAGTTTTCTTCAGGAAGAAGGGCATGTTTGTGAAGCTTGTAATACCCTGGATTCAGGGTTGGAAAAGCTTGAAATTTACGAATATGATTGCCTGCTCGTGGATATAGGCTTGCCCGATGGCAGCGGATTCAATTTGGTTAGCGAACTTAAGAGGCTTCACCCCGAAACGGGGATTATCATTATTTCGGCCCGTAATTCGATTGACGATAAAATTGAAGGATTCGATCTTGGTGCGGATGACTATCTTTCCAAACCTTTTCACCTGACCGAACTAAGTTTGCGCATCAAATCATTGATGAGGCGGTTACGATTTTCGGGAAAAAAAGAGATTGAAGTGGGCAAACTCCGGATACTACCCGATTCACACGAGGTTTTTGCGTTAGATCAACCGGTAATCCTTACCAAAAAAGAGTTCGATTTGTTGATATTTTTCACCTCAAATTTACATCGGGTACTGACCAAAGAGTCTATTGCAGAACATCTTTGGGGCGATTTCGCTGACACTTCCGACTCGTTCGATTTTGTTTATTCGCAAATCAAGAACCTTCGCCATAAATTGCTTGAAAAAACCGGAGTCGATTACTTTAAAAATGTTTATGGATCGGGCTATGCGTTTAATACTAACGACGAAAAATAGATGAAGTTACAAAACAAAATCAATCGGCGGTTTTTATTCTTATTGCTTGTGGTTTTCTCTCTGGCAGGGGTTGTTTTGTATTTTGTTTTGGGGTATGTGGTCGATGATAATTTGGATGAAGTTCTTAGAAACCGGGCTGATAAAATTATCCGGACATTAAAGATATATCCTGAAGCGATTGATTCTTCCATTTCGCTTGATCAATCCATCGATATTTATAAAATTCCACCCACCGAATCGTATCGAATTTATTCCGACACGATCGTCTTCGATTCCAGTGACAACGAGTTTATTGATTGCCGAAAAGTTACGTTTACAACATCTGCTGGCTCGACTTACTATAAAATATGTATCACCCTTTCACGCCTCGAGACCGAAGATATGGTTCAACTGATTTTTTATTTTATGGTTGGACTTTTTCTCCTGATTATTCTCACTCTTTTTATATTGAACCGTCTACTGTCATCATCGCTATGGCATCCGTTTTTCAATACTCTTTTTCAATTAAAAATTTTTAGAATCGAACAGAAAGAACCGGTCAGATTTGAAGAAACTTCGGTTCTTGAGTTTCAACAGTTAAATAATGCAGTAGCCGGGTTGTTCCAAAAAGCACAGACCGATTTTAAGAATCTTAAAGAATTTACCGAGAATGCCTCACATGAAATTCAGACACCTCTTGCCATCATACGTTCAAAAACAGAATCATTACTAACAGGAGAGAATTTAACTTCCGGACAACATCAACAGTTGCAGGTAGTTTATAAAGCGGCCACCAGGCTTTCTAAACTAAATGAAGCATTGTTGTTGCTTTCAAAAATCGAGAACCAGCAGTTTGCCGAAGAAACCGAAGTAGACCTTAGTGCATTGATCGAAGAGCGGCTGGACTTTATCGAAGAACTGATCGAATTGAAAAAAGTAAAGGTGACAAGGCGTTTTGAGGCTCCGGTACGAATCAATATCAATCTTTATCTGGCAGAAATCCTTGTGAACAACTTGCTGGGCAATGCACTGAAGCATAACATTGAGGGAGGCATCATCAACATTCAGTCGGAGAAAAACCAGATCGTTTTTTCCAATTCGGGAAACCCGCTTACTATTGAACCCAATAAGTTATTCCATCGGTTTGTAAAGCAGGGAGCCGGGAGTGAATCAACCGGGCTTGGCCTGGCTATCGTGGCCGAAATTTGCAAAAACTATCGGATTGGCATTGGGTACGAATACCGGGACAAGCTCCACTGCATTAAACTCACTTTCAACAAAAGGGAAAATAAGAAAACAATTTAAAGACAGACGCGAAACTGGCAGTTGCCCGTTTCGAAAAATAATAGTTCATAAACATTAAAAACGAGAATCATTATTTGACATGGAATGCGCAATCTAATCATTTTCATTTTTCTGGTACTTGCCATGGATGCAGGCGCTCAAACCGACCTTGGTTCGTACATAGGCAAGGCCATCCAGAACAGCCCGCTCCTGAAGGAATACCAGAACCAGCAAGCCCGAAACCGCCTCGACAGTTTGCGGTTGAAAGCTGGTTTTGGGTGGCAGGTTTCGGCCAACAGTACCGACACGTATGCGCCCGTGGTGAAAGGCTGGGGCTACGACAATGCCGTGACCAATGGCGCCAACCTGAGCGCCACCGTTTCGGTTTCGAAAGAAATTACCGGGGCACGCAACCGGCAAAACCAGTTCGATGCCATATCACTGCAAAGCCAGTCGGTGCGTAATGCCGGTAAAATCAGTCAGCAGGAATTGAAAAAGGAGGTTTCGTCGTTGTATGTCGAAGCCTATGGAAGCTGGCAGCAGTACCTTTTCGAAAACGAAATGCTGCAGTTTATGGTCAAACAAAAAGAAGTTCTTCAACGGCTTACCCAGACAGGCAATGCCCGGCAAACCGATTTTTTGTCGTTCATGATTGGCCTTCAGCAGCAGGAACTTCAGACCGACGGGGCCAAAAACCAATACCGCAACAACCTGGCGTTGCTTCAATATACCTGTGGGATCGACGACACTTCGCTGGTCGAACTTTCCGATCCTTTGCTGAAAACTGTCGTTGATGCCGATTTCATGCAGTCGCCGTTTTACCGTCAGTTCGAAATCGACAGTTTGAAGTTGGTGAACGCCGACCAGCAAATCGACCTTTCATACCAACCCAAAGTTTGTCTGACGGCAGATGGAGGTTACCTTTCATCGTTGGTGGTTCAGCCTTACAAAAATTTTGGGGTCAGTGCCGGGGTATCGTTTTCGATCCCGTTGTACGATGGCGGGCAGCGAAAAATGCAGCACGAACAGGTTGCCATCGACCAACTAACCCGGATTGATTACCGCAACTTCTACACAGCACAGTACCGGCAACAAACCCGCAATCTGTGGCAACAGCTTGATGCCAAACAGCAGCTCGAAACGAAAATCGAAAAGCAGATTGAGTATGCACACACGCTGGTGGAAGCGTACCATGCCCAGCTCGAAAAAGGAGAAGTGCAGATAACCGAATACCTGATGGCGATCGAAAATTACATGAATGCCCGGAAAATGCTTACCGAAAACACCCTCGAAAAATACCGCATCATAGTAGAACTGAATTACTGGAATTGCTCAAAATAATGGCTATGCGAAATACAATCATACTTATTTTTTTGGCGGGAAGCCTCTTCTTTTCCTGCAAAACACACTCAAATTCGACCAGTGAAGATGAAACCGCCCAAGGGCGTGTGCCCGTGACCATCACGCATCCCGAAACCGGTGATCTGGCCGATGTGTTAGAATTGAGCGCTACTTCAGCTTTTCTGTTAAAAACAACGGTGAAAGCCCCGGTTGCTGGATATTTAAAGGAAGTGAACGTGCAGCTTGGAGCATCCATCAACAAAGGGGCAAAGCTTTTTACCATTCAATCGAAGGAAGCAGCGTCGCTGGGCAGCAGTGTTTCAATGCCTGACTCGTCGATCCGTTTCAGCGGAATGGTGGCTATTTCTGCATCGGGCTCGGGGTACATCACCCAGCTTGGTTACCGGGTTGGCGACTATGTGCAGGAGGGCGAAACCCTTGCCGAAATCAGCGATGCATCGAGCCTTGTTTTCCTGCTGAACCTGCCATACGAACTGAAACCCTTCCTTCAGCTCAATAAGAACATCGAATTGAATCTACCCGACGGAGAACAACTTAAAGGAACGCTTTCGAAAGCCATGCCGTCGATTGATCCGGTATCTCAAACGCAACAATATGTGGTGAATGTTTCAGCTAAACAATCTATTCCTGAAAACCTGATTGCCAAAGCCCGTTTTGTGAAAGCCATCCATAGTACAACGGTCATCCTTCCCAAAGAAGCCATCGTAACCAACGAAACCCAAAGCGAATTCTGGATCATGAAAATGATCGACAGCATAACCGCAGTGAAAGTGCCCGTCACCAAAGGCATCGAAACATCCGACAAAGTCGAGGTGCTTTCGCCGCAACTTTTGCCATCGGAACAGGTTTTACTCACCGGCAATTACGGTTTGCCCGACACGGCGCTGGTTTCCATTTCAACGGGTGAAGAATGAAGAAAAATTTCTATCTGACCTATAAAAACCCGATCACAGTTGCCATTGTCATTGTGATCCTTGGCGGACTGTTTGCTTACAGCAAGTTACAAACTTCGCTTTTCCCCGAAATTACATTTCCAAAGGTGAAAGTCATTGCCGATGCAGGCCAGTTGCCGGTTGACCAGATGATGCTTTCGGTAACACGTCCGTTGGAATTGGCCATTAAGGAAGTGCCCGAGTTGCAGAACATCCGCAGCTCAACCAGCCGTGGCAGTTGCGAAATTTCAGCGTTTATCAACTGGAAGGCCGACATAAACGTGAGCCAGCAGCACATCGAGTCGAAAATCAACAAAATTAGGAACACGCTGCCACCCGGTGTCGACATTACAGTGGAGCCGATGAACCCGTCGATTCTCCCGGTGATCCACTACACGCTGAAAAGCAAAAACCGCACGCCCATCGACCTGAAATATTTGGCAAACTACACCATCAAACCGTTCCTTTCACAAGTCGACGGGGTTTCTGAAATCCGCATCATTGGCGGAAAAGAAAAAGAATATTGGGTAGAGCTCAACCAGGCACGGATGAGTTCGCTGGGAATTACGCCTGACAAAATCCGCACAGCGCTGAACGAAACCGGTTTTGTAAAATCGAACGGCTACCTTACCGATTACCGGCTGCTCTACCTCACTGTTACCGACGCCTCCATCGGCACAAAAAATATGCTCGAAAAACTGGTGGTAAGCAACGACGGCAAACGCACCGTAACATTGGCCGACATTGCTACCATTGAAATCAAGGATGCCAAAGAATATGTGAAAATCAATGCCAATGGCGACGAGGCAATTCTGGTGGCAGTGGTGAAACAACCTGCTGCCAACCTGATCGACCTGTCGGATAAGATGGAAGCCAAACTTGCCGACCTGCGGCAAATTCTTCCAAAGGATGTGCAGATTGAACCATACTATGTGCAGGCGAACTTTGTGGACGACACCATCAAAAGCGTGTCCGACAGTATTTGGGCTGGGTTGATACTGGCCATTCTGGTGGCCATTCTTTTTCTGCGTTCGCTGAGAGCAAGTGCCACCATACTGATCACCATTCCCATCACACTTCTTCTAACCATTGTTGCCCTGTACGCTACCGGCCAAACGCTGAACATCATGACCTTTGGTGCCATGGCCGCAGCCATCGGCCTCATCATCGACGATGCCATTGTGGTGGTGGAGCAACTTCACCGAACGCACGAGGAGCATCCCGAAGAACCGACGCGAAAACTCATTCAGAAAGCAATTCATTACCTGTTGCCAGCTATGATTGGGTCGTCACTCAGTACCATCGTCATTTTTCTGCCTTTCATTTTAATGACCGGCGTGGCGGGGGCTTATTTCAAGGTGATGACCAATGCCATGATCATTACCCTTACTTGTTCGTTTTTTGTAACCTGGATTGCGCTGCCAATCATCTACCTTTTGTTGTCGCCAAGAGAACGAAAGCATAAAAGAAAGAAACAGATTGAAGCCCATACGGTGAAAAACCAGAAGTGGGTAACTTTTTTCATCCGCCGTCCAGCTTTGAGCTTAGTTTTTGTGGCGTTGCTCATCGTTTCTATTTTCTACATTTTCCCAAAACTCGAAACCGGCTTCCTGCCCGAAATGGACGAAGGTAGTATCGTTCTCGACTATAAATCGCCCAACGGCACTTCACTGGAAGAGACCGACCGCATATTACGCGAAGTGGAAAAGCTGATACTTCAGGTGCCGGAGGTGGAATCGTATTCGCGCCGTACGGGAACGCAGATGGGCTTCTTCATTACCGAACCCAACGATGGCGATTACCTCATTCAACTTAAAAAGAAGAGAAACCGCACCACCGAAGAGGTGATCGACGATATACGCATCCGGATCGAAGCCACACAGCCCGCATTGCAAATCGACTTTGGACAAGTAATTGGCGACATGCTGGGCGATTTGATGGAATCGGTACAACCCATCGAGGTGAAAATCTTCGGGGCCGACCAGCATGCGCTCGATAAACTTTCGAAAGAAGTTGCATCAATTGTTGAGTCGGTCGATGGTACCGCCGATGTGTCGGACGGCTTGATCATGACAGGCCCGTATGTGAGCGTGAAGCCCGATGCCGCTGCGTTGGCCCAGTATGGCATTACCCCTGCTAACCTTCAGTATCAATTACAAACTTCGCTCGAAGGGAATGTCGAAGGATCTGTGAAGGAAAAGGAGCAGTTCACCAACATTCGGCTGATCTATCCGGGTAGCAACAGCCAAAGCGTTGATCAGATACGAAACTCGCAGGTTTTTCTGCCCGATGGTAAGCTGAAACCTCTTTCGTCGCTGGCTACCATTTCGTTTGTGCCCGGCGATGCCGAAATACAGCGCGAAAACCTTCAGAATATGGGGGTGGTAACGGCCCGGCTCAACTCGCGCGACCTGGGCAGTGTGATTACCGATATTCAAAAGAAAGTGAAAGCTCAGATTACCCTGCCGCAAGGGTACAGCATTGTGTATGGTGGTGAATTCAAAGAACAGCAGCAGTCGTTCCGCGAGTTGCTGGCCATTCTGATTACGGCAAGTCTGCTGGTTTTCTGCGTCATCCTTGTGCTTTTCCGCGAGTTTGCCATTTCGATTACGATCCTGTTCATTTCGGTTCTGGGCGTAGCTGGCAGTTACCTGGCGCTTTACATCACGGGCACGCCGCTCAACATTGGCAGCTACACCGGGCTGATCATGATTGTGGGGATCATTGGCGAGAATGCCATTTTCACGTTCCTTCAATTCAACGAAGCCAGAAAAACGATGAGTGTCGACGAGGCTATTGTGTTTGCCATATCCACCCGGTTGCGCCCTAAGTTGATGACCGCCCTCGGTGCCATTGTTGCCCTGATGCCTATTGCCCTGGGAATTGGCACCGGCGCACAAATGCACCAGCCGTTGGCCATTGCTATCATAGGAGGTTTCTTAATTGCTTTACCGCTGTTGCTGATTGTGCTACCTACGATGATAAGGGTAATAAAGAGGTGAGGATAGTGCACTCGACAAAACTTGTCGTATTCAAAGTAGGCAAAATTGAATTTAATAAAGATAATTCCGATCTTGAACAGAAAAAATGAGCAATACTGAACATGATTTGGTTATCCCCGATGAAGTCATCTTGAACAAGATCTATTTATTCGAAGACAAAAGGTAATGATTGACAGCGACCTTGCTGATTTATACGGAGTAGAAACGAAAAGGCTAAATAAACAGGTTAAACGTAATGCAAATCGTTTCCCCAATGACTTTATGTTTGAGCTAACAGAAGCAGAGTTTAAAAACTTGAAGCCGCAAATTGCGACCACAAGTTGGGGCGGAAGGCGAAAACCACCTTTCGTTTTTACCGAACATGGTGTGCTTATGCTATCAAGTGTATTAAACAGCGATAAAGCAATTAAGGAAAAAGATATCCAGTTGAAATACGACAATCAGCTGTGAGATTCCCAAATCTCTACAAAGTCGGGTTCTACCTTTGACCAATAATCATTAAAATCAATAAAAATGAAGAAAACTGTTATTACAGCCGTACTGTCGCTTCTTGTGGTAGTCAGCTTTGCCGAAGAGAAAAAAGTAACCGTACCCGAAGTGGTAAAAAAAGCTTTCGCGGCGCAATATGCCAATGCCACAAAAGTAGAATGGGAACTTGAGAAAGAGGGCGAATTCGAAGCTGAATTTAAGCTAAGCAAAACCGAAATGTCGGTAGTATTCGATGCTGCCGGTAACCTTATCGAAACCGAAACCGAAATAGAGGAATCGGAACTGCCCCAAGCCATAAAGGCAACATTGGCCAAAGATTTTGCCGGTTACAAAATTGATGACGCTGTAAAGGCAGAAGCTAAGGGGGTTGTTACTTACGAAATGGAAGCCAAAAAAGAGAAAAAGGAGTTCGAGTTGGTTTTCGATGCAAACGGCAAACTTTTGAAACAGGAAGAAGAAAAGGAGGATAACGAAGAAAACAATAACGACTAGAAGAGCAACAAGTTTTGTCGTTTTTTTTAGAAAGGTAAATGGTTGAGAATAGTGTTCTTCTAAAAAAGAGCAACCTGTTCCCAACCATTTTTTGAGTTACAACTCTATACCAAGCATGGACAGCACTTGGACAAGGTATGGACAAGAAATAGACAGAGTATGAACTTCATATGGACAAAGCATGGACAGGGCAAGGAAAACTTGGGGACAAACTATGGACAAGACTTGGACAACATAGGGACTGTCTCGTCCTAAAATAGGTTTACACATAAAAGTGTAATCAAAATGAATAAAAGC
>DAOQAB010000080.1:0-16826 GCA_035353695.1 Prolixibacteraceae bacterium
CAGCCCGCCATCTGCTTTTTTATATCAATCCCAAGGCGTTGCCTTGGGCTGAATTAATCTAGCCCTTCGGGCTATTTCTTTCAATTTGAAAGTGCGGGAAAACTACAAAATACTTTTTGGACAGCCTCTAACGAATGCAGCTGAAACCCCAACCCCGGAGTGGGTTGAACTTTTAGATAGCATCTTCCTTTTTCCTTTTTCACAGTTCAGTACTGCTTCGAACAAAACCAAGTTATATTCGAAAATCCCCTAAGACAAACACAGACAAAAGCTGCCAATCGACGACAAACACTGCCACCTCATTTCAAAACCGATCGAATCAGCCTGATTCGTCCTAAAATAGCACCGAATCTGAAATTCTCAGGAATGAACGCTTTTTTAATGAGCCCCTTCACCCCCCCCTTTAGGGGGCTGGGGGGTAGAGGTCCGGTGCACAGGATCGATGAATTAAAGCTGGAAGAACTGACCGGGGTCTCAGATCAAATCTAAAAAGGACATAAGATGAAAAATGTAGGTAATTTTTTAGTGGGAACACTATCCAGCCTGGGTGTCTCAGCCGCCCTGCCGGATTCGGTAAATACCGCGTCGACCTTGCCGCCGACGGTAATTGACTCTCTCGAAGCCCTGATCAGTTTGGTCAGTGGTTTGCTCTCGGCCATCCTGGTGGCCTGGCTCAAAAAGAAATGGGAAAACGGTAAAGTTAGTTGAAGTTAGAATGGGTATGGCCATCGTTATACCAACGCCATACCAACGCTATACCAACGCTATACCAACACTACCCATCAATAGTTTGAGTATATGTCAAAACAACATCAAAAAACAACAATTAAAAAATCGTATTATGGGAACAATAAATCAAAGCCCTTTTGGCAGTATATCTGGCGCCTTCGGAAATCTAATAGGAGGCAACTGGAAAGGACGGGGCTATATAAAAGTTCGGCCTGCCAGTGTCAGTAATCCACAAACGGTTAAGCAAGTCAGCCAGCGCAACCGAATGATCGCATGTGTCAAGCTTGCCCGGTCGTTAAAGTCGAATATCATTCGGCCAATTTGGAATAAGAAGTCAGGGAACATATCCGGCTTTAATCTCTTCGTGCGGAAGAATGTAAAATATTTTGCTGCCGATGGTATTATTGCTGACTATGACAACTTCCTCTTCTCGGTGGGTGACCTTCCATTGCCTGAAAATATCGTCATTGAAAACAATCCGGCAGGGAATGGGGCAATCAAAATCTCCTGGACCGACAACTCCGGAGTCGATATCGCCGCTTCAACCGACAGGTTAAGGGTCGCTGCTCTAAAAGTCAACGAACCGTTGGTAATTACCGGGTTGAACGTTACACGAAGTGCAATGCAGGCCACGGTTCAATTGCCGTATGTGGCCGGTGATACCGTTCATGTGTATCTGTTTTTCGAAGATGAAGAGGGCGCAACCTTTTCCGACAGCTTCCATGCATTGGTGAATATTCCTGCAACGCCTATCGAAAGGTAGATGTGCATTTTGTTTCTTTATGATGCTAAGAAAGGTTGGCAAATTCTGCCAGCCTTTCTGTCTTTAAATCCATTTCCTGATAAGGATGTATTCTTTTAAACGAACTTCACTTTCCCGTTTACTACCAACACTTCAACACCTATCTCTCTTGCTGTTTGAAGGGCTTCGCATGGGGTCGTTTAGTATTGAGAAATAAATTTATTTGAATATCATCATCAACAATTGTTTAGGGGCTGCTGAAAAAGATGATCATGTTCCCCATTATGACCAATATCAATTATAGCTTCAGGTTCTGACGACAAAAAGATGTGGTCACTCTCTTCTTGCTTTTATCACTGAAGGTTATTACAATAATCACGATCCATTCATCCCTCCCGACAGTCTGGATTAAATCCCTTTTCAACGAAAACAGTATCCCGAAGATTCTTTTACCAACGGCAATAAGTGATTGCTGAATAGAATCGTATATTTGTCGCAAGAAAAATTTCAGCATGAGAAAAGCAATCGACCGGGATAATTGTTTTGAAATTGGCTTTGTAAAGAAAACCCACGGAGTAAAAGGCGAAGTGCAAATCGCCTTTCAGGAAGGGCTTGACGAGATCGTCGAAGAACTGGAGTATCTCTTTTTTGAAGTAGAAGGATTGCTGGTCCCGTTCTTCATCGACTCCATCTTTTCCATCGGGGCCAACTCCGCCATTATTCTTTTCGAAACACTCGATTCGAAAGAGAAGGCCAACGAATTTACCGGCTGTAAACTTTTCATCGAGAAAGAGTGGCTCGCCGAAAACGATATTCCTTTCTCCCCGCAGCTCCTTGTTGGCTTCACCCTGATCGATCCTTCAAAAGGCAAAATTGGCAAAATAACCCATGTAGACGACTATGGTGGAAACTTTGTAATCACCGTTCTTCACAAAAGAAAGGAAATACTGGTTCCTCTCAATGAAGATCTTATCCATCAATTCAATCCAAAAGAGCTGACATTAACCATCGAATGCCATGACGACCTGTTCGATCTGAACGATTAAACATTTTTTACAGGGAAAGCAACCCTTTTCTTTTTTTCATGTCTCTAGTGTTGTTATTGAAACTTTTAGATATGAAACGAACATGTTTGCAGAAAAAAACAACTTCTCCAGTTATTTCGGGAAACACAGATGAAATGCCGATGTACATCGGGACATGTGAGTTCCATCCGGTCGAAACCCTGATCAAAGAAGAAACCTTCGATCCAAATGAATTTAAGCAAGTTAAAAGTTCAGCTTGGATGAAAAAAGGAATTATTTCAGGCATCGCGGTTTTATTATTCTTTCAGCTGGCCAATGCCCAGACGACCGAAACCCGGCAATTAAGCCCATTCCGTGAAGTTTCCCTTCGCGTTTCAGCAAACCTCACGGTTGAACAAGGCAATCAATCGCAGATTGAAATGACCGCCGACCAGGAGACGCTGGATAAAATCATTGTGGAAGTGATTGATCACAAGCTGATCATCCGGTTCAGCATTGAGGATATGTGGTTCAGCAGTTTCAATCCCGGAAAAGTAACCTTAAAAATTATCACACCCGAGATTGAATCACTGGGTGTAGCCGGATCGGGAAACATTCTGGCGGAAAAGCCAATCAACACCCGGGTAATCGAACTTGATATTGCAGGAAGCGGCGACATTAAAATTGCCAACCTCACCTGCGAACGGATGGAAGCCGACATTGCCGGTTCGGGCGACATCATTGTCTCGGGCGAAAAAACCATCCACGAAATTGAGCTGAAAATTGCCGGTTCAGGAAACCTGAAAGCAAATCAGTTAAAAGCGGAATATGGAAAATTCTGGATTGCCGGTTCGGGGAACTGCGATGTTTCGATTACCGACCTGATCGAAGCCAAAATACTGGGATCGGGAGATATCCGGTATGAAGGATCGCCTTCGATCAATTCTTCCGTTTCTGGTTCAGGAAAAATTCACAAAATCAAATAATAATTTTAGCCATGAAAAAAATTGCACAAATTTTCTTATTCATTTTTGCAGGAACAAGCCTCTTCTCCTGCCTCGATTTTCCGCTCTGCATCAGCGGCACGGGGCCCATCGTCACACAAACCTTCGACCTTGAACCTTTCGATAAAGTGGAAGACGGCACCGTCGTCGACGTGGAAATCGTCCAGGGCGATTCGCAGAAAGTGGTGGTCGAAGGCAACGAAAACATGATGAATTACATCGAGTTGCAGGTAATTAACAACAAGCTCCACATCGACCTGATCCATGGTAGTTTTTCCCATTTCAAACTGAAGGTTTATATCACGGTTCCAACCTTACGGGAAGTAGAAGCTGAAAGTACCGGAGATATTCACCTGGACGAATTTATCGGGCTCGAGTCGTTGAATCTCTATTCAACCAGCACCGGGAATATTCATGCCGATGGGGTTTTCGAAATCGAAAATAAGCTGCGGGTAAAGAGCAGTTCCACCGGGAATATATCGATTGCCGCCAACTGTTATCAGGTTGAAGTTGAATCGACCAGTACCGGGAACATCAGTATCAAAGGCAATTGCCACCTTCAGGAGGTTGAATTGCACGGAACCGGCAACTACAATGCGTTTGACCTGAATTCGGAAGAATGTACCATACTGACCAATGGAACAGGCGACGCACGGGTGACTGTTTCGGAAGAGCTGGATGCCAAAATCCACAGCATTGGAAGCATCTATTACAAAGGAAATCCCCGGGTCAACATACAGGACACCAGTATTGGCAAACTGATTTGGGCCGATTAATGAGATTATTTATAAAAGAAAAAAATTGGAATGATGGTGTGCTCCTCATTCCAATTTTTGATTTATAAGCCGGTTGCAAAGGGGCTTATTATAACCAATCATTCAATTACTCCCTGATAATTTTAATTAAACCCGAGCACCCCAATTTGATAATGGAGGATGGCGCCGGATTTGACGTTTCGTTCTGACGGTAACCCACCACATAATCAACCTTCGACTTGATCTCTTCCGAAATCTCGCCAAAATTCCCCGGCGAAGGTTGCCCGCTGATATTGGCCGAAGTCGACACAATGGGTTTTCTGAACCGCTGGATCAGTTGTTGGGTAAAAGCCTCTTTGGTAATCCGGATTCCGATACTTCCATCGGCAGCAACCAGATTTGAAGGAAGATTCTTTGCCTTGTCGTAAATAATGGTGGTCGGTTTTTCGGCAAAATCAATGAGATCCCAGGCCACTTCGGGCATTTCATCAATATAAGAAAGGATCATATTAGGGTTCTCGAGCAGCACCAGCATACTTTTGGAATCTTCGCGCTGCTTTAGTTCATACACTCTTTTCACCGCGTCAAAGTTGGTAGCATCGCAACCAATTCCCCAAATCGTATCGGTGGGATACAAAATAATGCCACCCTTTTTCAAAACCTCAAGGGCTTTTACAATATCATCCTGAAAATCGTTCATCGCCAAAAAACTAAACCTGAAAATTGTTCAATCCATCAAAATCGAGGGTGCAAAACAGATCGTCGATGGTCTCACTCCTTCTGATCAGTTGCACTTCACCATTTTCGCGGAGCAGCAATTCAGCCGAACGGGTTTTGCCGTTGTAGTTGAACCCCATGGAATGACCGTGGGCCCCGGCATCGTGTATCACCAGAATATCACCCACTTCAACTTCGGGAAGCAGACGGTTGATGGCAAATTTATCGTTGTTCTCGCAAAGTGAACCGGTCACATCGTACAGGTATTTGCAGGGTTTATCCTCTTTCCCAACTACGGTAATGTGGTGATAAGCCCCGTACAGCGCCGGACGCATCAGGTTGGCCATACTGGCATCGAGCCCCACGTACTTTTTGTAGGTATCTTTGATATGCAAAACGGTGGAGACCAGATAGCCGTAAGGACCCGTAATTGCCCTGCCCGATTCAAAAAAGATTTTCAACGGGGCGAGGCCATTGGCTACAATGTTTCTTTCGTAGCTCTCCCTGATCCCTTTGCTCACCTTTTTCATGCTGACCGGCCGGTGTTCGTTGCGGTAAGGAATGCCAATGCCACCGCCCAGGTTCGCAAACTCAAAGCGGATACCAAGTTCACGGTGCAAATCGACAATCAGGTCAAAAACGATCTCTGCCGTTTCGACGAAATAATCCGGATCGAGTTCATTCGAGGCAACCATGGTATGAATGCCGAACCGCTTAACACCCTTATCCATCAATTTTTTATACCCTTCGAACAGTTGTTCGCGGGTGAACCCATATTTTGAATCTTCGGGATTCCCGATGATCATATTTCCACCCTTCAGGGCACCGGGATTATAACGGAAACAAACCAGCTCCGGGATTCCGGCCGTTTTTTCAAGAAAATCGATGTGCGAAATGTCGTCAAGGTTAATGATTGCCCCTAATTCAACCGCTTTCTGAAACTCTTCAGCGGGAGTATCGTTTGAAGTGAACATGATCTCTTCGCCGCGCATCCCAACTTTTTCAGCCAGCATCAATTCAGCCATCGAACTGCAGTCGATACCAAAACCCTGGTTCCTGAGGATCTTCATCAGGTATGGGTTTGGTGCGGCTTTTATGGCATAAAACTCTTTAAATCCTTCGTTCCATTCAAAACACTGATTGAAATAACGGGCATACTCCACCATCCGCTTTTCATCGTAAATATGAAACGGGGTTGGATACTTCGTGATTATTTCTTCGATTTGTTCTTTCGAAAAAGGTAATGTCTTCCCTTCCATGAGTTAGAAATTCAGTTATTGTACTGCTTGCAAAGATATTATTTTCGATTTTCTATTTAGAACAATTCTTAAAAGTAAAGACGAAACAATTAAGAATTAACGATGAAGAAACGATAATGACAGAGATCATAAAAATGAATCCAAAAAGTGATGGTTGAATTTTTAAATAAAGACAATCATTCTAAACTGTTCATCGAAAAGTAAATATCGCAAACCCAGAAACAGTTTTTACACCATCCGATGAATTGGGCTCCATTTTTTACACCGAACTCACTGTTTTATAAATACGGAATTACGCGCATGAAGTTCCGTATTTGCGACGTCATAAATACGGAATTATAAGCTTGTAATTCCGTATTTATGTAAACACACACAAACAAGGTGGTTTTACGCTCTCAGATATTCCCTATTCTATTGAATGAATTCAGCATTTCAACAAATAGACCGGCACCTCCCTTCCTTCGGTCGATGAGGGAGAATTCGTTAGAAAAAATCAATTTATTCACAAAATTAACAAACGATGAATCTGATCGGGGTTTTAGCGATCGCTTCCTGTCAAAAAAAGGATTTTTCCTATCTTTGTTTCGCTAAAATAGCTTTTCCACAAAGATAATTTCAAGAAAACGAACAATATGGCATCAATCAACGAAAATTACCTGAAGTTAAAAGCAGGTTATTTGTTCCCCGAAATTGGGAGAAGAGTGAGAGAATATTCCAAAGCCCATCCCGACCAAAAGATCATCAGCATGGGTATTGGCGATGTTACCCAACCACTTACACCAGCTGTCATCAAAGCATTTCACGAAGGTGTTGAAGAGATGGCCCACCCCGAAACATTCAAAGGATATGGACCGGAACAAGGCTATGATTTCCTTCGCGAAGCCATTGCGGTGAACGACTATCAGGCTCGTGGTGCCAAAATTAAAGCCGATGATATTTTCATTTCGGACGGTTCGAAATGCGATACCGGCAATATTCAGGAAATTTTTGGCAACAACAATATTATCGCACTGGGCGATCCGGTTTATCCGGTGTACGCCGACACAACGGTGATGTCGGGGAAAACCGGCGTTTGCAACGAGAATGGTTATTTCGACGGAATCGTTTACATGCCCTGTACCGAAGCAAATGGTTTTGTTCCTCAGTTGCCAACCCAAAAGGCCGATTTGATTTTCCTCTGCTTCCCCAACAATCCGACAGGAGCTGTTGCCACAAAAGAAGAACTAAAAAGATGGGTTGAGTATGCGCTGAAAAACAATTGCATCATTCTATACGACGCAGCTTATCAGGCTTATATTACAGATCCATCGATACCCCGGACGATTTACGAAATTGAAGGAGCCGAAAATTGCGCCATTGAATTCCGCAGTTTCTCCAAAACAGCCGGCTTCACCGGTACACGCTGCGCCTTTACGGTAATCCCCGACGGAGTGAAAGCTTACGACAAAGCCGGGAACGGACATCCGGTAAAACCGCTTTGGAACCGCCGTCATACCACCAAGTTCAACGGTGTTTCGTATCCGGTTCAGAAAGCTGCGGCTGCCATCTATTCCGAAGAAGGGAAAAAAGAGACCGCTGAAGTGATTGCTTATTACCTCGAAAATGCCCGTATTATGCGCGAAAGCCTTGAATCGGCAGGTTACACGGTTTTTGGCGGGGTGAATGCGCCCTACATCTGGGTTAAAACCCCAAATGGCCTGAAATCGTGGGATTTCTTCGATAAACTATTGACCGAAGCCAATGTGGTTGGAACCCCGGGTTCCGGATTTGGCCCTTCGGGCGAAGGATACTTCCGCTTCTCCGCCTTTGCTGACCGGCAAAATGTGTACGAAGCCATGGAACGAATAAAAAACTTAAAATAGAACCTATATAATCCTGCTTTTCGCAGGATTTTTTATTTCTCCATTGACGATTATTTCATAAACTCTGTTAAATTGGTCGTTAATTATTGTTATGCGTTTAGAGTAAATGATACGAATCTGTTAGCTTTACATCGCTAATTGATCATGAACAGACATAAAACCGTCATATTCTTTTTATTATTTCTGAGCTTTTTGAGTGCAAAAGCCCAGGAAATCGACCTGTATGTGGTCACCATCAAAGGGGTTATCGTTGGAGCCGACGATGGCGAGCCAATTCCTTATGTCCATGTAATCAATCCCCGGGAACACAGCGCCACCACAACAAATGCCGATGGTTATTTTTCGATCAGCATGCTTACCGACGACACGCTTATCATCAAATCGATTGGCTACGAAGAATATCATTTCAAGCTGAAGGAATTTCCGCCCAAAGAGCTTTACAAAATTATTCTAAACCCGGTCCGGTACAAACTGAACGAAATTACGGTAAAAGGAGATGCCGGTCTGAAAAAGAAACTGGGATTGCCCGATGCCGGAACGCTTGATATACCGATCGAACTGCGTGGCTCCGACTACAACAAAAAGCCACCGCTGATTGCCGCATTCTTCAATCCGGTATCTTACCTCAACTACCACCTGAATGGTGAGGAAAAAGAAAAACGGGCCACGTTAAAAGCCATAAAAAACAACGAAGAATGGATCCAGTTTTCGGCTTACTTTAACCTCGAAAACATCAAACGCATCACAGGCCTCAAAGACGAAGAAGCCGACCGATTTATGATATACTGCAACTTAAACAACCGGTTGCCCTATTTTGCCAGTCAGATGGAAGTAGAATTTGAGATTATGGATCTTTACTTCAAATACAAAAAAGAAAAAGAGGCACGAGACAGCATCCAATAAAACCCAGGTTTTTCTTTAGAAGCTTTTAACCATCCAGTTTTTCTCCATAAGCCAGATCGCCGGCATCGCCTAACCCAGGTACGATGTACGATTTGTAATTCAGCTCATCATCGATTGCGCCAACCCAAAGGGTACAATTTTCCGAAGGCAATTTTTCCATCACATAGTCGACGCCAGGCCTGCTGGCAATAATCGAAACCAGATGAACGTGTTTGGGCGTTCCCTTCTTCAGTAAGGCGCTGTAGCTGATTTCGAGCGAAGATCCGGTGGCTAGCATCGGATCGGAAAGAATGACCACTTTCCCGTCGAGCGATGGAGAAGCCATATATTCAAATTCAATGACAAAATCTTTTTTATCGATATATTTCCGGTAAGCCGAGATGAAGGCATTTCCACTTTTATCAAAATAACTCAACAACCCCTGGTGCAACGGCAAGCCGGCCCTCAGGATCGTGGCCAGTACCGGGAAGGAACCGGGAACATCCACCGATGCAATACCCAGCGGCGTAGTAACCTCTTTGGTTACATAATCGAGACGTTTACTCACTTCGTAAGCAAACACTTCCCCTATTCTCTCTATATTTCTTCGAAAACGGAGTGGATCCTTCTGAATATTCACATCCCTGATTTCGGCAATAAACTGGTTGAAAACAGAATTCTGTTCTCCAAGGTTAATTATCTCCATGTCATCTATTTCATTTCACTTTTTACACTTAAAAATCATTTCGCGGCTACCATCGCCCAAGCGGTAATACTCCCTCGCAACAGAACCCAGCTGATCGGGATAATCGATGGTTTCGACGTGAAAACCGGCCTTCGACAACCGTTTTGCAACATCGGCACCATAAACCCGCTGCAACCCCGGTTCATAAAAATTCTTTAGCCGGTCGCGATCCTCCTCGGTGATTGGCTTTTCATACGTCCGGTCCATCTCCCAATTGACAAGGGTCATCAAAACGACAAAACCTCCGGGGCGTAACAACCGTTTCAATTCACTAAAAACGACGTGTTCCTCTTTAGCAAACTGAAGCATCTGCGGAAACAAAATCACATCGTACCTGCTTCCCGTCAATTTTGGCTCCTCGCTGTTCAATCGATCAAAATATTCGTTGGACTTCTCACTGAGTTCAATATCCCAGCTCATCAACTTTTTGAAAAGAGACGATTCCGGCGAGAAATAAAGAAACCTGTTTTTATTCTTTTTCCCAAGCACCTCGTTTGAAAGATAAAACCAAAGAACACGGGTCGACTCAAGCGAACCACATCCGGGACAACGGGCACTTTCCCGGTATCGCTCCCGAAGGAAACGGTTGAAACTCCTTCCGCAAACGTTGCAGCGAACCTTTCCTCTTCCCGGCAGAAGCTGCCGGAAAAACTTCCTGTTGAAACTTATTTGCCGTAAGGCCATAAAAAGTTGCTGCCTCATTTCTACCTTCTTCAACCATTAATGAATCCTGCAAAAACAAGTTGAAAGGTATAAAAAAGTAAAAAAACGTCACCAACAATGATCCGGTAAATGATAAAAAAAGAAAGCTGCCCAATCAGGTGAAAATACAATCACCATCACCCATTTGCATTTCAAAATCAGATAATGCCAACTGGCCGAGCAGAACATGCGAGACTGCACTCAATTTTGGAAGCCGTGTTTTGAATAGAAACTGTTTACCCGAAGAGAGGTATTCTGCCAATCCGGGATGAAAAGTGGTGATGGAGCACACCTTTTTGTTCGATAGCAACCAGGAATAAAAGAAATCACCAACCTCAGCTACCGCTGAATCTTCGGCATAAACATAAGGCAATTTCAATTTGTTATCGCGGATAGAATAACAAACCAGGGCAACAATTTCACCGTTTCTTGTGAATTTTACCCATCGGAGTTGAAAATCTTTTACGGCATACGAAAAGAAATACCGTTTCCCAATGGTGTTATCGGCATATGGTTCTTGAACAACCCAATGATTCCCGCTTATCCAGTTAAAATCACGGGAGTAGCGATGGGCTGGTTGCTTTTGGTTATGACGGGAAATGAATTCATCGCAAGCCTCAGTAAGAGTGTCCATCTCTTCAACCAACATTCCTTCCGACCGATGATACGCTTTGCTCAAAAAGAGTTGAAACAGGTCAACCAAAACATTTCCAAAAAAATCGGCAAGGTTGAAGAGAATCCCGAACCGCTTCAGAGAAGGCTTTTTCCTGACAAGAACTTCGGAAAGACAAAACCGGGAATACCCTCTCAACCCAAAAATTGTTTGGTGCGAACAGAACTTCAGTTTTTCGATCAACAAGGAAGTGTGTGGCGTCATCTCCGAAAAGAGGATTTTTCTATTCCAGTCGTTCAAAAAAGAGAAAAGAAGTTTCATCGACACCTCGGCCGGAGAACCATCCTTCACCCACCATCCTGAATTCCAAGCGCAACGAACATCGCCAATCCGTTCCGGCAAAGCGCCAATGTATCCGATTAATTCTTCGTCGTCAGAAACCGCAAGGGTTAATACAACATCATCGGGCGAGGCTTTCGGGTTTTTCACCTGGCTCAAGGCCCTGAGCGGAGTAATGGGCAACGGTCCGAACGCGGAATAATCTCCGGATTGAACAAAGTGCTCCAGTTGCCCTATGGTAATTTTCTGAAATCTCAACGAGACTATTTTTGGTTATTAACAACAGCCTGACAAATATCTCCGATTGTCTTTATTTCAAGAATTTCCATGAAATCGATGGTAATCCCAAACTCTTTTTCCACTTCGGTGATGATGGTAACATGAGCCAACGAATCCCACCCTTCAACATCCTTTGAACTGGTCTCGTAACCAAGAACCAGATTCTTTTTATTCAATGTTCCAGAGATGATCCCTGTTACCCTGTTAAAAATTTCTTCGTTCATCATGCCCAAAAATACAGAAAATATCAGATAAGGGACAATAACTTTTGCCGGTCAACTTTTCCACTGGGCAAAAGGGGCATCCGTTCGATGAATATCACCTGATGCGGCAACATATAGCCCGGGATTTTTGATTTAAGGTTATCGATGATCTCTTCCTGTGTGAACTTAACCGATTCGACAAACAAATATAAGTTCCCAACGTTTAATACATCCTCATGAATGAATGCGACACATTGGGCATCGGCAAACTGAGAGGTATGATATTCCAATTCCCCTAATTCGACCCGGTACCCGTTCAGTTGAACCTGGGAATCGTTGCGCCCGACAAAGAACAAATCGCCCTCATCGTCTTTGACAACGTAATCACCGGTGCGGTAAAAACGATAGGAAACCCCATCGACCGGGTAATCGAAAAAAACACAGTTATTCAACTGCTCATTTTTCCAATACCCTTTGGTTACCTGTGGGCCTGAGATACAGAGTTCGCCAACCTCACCGTTGCTAACAACCCTATCTCCATCGAACACAAGAGCCAGTGTTCCTTCGTAAGCCGATCCAAGGGAAAGAATCCCATTCCGTTCTTTATGAATTCCATCCTTTTTACACCGGTACATTGAGCAATTAACCGTTGTTTCGGTCGGCCCGTAGACATTCTGAATTTCGGCATTGGGGACACATTTCTGCCATTTTTCAACCAGGGGCACCATCAATGCTTCTCCCCCAAAAACAGACCATCTAACCGAAGGGAATATCAACCGGTCGAGATAAGGCATCAAATAATAAAGCACCGACGGGGTCATCTTCAGAAAAGTGATCTGATGCTCAATGATTGCCTTCGTGATTGCCAGGTATTTGATTCCATCCTGCGGAACGGTGTAGACCGACGCCCCAAACAATAATGGAAAAAGATAACTCTGAACCGAGCCATCGAACGTGAGGTCATACACCTGAAGACAACGGTCGTCAGGTGTCAGGCAATAATCGAGTTTCGAAATGGTACGGAGATAGGAATCGAGGTTATTCCGGGATATCCTGACTCCTTTTGGCGTTCCGGTACTTCCGGAAGTAAAGAGAAGATAGACATCGGTATCTTCACCAACCTCCAGATATATTGGTTGCTCTCCGATTGTTGGTTGCTGATGATGAACAACGACATTTTCCAACGGTAACGGGTCGTTGCCTGCATCAAAAACTACGTTGATTCCAACCTGACTGACAATATTTAAAATGCGTTCCGAAGGGACCGTTGCCCCCAGAGGCACAAACGTTTTACCCGATAACCAGATGGCATAAATTGCCGCATACGTATCGATCGAATTTCGGGTAACAACCCCAAAATAGTGCTCTCCGTCGAACTCAAATACTTTTTTCTGAAAAGTAGCAACCCTTGAACCTAAATCAGCATAGGTGTAACCCACTCCTTCAATAACGTAAGCGGTGCGAGTCCCATAAACGGTAAAATTTTCGAGCAGTTTTTTTAGAAAGAAAGCCATATAAATTATCGGTGCATTACGTTGTTCCTGTTGACAATCGATCGTGCAAAGTAATAGAAATATTCAAAGTGAACCACTTTCCGGACATCCCAATTTTGTTTTCTTTCAACAGGGATCCGTTGCAAATTAAAGGGCACCTGATCGTATTTTAATCCAGCTGTACCAAAGGTTACATCGACGATCTGATTGGCCTTCAGTTTCTCAAAAAGGGATAATTTAACCCGGTCGTCGGTAAACGGAAAGGAGAATGCCTTCATTTCGGGATGAAAACGATCGACAACCCATTTCATACTTTCTTCAATCTGAACATATTGCTCATCCTCCGTCAACCTCCAGAACTCAGGGTGATTCAAGCTATGCGATCCAATGGTGAAACCGGTATCATTCAACGATTTTATTTCATCGAAGCTCATGTAAGGCTGATTTGCGGCAAGATAATCTTCAAATACAACCCCACACTTTTCGGCCACCTCATCCAAAAGATGCGATTCATCCATAAAGTATTTTTTTGTCCCTGGCTGAAGATAACCGTTGACCGTCAGGATGGAACGTTTAAAACGGTGGAAAATCTCTTGGTTATCGACAAAGCAAGGATTGACAAAAAAAGTGGCAGGGATACCTTTCCTCTTCAGAATGGGAGCAATCACCGTATAACATTCTTTGAGCCCATCGTCAAAACTAAGGTGCATCTGCTTTTTCTGTGGCGAACGAACAATTGTTTTCAGATCGACCGGCTGAAAGTAACGGAGCAAATAATCGAGTTCCTTTTCAAACACGGAAGATGAACGCACCACATAGCTGTCGATGTAATCCGGTTTGGTATCGGAAACGACATGATAGAACGGTAAAAAAGGAGGATAATTCGTTCCGGCTCTAAGCAGGGGGAAAGGCAACAAACCTCCGAATAATGCGATCGTATTTTTCAGCGCTTCCACCACTATTTTTTTAGAAGTTTCACAGGCCAGGGCAACCTGTTATATTTTAGGTGCATGTAGGTTTCGGGTTCTGCCCCGAAACCATGATAGAACCGGGCAATTCCTTCTACATTCGAACCTTCAAAGTCGAGTAAAAGAGAGTTCCCCGAATTCTCCCTGATAAAGGCGTCGATGATTGCATACATGGAGCGATATTCCTTGCCTTTATCCGAAGAAACCGAATTCAGAATAATGCTGCGGCTCGAACCGTTGAGAAAAAATGAAGCACCGCACAGCTCTCCCTGGTTAGAGTAGGCGCCATATAAAAAACCTGCATTCCGGCATTGTGCCGCCGATATGATTGACAAAAGCCGGTTCTTCAATTCTTCGGGAAAAGAGGTCGCATTGTTGTCCATTTTGAAACGGATAAACTCTTCAATCGAAATTGAAGATGATATCTTATTCTCAGTCAATGCCTTCTTCAAATTCCTTTTGCAGTGGGAGGAGTAGTTTTGATAGGTTTCCTCATAACTTTTCTCTAAAGGAAGCAGATAATTCTTCCTGTTTTCAACTTTCAGTTCCGGATCATTCATCGAATTCAATGAATTCAACGAGATATCGAGGTAGCGAAACCGCTCCTTTAAAAAAGAGAGAAAAAGCGATGTAATGTTTTCGGAGGCAGAAGGGAAAATCCCGTGTTGCTGCGCATAAATGGGTTGAAAGGCATACTCAATTCCCCACTTCGTTGAAAAGATGACCGGCATCACACGGTCATAGTCACCATAAATCAATCCATGCCAATCGGGATGAAGGATCGAAAGGTACCACGAAAAAGCATAAATCCTTGAATTATCGGCCCGTTCAATTACCTGATCCCATTTTTGAATATCCAGGTTGCTATTATGCAGAAGTCTTACTTCGTTGTTCATTTGCTTAATTCCACCGCCATTTGTGTCATTTCGGTATAAACGTTACGCCAGCCTTTCCAGTTTCCGGTATCACTGAGTGATTCATTATGCCAGAGGCTCACAAAGGTTCCTCCCACCGAAGCCGTTTCAGCCATTAAGGTTTTGATTTTCCTCAAAGCCTCGTCGGCTGACAAACCCCGGTAGTTCCGGAGAGTTACATCCATCACCTGAAAGGGAACAATTTTCAGCGAGGTTGGCATATTTTCAACCAGATCAAAAAAATAAAACGGGGTACAAATACTGGCCCTGAAACCGGGACGACTGGCGAAACCCATCGAATAATCGGCTTCAATTCCATTTTCAATCAATCGACGATAGGTTGCAGGCATCGAAATTTTAAGAAAATGCTGCCGGCTCAGCGTCACCTTCGATTCAAGGATCAGCGTTAACCGTTCCACCTCTTTCTCCAGTTGCCGAAACTTCGTATTTGACTCATAGGATGGATGAATGCCAACATCAGCCCATTTTGACAAGGACAAAATCAACCGCCTGAGATTTGGGTTTTTATGGGAAATACTCCGATCGTAACGCCCATTTTTATTCAATAAAACAAAGAAAACAGGCCGGATCTGGCACCTGCCAAGGGTTTCTTGGATAAACTCGTAATTATCGTAAGGGTCTCTTTTCAACCCTGACAGAACAGCCAGCCTCAATACGAGCAATTTCACTTTCCCTCGCGAAAGATCTTTGAAACTGGATGCGAGTTTCCTGAAAAAACCTTTATTCTTATAAGCCCAGGCATTGTCGATATCGATGGTGGGCAAATAGCTGAAAGAGGGCCTGACAAAAGAATAACCTTCGAAATTTTGCTCAATCACATCGGCCATTTTCAGGGCCCAGCAATTAACCAACGGTTTTTCAAGAAACCGGTGCTGATTTGCCAGGCTGCCCCTCGACAAAAAACGCTGGTGCCGGTCGCGCTTTCCGGATAAATACTCCTCGTAACGGGACACCAGATAAAAGCTGGCTGCAAAAATATCGAAAGGCAAAAAGGAGTCTTCCACACGAAAAAAGGCGATGAGCGAATCCCATTCAAAAAC
The DNA here is from genome assembly GCA_035353695.1 of Prolixibacteraceae bacterium. Lineage (GTDB taxonomy): Bacteria > Bacteroidota > Bacteroidia > Bacteroidales > Prolixibacteraceae > CAYMTR01. The sequence goes on from DAOQAB010000080.1 coordinate 16,272, forward strand.
TTCTATTTTCTGAGCCTTTATATCGGTTTCGAACAACAACGGATGAGGTTTCAACGGCAATCCTTCCACATCCTCCTGCGTTGAGTAATTAATCTTTACACCACTATTCCGTTGAAATACTTCCTTATTGGTATACAAAGCAACTTCGTCGCCAAGGATTGTTTCAAACAAAAGCCGGCAGGAATAATCGAGCCGGTAAGTCAACTCTGAAGTGAAAATGTGGATCATACCTCAAATTTTACCCGATAAAAATACAATATTTTAAGTTAACAGCCCTTCGTCGGCCAAACTTGTATAACGGTGCCCGGCAATAATGAGGTGATCGAGAACTTTCATGTCAATTAGTTGAGCAGCCGAGCTTGCTTTGCGGGTAATTTCCAGATCGTTACTGCTTGGGTCCAAGTTTCCGCTGGGATGATTATGAACAAGAATGATTGAACTTGCCTGTTTTTCAATGGCCTGTTTGAGGATGATACGCACATCGATGACGGTTCCGCTAATTCCACCCTGGCTGATTTTGGCTTTCCCAATTACATTGTTTGCCCGGTCAAGATA
>DAOQAB010000081.1:0-16554 GCA_035353695.1 Prolixibacteraceae bacterium
GGAAATGCAGCAATTAACAACCTATACCGAATATTGATTAAAATATTCTCCTCTGTTTTTGAAATCAATACCCGACTTTATTTTAATAGGATTATAGTTCCTGATTTCCCCGAAAAAGAGCGGGTAATTGTTTTGCCAGGCTCTTTTATGTTTCATTATTTTATATGACTAAAAAGAATTGAAATGGTTTAATGATCAGAAGCTACTTTCCCGAAAAAACAGTTCTATCTTTTTCATCTATCCTGCTAGTTATTGATGTTTGATTTTGATCCGGATCACTGACAGCGACATGGCCGGAGCCGTATATTCAACTTTTGGTGCAGCCTTGAAATCAGAAGTTACAGGAACTATTTTCTTGGGGCTTTCAAAGCTGTTTGCAGTGTCAGCATTGCCTGTGAGCAACGTCATTTCTGCTTTAGGAACCAATTCTCCAAAGGCCGACAGGTTGATCTTCATTTTTTTCGCTTGATTACCGGCATTAACCATTTTCACAATCACATCGCCTGTTTTGCTATCCTGCACACACGATGCAGCCAGAGTGGTGTCCTTTGCATCAAAAGAAATCACCTTGTTGAAGAAATAATCGCCCTGATTGGACATGAACATTTTTTGCACGTAGAAGTTAGGCGTTGGAATAATGTTTACATTGTCGAAAAAGATCATATCGGTAGTCCACTGGGTAAAATTCTTTTTTGCCAGCATGGGAGCATACGAAGCCATTCGCACCACGTCGCCATTCCGTTCGAGGGTGGTCATGTAAGCTGCCTCGGCAATGGCATTGCGCAATTTGTTACCCCACGAAGCGTATTCGCCCAGGTAAACCTGACCTGCGTTTCGTTTATAGGCATCGTACCGTTTCAGGTTCGAAAGGAACCATTCGGGCTGACAGTAGTAATGTTCGTCAACCACAGGTACTTTCAACTCGTTGGCAATTTTCCAACCTTTTTCAAAATCATCGCCACTGTGAAATGGTCCAGCTGTGCCAATGATCGTTATTTCGGGGTATTTGGCTTTGACGGCATTGAAAATCATTCGAAAGCGCTCTTCAAATTCGGGTGTGATTTTATCTTCGTTACCGATTCCGACATATTGGAGATTAAATGGGGTAGGGTGCCCTGCAGCCGCACGTTTTGCTCCCCACGTTGAGTTTGCCGGCCCGTTGGCCCATTCAATCAGGTCGAGTACATCCTGAACATACTCATCCATCTGATTTATAGGCAGGGCGCGCTGACCTGTGCCTCCAATCCTCCAGGTTCCTCCTGAATTCTGACAACTTACCGCAGCAGGCAATACCGGCAGGGGCTTTGCGCCAATGTCTTCACAAAACTGAAAGTATTCGAAATATCCCAGTCCGGCAGTTTGGTTGTAGCCCCAGATGTTGCGCTGTTCTTTCCGTTCTTCCACTGGACCGATGGTGTTTTTCCACCGGTACATATTTCCAAGTCCATCGCCGTGGGCAAGGCATCCACCCGGGAAACGGATGAATTTCGGATTCATATCAGCCAGCATTTGTGCTAAATCCTGGCGCAACCCGTTAGATCTGTTTTTAAAGGTTTTTTCAGGGAAAAGCGATATTATATCGAGGGCAAATTTTCCTTCGGTGGTAGCCAGTACTACCAGACTTGCACTATCGCTGCTTGCCGTAGCCATGAGGGTTGTCGCATATTTTTTCCATTCATTTGATGATGTTGAAAACAAACCCGAAGCGAGCACCTCACCTTTGGTGTTTTGCAAGCTGATGGCGAACGAAATAGAGTTATTGGAAAGCTGACGGGCAAACATCGAGAAGTTGTATTTTTCACCTTTTCGGATTACTATCCCGTCGAATCCGGAGTTTTTCAATCCTACGCCGGTTTCACCTGAGTAATTGGCCTCATGGCCAATATGTTCTATATCCAAAACCATGTAATGGGGGTTGTTGGGATGGATGGGAGCGGAGGTTTCCACACTGATCCGTCCATACGAATAACCTGGAGCCACATATTGCCAGAATGAGTATGGGTTCCAGCTTCCTTGTTCGGTTGGGTTGTATTCGAATGAACGGTTTTGCACTAGTTCGGCATATAAACCTCCATCGGCAGCATAGTTGATGTCTTCGAAGAAAAGTCCGAACAGATCGGTACTTATTTTTTTGCCGCCTTTTGCGGTTTGGCCGTAAGTAACTGTAGAAAGACAAAAAACTAAAGTAAACAGCCCAAGTATTGACAAATTATGTTTCTTCATTTTATTCTGAAATTTTATCGCTGATGTGGAAATAGTCAAAATCGGCATAGCCACCAATATTCTTTGTTGCATAGCTAAACAAACCGAAACGATAGCCCATGAAGTGTTCCATTAAGGTATATTCCATCTTCAGTTCGCCGCCAATTTGTTTCCATCCCGAGTCTTCGGGATCGAGGCTGTAAAAGAATTTCGCCACGTCGATTTTGTTCCTGAAATCGCATTCGATTTTGAGGTACACTTTGTTTTGAGTAAGTGGTATGCTTTGCAGTTCAGTAGGTTTGTCGGTTTTATTGCTTACCATGAAAAGCTGTTTCTGGCCGTTGACCACTTTAACGCCTACCTGACCGAATTTCCGCTGAAAGGCAGTCAACCCGGCAAAATCGCCCTCTTTCAAATTCGAAGCATCGAGCAGGGTTGTTCCGGTACAAACAGGGCCAATAGTGCGCTGTGTTAATGTGTTGCGAGATTTAAGGAAAAGCGAGTCGATGCGTCCGGTTTTCAGCCTCAAAAAGCCTTTGCGTTCGGTCACCGTCCACAATGAATTATCGGGGTTATGGTTCCACTGCCAGACCAGTGGCAGAGCTGGTTCGCCTTTTTTACGGTCAAAATCGTCGTTGTTCACAATGCCGGGGATTAACCCTTTGCTTGCGGGCAGGTCGAGCGTTTCAGGAACTTTCCCATTAATGCCAATAACCGGCCAACCGTCTTCCCACTTCATGGGTACCAGGAATGGGATGCGGCCAACTGATCCGTGGTCCTGAAAAAGGTAGGCAAACCAGCGGCCATCAGGGGTGTCGATCATACCTCCCTGTGCAACTCCCTGATCCATTAATCCTACTTTGCCTTCCCATGGGCCATTGATGTTATCGGCCCGGTGGATTACAACCGTGCGCATGCCACCCTGTGGCCAACAAATATTATACAGGTAATATTTCCCATTCACTTTGAAAAGTTGGGAACCTTCTCCAAGACCAACATTTTTACCAGCTGGTGCATTGACATCTTCAATAAGAACCCTTTCGGTGCCTTCTTTTACACCCGAAAGGTCCTCTTTTAATTCGGCGATCATGATTTTACGCACACTCCAGATAATGTAAGTTTTTCCATTGTCATCGAAGAAAATGGTATGATCGTGGTATTGCGCATCAAGCGTAATCAAATTCCAGGGTCCTTTTTCAATGTCCGGGGTTGAATAGATATAGGTTTTGTGGGTGGTTCCAGAGAATGTTGATACGTAATAAGTATTGTTGTGATAACGAATACAACTTGCCCAGGAACCATGACCATATTCGCTTTTCCCGTTTTCCAGGTTTGTTTCATCGATATCGGCAAGGGTATTATAGGCATAGTTAACCAATTTCCAGTTTACTAAGTCTTTCGATTTCATAATAGGAACCCCGGGATTCATGTGCATGGTGGTACTGCTCATGTAATAGGTATCGCCTACACGAATCATCGATAGGTCGGGCACATCGGCAAAAATAATCGGATTCTGTGCTTGATTATCTTTTGCACATACCGGATAGCATAAAGCTAACGTGATTAAAAGGACGAATGATCTTAAAATATTTTCCATTTCTTACTTATTTTGTTGAATTTGGTATACGAATTATTGTTAATGAATTGCCTGGAAAAATACGATTGCAATTTTTTCCTGCTAATTTAATGGTTTCTGTTTTCGGTGATACCTTTATTGGCTCTTCGATCGTATTTTCATCAAGAGGGTTGGCAGAAGTCAAAATGGTTGCTTTACCTTCTCCTGTAGGATTTCCAATACCATTGAGGTCGATTTGAGCTGGCACAGCCTTGTTCGAAGCATTTACCACTTTCACGATGATGTCACCTGTTTTTTCATCGAGCGACGCACTGGCGCAAAGAGTTTTTGTATTCAAACTATTGGACGAAACTTCCTGTATCAATTTGCCGTCCAAATAACCTTTTACGGAGTTACCCATAATTTCGAGTTTCACATCGTACCAACGCCCGGGCTCAACCGATCCTTTCATACTACCGGCACTCAACCCAATTTGCATTTCGTTGGTAGAATTGTTGTAACCACCAATATCCCACCGGATACGTCCATTGTTGCCATTGTTGTGGAAATAAATCTGAAAGCCATTTTTGCCCGATAGTTTACGGGCTTTCAACGTAATGGTATAATCTTTCCAGGTTTTCTCCCCAACGTAAGCAGTAACGCCGGTAGCAATTGCATTCTGGCGCAAAACACCATCGTGTACAGACCAATCACCCTGCCCGGTTTTTGTCCAGTCCTCGATATTTTTCGAGAAATCGGTTTGGTACAATACTTTTCCTTTTGGATCAACCACTTTAAGGTCTTTGAATTCGGCTGTATTGTTCCATGTTCCCAACCCGATGCGGCCTGTTGTGTTAGGCAATTCCATCTCGGGACTACCCTCGATGGTTACCGGCAAGTTCACCGTACCCTGATTGTTGGCAAACATTTGTTGAACGTAATAGCTCGGTAGCCCGTACCAGCGATAGCTATCGTAGTTGATCAGGTTAATTGGCCAGCGCTTGTGGTTGATATTGCAAAAAAGTGGAGCATAAGCACCCATCACCACGATGTCGGAGTTGCGCTCCATGCCGGTCATAAAAGCAGCTTCACCAATGGCACCACGAAGGTTTCCATTGCCTGTACCGCTGGTTACAGCATATTCGCCCACAAAAATTTTCGAACCTTTGCGGTCGTAGCGATCATATTTTGTAGCATTCAGGATAAACCAATCGGGACTATTATAGTAATGTTCATCAAGAATTTCAGGCGTAGGTTCGGTTGGGTGGCCTCCCGACCAATCGTTGGCAATCAGTTTCATGTAAGGATACTTAGCCAACACTGCCTTAGCTATCACTTCGTAGTTCTTAAAATACTGATCGCCATAGTTTTCGTTTCCTATTTCGAGGTATTTCAGGTTGAAAGAAGCCGGGTGTCCGTTTTTGGCACGGATGCTGCCCCAAACCGAAGTGACGGGGCCGTTGGCATATTCAATGGCATCGAGGGCATCCTGAATCCAGGGTCCAATCCGATCGTCGAGGATTACTTCTTTGTGCGAAATACCTGCATTGATGCAGAAGAGTGGTTCAGCCCCAAGGTCTTCGGCTAACTGCAAATATTCGTGATAGCCCAACCCATGGGTGGCATTGTAGCTCCAAATATTCCAAAGTGAGGTTCGCGAGTCGATGTTGCCAATGGTATTTTTCCATTGGTACATGTGTGCAAAGTCGTCGCCTTCGACCCAGCAACCACCCGGAAAACGCAGGAACGTTGGGTTCAGTGCATCGATAGCCTCAGCTAAATCGGTACGTAAGCCGTGGTTTTTCCAGGTTTTGGCAGGAATTAATGAAACCATGTCGAGGTATAATTTACCATTGCCTTGTCCCGAAATTTCGAGGTGGGCTTTTGGGTCGCTGCCATTTGCCTTAAGGGTTAACGAGGCATATTCCCAATTGGAGTCAAAACCAGTCACTTCGCCCGAAGCAAGCTCCGCCCCGGTAGAGCTAAGCACTTTTACTTTCACCGGAGACTTGAAGCCATCGGTAACCCTTACGGCCATTTTGAACGAGTAGCTTTCGTCCTGTTGGATGTTCATCCCGAAATAACCCTGGTTTTCGAAATTGAACGAACCGTTGGCTTCGATTAAAGCGGCTTTACGGTTGAATGCATTCAGTGGAGGTATCGGTGTGTGGGCCTGCAAATTGGCAATGCTCACCGAAGCTTTGCTTTTCCCATCGGCACTTTTGAATTTCCAATACTGAAGGCTGTCGGCATCTTCGAACGAGCGATTACGCACCAGTTCGGGGTAAATACCCCCATCGGCCGAAAGGTTAATATCCTCGAAGAATATCCCAAAGAGCGTTGGGGAAATGGCGTGACCAGGCTTATTCACGTCGATGGATATTTTTGTTTTAGCCTGAAGATTGTTTGTCAGTGAAAGGAATACTATTCCACAGACAATTAATAGTAAAGTTTTTATTGTCATCTTATCTTTTTTTATTTGTTCTCATTATAATTAAATTATTTAAGTACAGATATACTTGGCCCCACATAACTTTTCTTCAATCCGCCCCAGTCAATCACAATACGTTGGATAATCATTCCTGGATCGCCACAGGTTAGCGTGAGTGTATGTGTTGGCTGTGATTTGTTTGCAGCAAACCTGGCTGTTGTAACAACACCATTTTGCATTACCCTATCTTTCCAGGGTTCGGAATATTCTTTGTGGTCACTTTGCGATACAACTACAGGTTGCCCATCAACCGAGATGCCATAACGGGTGCTTTTTCCTTTGTGGAGCGCCCAGAACGGCAGACTGTAAACGTGTAAGGTAACCGAATCGTCTGTTACGTCCGAGAATTCGTATTCAACCCGCGAACTGTCGAGGTTTTTAGGATCAGCAGTTTGCTCAGTGACTTCGCCTAACTGCAGCGCATACCAATCGTAGCCAAGTCCTTCGATCAACCGGATCGTGTGTCCGTTTTTGCTCACCTTGTTTTTTATTTGTTTCAGGTCAATTATCGTGCAACCTTCCAGCTTGTTTTTGCTCGTTTCAGGTTCAAGGTCAACCGGTGAACTTGCAACGCCTTCTCTAATGGTTACTTTGGGCATATCCTGGTATTTGGCACACCATCCAGGTGCAAGAGCCATCATTCCGTTCCATTTACCATTGAGCATGGTGTTGTAGGTCGAAGTCATACTGTTGATACTGTCGAAAGCGGCTTTGGCCTGAGCAGCGGCCCAATTGGCGTTGGCTAATTTATTTTCTTTCACCAATTCGCTGTTCAACTGAGCCAGCAGAAACTTGCGGTTCATTTGGTAAGAACCCATAACCGGATAGGGCATCATCTCGAAAAATGCCGGACGTAAATTTTCTGGCAATTCTTTCGAAATTTTATTGGCCATGTCCGAAATTCGCTTGTAATCAGCCAAACGCTGTTGGGCATCGTTGTAGTTCTGGAACGAGTAATCGGTGTTCAAAATATCCTTGTATTTTGGCGCATCCCATTCGCGTTCCCAACCCATAAATTCGGGTTTACGGCTCCATGCAAGGCGGTAATAATTGTCTAAGATATCCTGAAAATTCTTTTCATATTTTGCACCAAATGTGCGGGCTAAAAACTGGCTTTGGTGCCGGTTGATGTTGGTATAGTCGAACTCATTGACATTCCAGGCAAGGTCGAAGAATGTTTGCATGCCCAGTTCCGATGGTTTTATATCGCCCACATTAACGAGCCAGTAACGGGTTGCCCCTGTTTTGTATGCTTTGGTCAGTTCTTCGTACATCAATACCGGAGGGGTAGTGTTCAGCCATAGGTAATCGTGCGGAGCACCCAAATACGAGAAATGATAATAAACTCCCGAACCGCCGATACGTTTCTGTTCTTCGGGGCTGCTCAGGCGTTTCATGTAACCGTAGTTATCGTCCACCCAGATCAGTGAAACGTCGTCGGCGATCTGTAAGCCAAGTTCATATACATCCATGGTCTCTTTGTAAGGGACAAATATTTGCGGTATTTCGTTGGCCGGTTTCTTTAGGTATTTTTTCAACACTTCACGTTGGTCAGCCATTACCTGGGTAAGGACATCCACTTTTTCCTTGTCGGAGAGATTACCCCTTAGACCTTGGTCGTGCACTCCACGCATGGCTATGGTATAGATGTTTTCGTAAGGTGATGCCTCACGCACACGGTTGTCCATTTTTTTCAGGATAACCTCTTTATTTTTAGCGTAGTTCCAATCGCCATCGCGCTTGCTGTCCCATTCAGATTTGGCCGCATTGTTGAACAACAAAGGTTCGCAATGCGATGTGGTAATGATAATTCCATATTGGTCGGCTACCACCTTGCTCTCGGGGTGCGAATAAAAAGCGCCAGTACAACTATGCATGGCAGGGGCAAACATGTTTCCTTTGAGTCGTAACAACAGTTCACAGACTTGAGCGTAGGTTTTTGGCCCGATGTCACCCAAATCTTTTTCATAGTTGTTCGATGACCAAGGTTTCAAGCCCCAATCTTCATCGTTGATAAAAATGCCACGGTATTTTACCGATGGGCTCTTCGAAGTAAAGTTGACTGGTTTGATATTCAGGATTGCGCTTTTCTGCACTGGCACATCGGCCCACCAGTACCAGGGAGAAACGCCAATGGCTTCGGAAACCGAAAACACACCGTACGATGCGCCGCGGCGGTCGCTGCCAGCGATGACCAAAGCCTGCGTTACCCCCGGGAATGGGTTATCGATGGTTTTAATTGTGTACCGTTCCCACTGATTCCGAAGCGAGTCAACGTTTAGTTTTCCCGCTTTGACCAGCTCTTTTAGGATCTGATTCTTTTCTATTGAGCCAATTATTACGACATAATCAGCAAGTTTTGATTTGGAAGATGCCAACACAGGCTTCTTCCCGGTAACTCTTTCTACATCATCGGCAAAAAGTCGGGCGGTTGTTTTTACTGACACTTCATCCGTCTCATCGAAGTAGACTGCTGCAACTGATTTTTGAGTAGCCAAAGGAAAATCGGAAACATTTTTCAGTGTTTGTTTGTTTACGATAACCTGGGCTCCCAGATCAGCTGCGAAAGCAAATAAAATACAGGTTAGTATAGAAATTAAAACTCTTTTACTATTTCTCATGACCTAAAATTCTGAATTCTAATACTTATCCATTGTAACTATGTACACTATGGCAATCTTGTTCGGAACTGAACTTGGTTTTTCAATTTCAAGTTGTTGTTCGTTTTGGCTCCATTTCACTTTTTCTTTGCTGCCCAGTAATTCAATCTTTTTGATCTGAACCTGTTTGTTAAGGTTCTTTACCAAAATATTCTCGGTGGGTTCGCCCATTACGGTAACATAAAGCAATTTTCCGTTTTGGTTGAATCGAATGTCTTTAGCTGTGAATTTGATGCGGCCTTCGTTGAAGCCTTGAGCATTAATGGGATTAGCTGCATCGGCAGCAGGGCCTTCGCCAAATACTTTCCATGGACGGGTATCGAAAATACTTTCCTTGTTGATGTCCATCCATGCGGCAATGCCTTCCACTATCGCAATTTCTTTCTCGTCGATGGTGCCATCGCCACGTACGGGGATGTTTAAAAGCATATTTCCGTTCTTACTCACCACATCGATCAGCGAGAGAATGACTGATTGGGCTGTTTTGTAACGGTTGTTCTCGTAAATCGAATTTTTGTAGTGCCATTCGCCAATGCAGGTGCAGGTTTGCCAGGGCTCTTCCTGAATTTTGTCGGGTGCGCCACGTTCTACATCCCAAACCATGCACTTTTTCTGTTCTGGGGTAAGGATTTTCCCCAAAAGCACCGCTTCAAGATTTCCGTTGTGTTGAGCCATGTTGCTGTTGTAGAAATGAGCGGCTATTTTCAATCCGGCATCACTTGCCGGGTAAAGCGGAAGAGCGGTATCGTCAAAGTAGAGTAGGTCGGGTTTGAACTGGTTGATCATGTCAATGGTACGGTTGTAAAACTTCTCGCAATACTCTTGCGATGGCATGGCAACGCCATTTCCCCAGTTCCATTGACTATGAATCTTGTTAATATCTTCACTTTCTTCGCTAAGCGGGTGGTTTTGGGCATACAATTCTTGTGGGTCCAGACCTTCCCACCACGTACCTTTACCGTCGGCTTTTGTCAGTTTTCCATCGTAGGGAACACCTGCAAATTCACCGTTTTTATCCGCACGTTGTGATACTTCCAACCACGACCAGGCATGGGCAGCGTGAACACTGAGACCTAAAGGCAAACCGTTGTTTTTAGCTGCTTTTGCCCATCCGGCAAGTATGTCTTTGTGAGGGCCAACCCGCATCGTATTCCATTCCTGGTATTTGCTGTTCCACATATCGAGGTTGTCGTGGTGGTTGGCCATGGCGAAGAAATATTGAGCACCTGCACGTTTATAAAGAGCTACCAGTTTTTCGGGATCCCATTTATCGGCTTTCCACTCATTAATCACATCTTTAAACCCAAACTTCGATGGATGACCGTAATGCTCGACATGCCATTTGTATTCGCGGCTGCCTTCGTTGTACATCGACCGGGCATACCAGTCGCCCTGACCCGGTTGGCACTGTGGACCCCAGTGTGCCCAAATGCCGAATTTGGCATTTTTAAACCACTCGGGTACATGATACTGGCTCAATGATTCCCATGTGGGTTCAAATTTACCTGAAGCAACTGGTTCCTTATCTGTACGAACGATAACCGGAAATTTTTCTTGCGCATTCAGTTGAAGTTGAATCAAAAGAATTAAGATGAGCAATAAGTTTGTCTTCATAAGTTTTCAATAATTTATTTAAATTTCTATTAATCATTCATACAACATGCTATGGTTTAGGTACAAATAGACTATTCTGTAAAATATCTACAAGGTCTTCGGAATTATAGGGTTCGGGTATTACCCATTTCGAACCGAAAATTATTTTTGGGATGCCCCCTTTGCCTCCCTGTATGGTTTGACCAAATAGTTGAACACTAAGCTGTATATAATCTTCGATCCAAGGATTTGTCCAAGCCGCATTAAACTTTTCATGTCCAATTAATTCAACTGCTTTTGAAATGGCATCTTCAAGGCTTCTTGGTTTCCATCCATTTCCAGATTCAAAGGTGAACATCCAATTGTCTAATTCGTGAAAAGCTTCATGGTTAGACAACCAAACGGCCAAGCTAACTTTGGCCAATTCACACGAGTTTTTAAAAGCATCCACATCGCGGGGAATAAAGGGATTACATTGAGTGTTAAGAGGAGTGGGGCAAAGCACAAACGCGAGTTTTCCATTGTATTGGCTAACTACATCGTTGAGCATGAAATGGATTTTCTGACAATGGGAACATTGATAATCAAAGAGTACAGTAATAATATAGCGTGCAGATGGGGATCCGATAATTGGTGCTGTTTGGTAGTCGATAGAAGGAAGGTTATTTGTTTGTTCTCCCTTACTATTTAACGGCATTGGGGTGAATTTGATTTGAAAAACAGCAACAATCCCCGATAATGCCAGTCCAATCAGCACAAGACTTATCATAAGTTTTGTGCTAATAATTCGTTTTGTGGCAACAGTTGTATTTGTTTCAACCGTTGCTTGATTGGTTAATGGTGTTTCGTTTAAATGAATGCCTGTTTCTTTAGTTGCCCGCCAAACTATCAAAGCTGTCAAAATTAGTCCGATTATATGAGCAGTCATACAATAAGGGCAAAAACTACCAATGAACCATTTTTGTACAATGGTAAACCATATTGCACTACCTGAAATTGAGCCCGTCAGCACCAGCATTGTGCCCCAAGCCATGCGGCTGATAGATAATTCTGTTTCTTTTTCGATATAGAAAACAGCAAACAGCATAGCAAGATAAGTACCCAAGGCCAAACCACTTACAGGCAAAACACCAAACAGAACCGACCAACGGCTGTTAAGTACCTCGTTGCAAGGACTACCTCCTCTACAGCCAGCCATTGATCCACTTTGAAAAAAGTGCCAGCAAAGAATAAAACTCACAATAATAGCCATTAAAATCAACACTATGAGGCAGATTCTCCACCACGGCCAGAAAGAATGATTGTTGTTTTTATTCGTTTCCAAAACAAAATTCCCTATTAATGTGAAACTCTCTGCAGCATCGACATTCGCCAATGCTACGGAAAGTAATATTAAACTTTTACTCTCTCTTTCAAGGTTTCACTGCATACTGATTAGGGCCACCCGGAGTAGAAATATTAGTTGCTACCGGCATACCGTTATCGTGCTGTTTGGTCAATGGAGCAGTAAGTGTAATTCCGCTACCTGCTATCTGAGCACCAACTTCGTGAGCTTTTGCAAGAGGTGTAGTTACTTTGATCGTGTCGACTGGGACATTTGCAGGGCCACCAAAACGACGGCGACCAGCTACAGTAGAAGCAATAACTGCTGTTTCGCTATTAACTCCTTCTCCTATTGTGATGGTTTGTCCGGCACTGAAGCCTTCGAGTCCACCAACAGGTATCGCTTTTCCTCCGGCTTTTACAGCAGTTCCGACGGAAGTACCCCCAGATGTTCCTATTGCAGCTATTACCACAGTTTCGCTTTTTACTCCTGCATCAACAATAATTTTTTGTCCAAGGCTAAAGCCAGCCACGCTGCTCACTTTAATATTATTTGAACCAACTTTAGATGGCGCAACCAGCGTTGTTGTGTTCTGAACTTTAAAATCGTCACAATTACTGTCGGTATCGGTACCATCGGGATAACGGCCAGCACTTCTGTCGGGTTGTACAGTTGTCGCTACCATCCACCAGCGGCCACCTCTGCTTGCTGATGGAGAAGCAACATAACACCCACCAGCACCGGCACCTGATTTTGCCTGATAGCCTTCGGAAGCCCACGGGTCGACCAAACCGCCGTAGTTTAATCCATCAACCACATTGCCTTTTGCATCGCGCAACACCATATTTCCTGCGTTTGAAGAAAGTGCGGGGCCACCAAACAACTGGTTTGGAGCATTGACTCCCTGATAGCCGGCTGTTGTTGCTTTTGAATCAAGCACAACATCGTCAATATCGTGATTGCTTGCCAATGGCTGATCGAGTGCGACAACAAAGCAAAGTGGCAGTACAGGTTCGTTGCTCGAGTGGGCAAAAGCGGTTGCTGGTTCGAAACTGATACCTGTTCCCTTTACACTGAAAGGCATATTCGAAGCATGGTTGAATTTTAGCGGAGCTTCGAGTTCGAGTCCAGTGCCGGGGTCTTCATTTGCTTTTAATGGTGCATCGAAAGTACTGCGAACCGACTTAGTTCCAACACTTTTTACCGTAACTGTTTCGATTCCGTAGCCCATACTTTCTATATCAAGCCTGATTTTATCGCCTACCGAGATATTTTCAACCGATGAAACCTTGATATTTGTATCACCTGCTTTTGCATCCATGGATAACCAAGCCTGAGTACCAGGTTTACCAACATTTGTTATGGTTACCACTTCGTATTTTTCGATAGACTGTGCTGTAGTAGGATAAGTAGCTCCATAGCCAATGGCCATTTTCTGACTTACTTCAAATCCATCAGTGCTTGTAACAGGAATATTTTTTGACCCTGCCGGAATAGTAACTACTGGACCGTCGGGGAGTGGTTGCCAAATAGTTGTAGGTGTTCCCGGTGCATTTCTGCGTCGGAAAGGATTTGCAGGTTGTTCTTCTTTCGGTAAAATGGGGTTGACAATACTGGCAATTTTACGTTTTTCGGTCATTGAACCAGTGCCAATTTCAACCATATTACCCACCGACATTCCAGTTGTACTTCTTACATAAATAGTTGATTCTCCTTTTTTAGCAGGAACAGCCAAACCTGAGGTTGACAAACCTAACAGGTAAAAACTGCGAGCTGCCAATTTTGTTCCGGCTGGAATTTTAATTGCAGAAAATATTGGCAACTGGGTTTGGTGTTGGGTCAGCGTCCAATTGGAGATGTCAACTTCATTTTCCCCTGCATTGTAAAGTTCGATAAACGAGTTGGTTGAATTACTTGCAGAACCATCGCTTATTCGAAATTCGTTAATTTTAACAGGACTAACATTTCTGACTTTTTCAATAGCTGTCTCAGATTGAACCTTGTTGTTCTGATTTGTCCAGCTTGCTTTACTTACCAAATCACCATTAAAAGCCTCGTTACCCGATGTTATGGTGAATGTAGCATTAACACTTGTACCCGGAGCAATTGCTTCAGCAAATTTCTTCGAAGTTTCTTTTGAATTCAAAACCACCGACTTCCATCCGCTTGGTAAGTCGATGTTTAGAGTCAGGTCTTTAATTTCTGAACCAGTGGTGTTTGTATAAGTAACCACTGTGTTTTGCGATGTTTTAGGAGCAAACGTTTGAAGACCAGTTGGTGTATCGGTTGCAATGGCAGGAGCGATATTTACACTTTGAACATCGTATTTTGCAGAAACAATGTTGGCCTGAATTTTTTGGTTGGTTTCTTTGGTTGGGAAAGTTCCTGGAGCTGTCATTGCCCCTTCGTAGAACGTACCTTGCGATCCATTGCTGTTGTCGCCGCCATTGCCAAGCAATATGGCTCCCTGTTTACGCATCGGATCATAACTGCTACGGTCGTTTTTAATCCTTGGCCCATCGAATACTATTTTCATGTCGCCTTGCTGAGCATCTCCACCCATTGTTCTCCAATGATGCGGTTCACCATCGGCTGTAGCAGTCACAAAACGCCATGTTACACTTTCAATGTCGGCACAATATTTATCATCGGGTGATTCGTTCACACAGCCAACGAGGTTGTTTTCCTGGTCGGTCATAATCCATGGACCGGCATCTTTGCCTCTATACCAGTAATTGGCATTTCCATAATATGTGGTTTCCATGGTACCATCGCCGTCATCACGGCTGTCGGTCTCGGCATTGCCATAATCATAGCAACAACCATTGTTGTAATGATGTCCACTAATCACCCAATACTGTCCTTCGGATTGATCGTCAACTGCTGTGCCTTTGGCATCGTTCCAGCGCAACCCCATGCCAGGTGCAATAAAAATACCGTAAACTTTATGCCCCATTAATGTAACAGGGGCCATGTCGGCCATTGGCAAATTGTTAAAACCGCCCATTGCAGGGCCACTAAAAGCTCCACGAGGTGCTTGAACAAGGTGGTTGCCTTTGCCCGACTGGTCATATAAAGTTGTAATCCAGCAATACGTATTGGCGCAAAAAGCATCTTGAGCGGCAGCATCGGCATATCCGCCGGGGTCGTTTTCAGTGGGTTTTACCACGCCAATGTCGAGGGTTTTGCCATCGGACTGGCGCATCACCTGATAAAGGGGGCCATTATACAAAGCATATAGCGCACGGGTGCTACTGTGTGCAGCTACACAAGGATTACCTCCTATCGCATAAATATCACAAGGTCCTTCGGGTCTCGAAAGCGGGGCGATACCACCTACCCCCGACACTGATATTACCACCATAGCTGCAACTGGTACTACTAGCACCAAGGCAAGGATGATCAGAAATCGAAATTTGTTTTTCATCATTTCAATTTTAATATTAAGATTAGTAGTTTGATTTTGTCGGTTATATAGAAAAATCAATTGCATTTATTGAAGAATTCAAAAACATCGGGCAAAATAAGTGGTACCATTCCCGGGTGGTCGGCATCGACTTCCTTGTACTCGATATTGAACCCATTATTTTTCATCCAGTTGGCCATTTGCCGGCTTCCTTCCAACGATGCCGGTGCTTTGGTACCCTCGCTCATAAAAATAGCCATTTTACGGATACGCTCCCAGGGATAAGTCGATTCCTGAACAAAGGGTCCCGACATGGGGGCTAAAGCTTTCCAGTAATTACGATACTTTGCCCCCAAATACCAGGTTCCACCGCTACCCATTGAATGCCCTGTAAGGAACATGTTTTTACGGTCAACCGGATATTCGTTTAGTACCAACTCAATTACATTGATTACATCCTTTTCGCTGAGAATATTGGCACTGTCCCTTTTTGAAGTGCGTTCCGACAGTATTTTTTTTGCTGCTTCGGGTTGGCCGAAAACAGCAGGTAGTAGCAGGGAATTTCCGTAAGCACTTTTGTATCCCAAGGGTGAAACCAGAAGGAATCCATATTGATCGGCCAGTTTTACCAGTTGCTTGTCGTTTTGGTCAAGGTACGAACTTTCGTCGTTCCAACCGCCATGCAGGAACATTACCAGAGGTAATTTCGACTTTCCGTTCCAGTTTGAAGGGACACAAACCCTGTACGGAACATCGGTGTTTGCATCCGGGAAATGATAAAATCTTTTCTGGTCGCCTTTTCCTCTCCATTGCGGAGAACCTGGTTTTGCCAATATTTTAGCCAGTTTGCGCGAAGCTTTCACTTGTTCGTTGGGATCAATCACGGTTCCGAAGGCAATATCACGCTTGCTTTCGGTTTTGATTGCTTTTGCTGGCTGTGAAAAAGCAGCGCCTATTATTGCCAGCAAAACGAGGATTGTGAATTGATTTTTCATGGTTTCATGGTTTTAATTTTGTAAAAGTATCTCAACACAAAAAGAGAATTTAGAACAGA
Source organism: Prolixibacteraceae bacterium (assembly GCA_035353695.1). Classification (GTDB taxonomy): domain Bacteria; phylum Bacteroidota; class Bacteroidia; order Bacteroidales; family Prolixibacteraceae; genus CAYMTR01. The sequence continues at coordinate 16,286 of DAOQAB010000081.1, forward strand.
TGTTGTAGTTTTTATTTCAAATGATGCAAATGATTTGAATGGAAATGAATTATCTAAAAACGGAAGTGGGTTTAAAATGCAATCTACATGTTTTCATTCCAGAAGAATCATTCGATCTTTTGCTTCAAATGAATACATTTGCCAAAGTGAAATGTCGATTAAAGCATATTGACCACACGATGAAACAAATCTTACTGCTCGTTGCTCTTTTTGTTTCTTGCCAACTTTGGGCGCAAGACGATTTTGTGTTTTCTCCCATCAACACAAGC
>DAOQAB010000082.1:0-16434 GCA_035353695.1 Prolixibacteraceae bacterium
TACTGGAGAGATGGCAGAGTGGTCGATTGCGGCGGTCTTGAAAACCGTTGATCGTGCGAGCGATCCGGGGGTTCGAATCCCTCTCTCTCCGCTGAAGCCCGTTCGTTATGAAAATAGCAACGGGCTTTTCTTTTGCGTTTCCATCAAAAGAAATAACGAGCAACGGCATCCATGTCTAAAGAAGTAATCAGAAATATCTACCGGCTATATATCATAAAAACTGCCAAATGGTTCTCCTTGATTATGCCAATCGTGGTCCTCTTTTTTCAGGAGAACGGAATGACCATGTCTCAAATATTCTGGCTAAAATCTGTCTACTCCGTTGGTATTGTTGCCTTTGAAATACCATCCGGATATTTTGCCGATATATGGGGCCGGAAAAAAGTTCTGATTTTCGGCACACTTCTTACAACCCTTGGATTTTCAATTTATACCGTCACTGCGGGTTTTTGGCAATTCCTGATTGCAGAACTCATACTGGGCATCGGCCAAAGTTTCGTTTCGGGAGCTGATTCGGCATTGCTGTATGACACCTTAAAGATTGACGGAAAAACCAGTGAATATACCAAATACGAAGGAAGGGTTATTTCAGTTGGCAACTTTTCAGAAGCGATTGCCGGATTGCTTGGCGGATTACTGGCAACAATTAGCCTGCGAACTCCTTACATTGCCCAAACCATTGTTTCGTTGGCCGCAATTCCGGCTGCATTCACCTTGTTTGAACCAGCATCAGAAAAAAAAGATCGTGCGACCGGCATCAGAGACATTGTTAATGTGTTGCATTATACACTAATCAAGCATTCCAAACTCCGGAACTTTGTGTTCTTTTCATCCCTGATTGGAGCGGCAACCCTTACCTTTGCCTGGTTTATTCAACCTTATCTGATCGAAGTAAAGCTTCCGTTGCCACTCTTTGGGGTTGTTTGGACCATTCTCAATCTGACTGTCGGATTTGCTTCAATTTTCTCCTACCAAATCGAAAAAGCTTTTAATGAAAAGCAACTCACCGGGTTCATTTACAGTTCAATTGCCATCGGGTTTATCGTGACGGGGCTCGTTTTTTCCTTCTGGATGTTACTATTTGTTTTCCTGATCTACATCGTCAGAGGAATTGCCACTCCGGTACTGAAAGATTACATACACGAACTAATTAACTCTGAAATAAGGGCTACCGTACTATCGTTGAGAGACATGGTCATTCGGATCATTTTTGCAGTAACAGGCCCCATTTGGGGATGGGTAATTGACCATCAGGGATTGAAAGCCGGCTTTTTTGCGGCAGGGATCTTTTTCTTCCTTTCAGGAAGCATCTTATATTACTCATCCTACCATTATAAATCAAGCACCAAACCATCGTAGGCAAGAAAAACATTTTCAGGCAATTCTGGCGAAATATCCTGATAGGTGCCCATCTGGTGCCCAATATGGGTGAGAAAAGCCTGGCGGGGAGAAATCTTTCCGATAAGCGATAAAGCCTCACTCAAGGTTAAATGGGAAATATGGCTCTCCTTTCTCAGGGCATTAACAACCAATGTGTCTAACCCGTCCAACTTTTTTAATTCACTATCGTTAATTGTTTTAACATCCGTCAAATAAGCAAAATTCCGAATCCGATAACCCAAAACCGGCAACTTATAATGAAAGCCCCGTATGGGAATCACTTTTGTTTTCCCAATCGAGAATGGTTTTTCGGTAATTTCATGCAATGCCATTTGAGGAACACCCGGATATTTCTCGCTGGCAAACACATAAAAAAAAGTCCTTTTTACCGACTGAAGGACCCGCTCTTCGGCATAAATATCGGTCGGGCATTGCAAAACCCAGTTAAAAGCCCGGATATCGTCTAGCCCGGCAATATGATCATAATGTTCGTGGGTGAGCAAAACCGCCGAAAGATTAGTTTGCTTCGCCCGAAGCATTTGCTGCCTGAAATCGGGACCGGCATCAATAACCACCACATTCTTGTCCGTTTCAATCATCACCGAAGCACGTAATCGTTTATCGTGTTCGTCAACCGACTGACAGACTTTACAAGGACAAGCAACCACCGGTATTCCTTGTGATGTCCCGGTTCCTAAAAAAGTAACTTTCAAAACTATTGGTATTAAGAATACACAAATTTAGTGTACCGGGGCTATGATTGAACCTTTATTCATGTATTTTTGAACCAAAATTCATATCATGATCGGAAAACTTTACCTGATACCAACCACTCTGGGCGATGAAAACCCGTTAAATGTGTTGCCATCAACCATAAAAACAATTGTTTCAAACATTTCGCATTTTGTTGTGGAAGATGAACGAACCGCCAGAAGATTCATCAAGAAACTGAACCCGGATACCGATATCGACAAACTACAATTCAATGAGCTAAATAAACGAACCCGGTTCGACGAAATGAACCAGTTCCTCGATCCGATCAACGAAGGGCAGGACATTGGGATCATCTCGGAAGCTGGTTGCCCGGGTGTTGCAGATCCCGGAGCGGATCTTGTTCGAATTGCCCATCAAAAAGGGATTGAAGTAAAACCCCTTGTCGGACCATCCTCTATTCTTCTTTCTTTAATGGCTTCGGGAATGAATGGCCAAAGTTTTGCTTTTGTAGGTTATATCCCGGTAAAACATCCTGCACGGGGAAAAACCATCCGTTTCCTGGAACACCGGGCCTTTCAGGATGATCAAACCCAAATTTTCATCGAAACACCTTACCGGAATAATACATTATTTGATGATCTGGTAAAAACGTTGGATGAAAAGACCCGGCTGTGCATTGCCTGTGACATTACGCTCGAAACAGAGTTTATCAAAACCCGAAGCATCAGAGAGTGGAAAAAAGAAAAACCCGATTTGCATAAGAAACCAGCCATTTTTCTGATCGGAAAATAGTGCAACATAATGGTTCTTCAATTATGAATAACCAATCAAAAGATGTAATTATGTGCAAAAAAGATTTTTTCATCAAAACTAAATAACACACCTACAACATCAAGAAATGGAAGAGGGACAAATTCTATTAAAAAACTACTTTGAGAAAAATGCGCTTAAACGAGACAAATGGATCCGGTTTAATCGTTTTTATCATAAAACCATTGAAAAGCAATATTCGTTTATTATTCCTGAGAATTCGCGGGTGCTGGAACTTGGGTGTTCAACGGCAACGTTGCTAAATGCTGTTAAACCCTCTTATGGCCTGGGCGTCGATTTTTCGGAGACCGCAATCAAAATTGCCCAACAAAAATACCCCCATTTACATTTTCAGGTTTCCGATGTAACCAACTTTACAACAACCGAAGTATTTGATTATATAATCATTTCCGATTTGGTCGCATCGCTCTGGGATATACAAGCTTTTTTCAAAAATCTGAGGAAGATGGTTACCCCGTCGACAAAAATCATCATATCCACTTATAACTATTTGTGGGAACCAACCCTCAGAATTGGAGAAAGCCTACGATTAAAAGCCCAACAACCCCTTCAGAACTGGCTGTCAATAAAAGACATCGAGAGTATTCTCAAGCTGGAGGATTTTGAGCTTATCAAAGTGGAGAAAAAAATCCTTTTCCCCAAATACATCCCTGTTTTCAATTTCATTGTCAACAAACTAATTGCCAATCTTCCGGGCATAAATGCCCTCGACTTAATCCATTTCATTACAGTTCGGCCAACACCGGTTAACCTGGAAAGCAAAGAATACTCTACGACCATTGTCATACCTTCCAGAAATGAAAAAGGGAATGTAGAAAATGCTATTATCCGTACTCCGGCATTCGGTTCTCATCAGGAATTCCTATTTATTGAGGGAGGCTCCCAGGATGGAACGTATGAGGAAATGCTCCGGGTTCAGAAAGTCTATCCGGATAAGGACATTAAAGTAATGAAACAGACCGGCAAAGGGAAAGGTAATGCCGTAAGAGAAGCATTTGACGCTGCATCGGGTGACATTTTAATGATCCTCGATGCCGACCTTACAACACCGCCGGAAGATATGCCAAAATTCTACCAGGTACTGGCCCACAACAAAGGGGAATTTGTGAATGGATGCCGGCTGGTTTATCCAATGGAAAAGCAGGCCATGCGCTTTCTCAATTATTTGGCCAATAAATTCTTCGGATGGTTTTTCTCTTTTATCTTAGGACAAAGGCTGAAAGACACGTTATGCGGCACCAAAGTATTATTCAAAAAGGATTATGAATTGATCAAAGCCAATCGAAGCTATTTTGGCAATTTTGACCCGTTTGGCGATTTCGATCTTCTTTTCGGCGCAGCAAAACTCAATCTGAAAATTACCGAAGTGATTGTGCGATACCGGGACCGGGAATACGGTTCCACACAAATCAGCCGGTTCAAACATGGATGGTTGTTAATTAAAATGAGTGCTTTTGCCGCAAAAAAAATTAAATTCAAATAAAAAAATATTATAAGTTTGACCCTGAATAATCGGTTTATTCCGATTACAACAAAAACCTTCAGAAACTATTAACTATGGCTAAAAAGAAACAAGTCGAAAAGAGTCTTTTCGAAAGGATAGAACAATTTCTGCAGTCAAAGTCGAGCATTGTTTTGATTGCATCCTTACTGATCTCCTTATTGTTTTCAATACTCCTTTTCAATAAAGACGTATCCAGCGGAGGCGACGATTCCGGATACATCCGAAATGCTTACCAGTTTGCAAAAGGGTTAGCTTTCCCTGGATGGCACAGTTCATTTTATAGTATGGTATTATCGCTTTTTGTGCTGATCTTTGGGGTCAACATGGTCATGCTGAAAACAACCTCTTTATTGTTCAATCTGGCATCCTTCTATTTTATTCAACGCCTTTTCATTAAATATACAAACCACACAACCACAACATTTGTCCTCTTAGCCACCGCCTTTAGTTACCTGATTTGTTACTATTCGAGCACCACCTATACCGAATCTTTTTTCATCCTTTTTCAAATAGTCTACATCTATTATTTCCTTGAAATTGCCCACAAATTTGAGGACTCAAAAGAATCCATAAAAAAATCATGGAAATATTTCATGGTACTGGGAATTGCTGTCTATTTATTGTTCCAGACAAAAACGGTTGCACTCTCCATTCTTGTTATTTCCATTGTCTATCTTCTGCTCAACAAAAAATATCTGGGCACAGCAATCTATACCTTATCGGCCATTGTTACCCATTTCGGTTTTTCGTTATATAAGTCGGTCGTTTGGAATGTAAAAAAAGTTGGCTACGAAGAACAACTTGAAACAATCCTTCTGAAACACCCCTATAAACCCGATCAGGGGAACGATAATCTGATTGGTTTTATCCAACGAATCTGGGATAATTCTGAATTGTACCTTTCAAAAACGTTTGTGAAGATGCTTGGTTTCTTTCCTACCGAATACCGGAAAACCAGCGCAATACTTACCATCCTTTTACTTATCCTATTCGCCATTTCTGGTTTCTATGCAGTAAAAAAGAATAAGAAACTCCTTTTCCCCGTTTTGTACCTTGTCGGAATGATTGGAGCGACATTTGTTTCAATTCAGAAAGTTTGGGATCAGGACCGGCTCATTATGATCTATTTCCCATTCTTAATTGGGATTGTTGCCTACTTCCTTTACACGTTATTCGAAAAACAAAGCTTCAAAAAGCTGCAGATCCTTCTTATCTCCTTTTTTGCGTTGATTCTGATTACCATTAGTGCTCAAAGCATAAAAGAAGTTGGCAAAAAAATGTCGTATGACAAAGCGAACACCGAAGCATTCAACTCATATACCCCCGATTGGCAAAACTACATGTTAGCCAGTAAATGGGCCGGAGAGCACCTGCCCTCCAACGCCGTGGTATTATGCCGAAAACCCGACATGTCGTGGATTGCCAGTGGTGGAAAAAACTTTTTCAGTGGCGTTTATAAACTCGAAGCCAACGCCGATTCGGTATTGGCATTAGTCAAAAGAACCCATGCGACCCATGTAATTATGGCGAATCTGAGAGGTATTCCAACGAAAAAAACAGACAAGACGATTACCACCATCCGAAACAACCTGATTTACCTAACTTCGATTAAACCAACATGTCTTAAAACAATCAAAGAGTTTGGCACCGATGAAAAAGCATATATCTTTGAAATCAACCTGGCCGATCAGACTCCAAAAGAGGAATATATCCAGCGGCTCTCTGCGGCCCTGATTGTAAACCCCAAAAATGTAAATCTAAGCAACGAAATCGGAGCTTATCTTCTTTCACAAAACAAGCCTCAGGAGGCGTACAACTATTACGAATTTGCATTGGAGTATGTAAAAGATGCGGCTTTGTACTTTAACAGAGGACTTTGTCTCTTTCAAATGAAAAAATACAAAGAAGCTTCCGCCGATTTCAAGAAAGCCTGTGAAATGAAAGCCAATTTTAATCAGTCATGGTATAACCTTGCCCTTTGCTACTTATATGTAAATGATTTTACGAACTCAAAGGTTGCCCTGAGCAAAGCAAAAGAAACCGGGTTTGCCGATTATGAGAGTTTGGAAAGAGAACTGATGAGACACTAAATCAGAAGATTTGGTCTTTCAGATGAGTTTGGTATTCCCATTCAAAATTGGGAGTGAATATTCCTTTACCAAGGTTTTGTTCAATCTGTTTCTGTGTCCAGAAACGTCCCTCTTTAACTTCTTCGGAATGAAGATGAATAGTTTTATAATCGTAACTCAAAAATGAAAAAACCATCTCTTTTTCAATTTCACTCTCAAAGATATAATTACCGACAGGCCTCGCACTAAAATCTTTCATCCCAATTTCTTCATACGCTTCACGCTGAAGAGCCACTTTTACATCTTCACCAAAAGCGATATGTCCGCCAACAGCTGTATCCCACTTACCGGGTTGAATTAATTTCGTTTCGGGGCGCAACTGCAGGAAAAGCTGCTTGTGTGGGTTCATCACATGAAGGTGAACCACCGGATGAAGGATTTTGCTTCCGCTATGACATGCCGAACGCAATGCCTTCCCGATGACCTGCCCCTGGTCGTCAACAACCGGAAGCCACTCCTCATCCTCTGAAGGCAGGACAATCTGCTGCTTTTTGATTTTCCTTTTTTGTTGAACGAGTTCGAACAAAAAGTAAACCCCGAACAAGATATAGAACAAACCTCCGCTAATGAAAGCCCAAGCCTCTTTCGACATGCAGAAAGCCGAATAAACAACCAGAAGGGTATGTGCCGTAAAAATCCAGAACAACACTTTCAGCGTCTCTTTAAATTTACGCTGAACCGTTTCGTCCATTTCAATTCCCTTCATGTACCGTTTTGACATTCCCCCAACAATATCAATCCGGGTAAAAGCTGAAACGGCCAGGATGACACACAAAATGGCTTCAATGATTGCCGGTTTTATTTTGAAAAAAATATCATTATCGAGAAGGAATGAAATCCCCCCCAGAGCAATCAATAGCGCAGTGTCAAGGATAATAAATTTATCGAACCGTTTTTCTTTAAAATAGGTATAAAAAAACTCAGCAATCCCTACAACAACGGCCACAACAAGCCCCACTTTGGTGCCCCAAATTTCGTCGGCAGCAATAAATACAAACAAAGGAATGAAACCCGGAAGTAACTTCTTTAGCAGTTCTGATCGTTTCAAAATCTATTGATTAAAAACAGTTCAACAATTCATCGCGATACTCTTCAAGCAACGCTTCAAATTTGGATACACTTTCTTCCAACGATTGAAACGATTTTCCGCCCGAAGCGTTGATGTGGCCTCCCCCATTAAAATGTTTCCTGGCAAAATCGTTGGTCGAAAAGTTTCCCTTCGACCGGAAAGATAATTTGACCAAATCATCCTGTTCCGAAAACAAGACACAAAAAACGACACCCCGAACAGACAACGGATAATTCACCAGCCCTTCGGTATCGCCGGGTTGATAATTGAACATCTCGAGTTCTTTTTTGCTCAAGCTAATATAGCCGGTCCGGTATTGCGGAAGAATCACCATTTTTTCCTTTAAGGCATGTCCAATCAAGCGCCAACGATCTTCCGAAAAAGTGTGAAACACATTCGAATGAATCAGGTCCCGGTCGATCCCTTTTTCCAACAACTTGGCGATGATGTGATACGTTTCGGGATCGGAAGCATTGTAACTAAAATTACCGGTATCGGTCATTATGCCGGTGAAAACAGCATCGGCAGCAGGCCGGTCAAGATAGTCGAGTAACCCAATCCCCTCTACAATCCGGAACAAAAGCTCACCGGTTGAGCAAACCGACGGATAAGAAAGTAAAAGATCACATTTTGCCATCGGCCCGGGATGATGGTCGATCACAACGGTTGTCCCTTTGAACTCTGACAAGTAATTTTTCAACCCTTCCGTTCGTTCAAAATCATTAAAATCGAGGCAGAATAAGGTCTCGGCCCGATCAAAAATTCCATCGACCTTTTCAGGATTTTTTTCAAAATCAATCACATCATCAATGCCTTCCATCCATTGAAGGAATTCAGGAAATTCATTGGGAGTTATTATATTTACATTTTTACCCATATTTTTCAAAACCCGGCTTAACGCAATGCACGAACCAATTGCATCACCATCGGGGTTTACATGGGGAATAATTACAAAATAATCGGAAGACAACATGATTGTTTTGACTTTTTCAAGAAGCGTTGGATCGATTAAAGTACTCATGCCATTATAATGAATTTGTTAAATGCTATTCTCCTGCCCTAACCTTTTTATGGATTAATGAGAAAGATTCTTTTATTTGTTAAAACAACTACGAACAAATATAAAATTTAAGTATACGAAATAAACAGACAATTAATTGAAAATATTAAAAAAATAACAATGAGAACAGACCTTACCTTCACCATTGTAAAGCCTACCGCTTTTAAAAACAATTATCTTGGCCCGATCATCGAGTTATTTAATCGAAATGGTTTTAAGATTCTTGGGTTGAAGCTCATCCGGATAGAGAAAGAAAAGGCGGAACTTTTCTACAAAGAACATGTTGAAAAACCATTCTTTGGCAGTTTAATCCAGTACATGACATCAGGCCCCGTTGTGGTCGCGGTGCTTCAAAAAGAAAATGCAGTGGCCGACTTTCGTGAAATGATTGGAAATACCGACCCGTTGAAAGCTAATTTTGGCACCATCCGCAAGATGTTTGCCGAAGATAAAGAGGCTAATGCGGTTCACGGATCCGACAGTAATGAAAGCGCGGAAAGAGAAATCAGTGTATTTTTCAGCCCCGATGAGATTCTGTTTTAGAGATTTCTCTTAATCGGTTGTTTCATTAAAAGAAACACGGTTCCTCTTTGTTGACCCGATTGGCTGGTTCAACAAAATGACACATCAATTCCATAACGGTGATCAGATAATAAAATCAGATGACCTTCAATGTTGTTTTCAATTCTCCCGATATACCGGACACACCGTTTGATCGACAAAATGACTCGCATTAAATTTTTTAGCGAAAAATTCCTCTCCGTTGGAAAAAAAGGAACGATTGATCCGGCAACCCTATTCACCAGTACAAAAATTCGTTGGATCCGATCGACACAGGCAAACGATTCTTGTATAAATTCTTAATTTTGCATCCGATTGTTTTTCGGAACAGATAGGAATCTTCCTGTTCATCATTAACACAAAACATAAAAATGGATAAAAACCTGCTAAAAAACATTGATACATTAATCGAAGCCGGCCTCCAGGAAGATGTGCTTACTGGCGACATAACAACCAATACGCTGATCCCGGCATCCGTTCAGTCAACAGCGGTGATGATTGCCAAAGCCGATGGGGTGATCGCCGGATTGTTTGTTGCCGAAGCGGTTTTTAAAAAGCTTGATAACCAAATCGAATTTATTGCGGAGGTTTCTGAAGGTGACAAGGTTAAAAAAGGAGACCTGATATGTACGATTAAAGGTTCGTACCGGGCTTTGCTTACTGGCGAACGTTTGGCCCTGAATTTTTTACAACGGATATCAGGAATCGCTTCCGAAACGGCAAAATATGTTGAAGCCGTAAAAGAAACCAAAACCTTGATCCTGGATACACGAAAAACGGTTCCCGGTCTCCGGTTGCTCGATAAATATGCGGTAAAAGCCGGAGGTGGCACTAACCACCGAATGGGATTGTTCGACATGGTGATGATCAAAGATAACCATATCAGTGCTGCCGGAGGAATAACCAACGCAGTGAAAGCAATACGCCCGGCCATTTCTCCTGAAATCAAAATTGAAGTCGAAACAACCAACCTCGATGAAGTAAAAGAGGCGTTGGATGCAAAAGCCGATATCATCATGCTCGACAACATGGACAACGAGACGATGAAAAAAGCGGTTCGCCTCATCGACGGCAAGGCAAAAGTTGAAGCATCGGGAAATATGAACCTCGAAAGGGTGAAAGAAGTTGCAGCGACCGGTGTCGATTACATCTCTATCGGAGCATTAACCCATTCGGTCAACGCACTGGATATTAGCATGAAATTTAAATAGGTGTGAAAAATCTGGTGGTCGATATTGGCAATACCCGCACGAAAGTTGCAGTTTTCGAACAAGAGAAACTGCTGATCAACCTTCATGCAGACACTTTCACCTCCGATGATCTGGACCGGTTATTGGCAGAACAACCGGGCATTGACAACGCTATCGTTTCAACGGTAAAAGAGAGACCCGACTCCCTGTCCGACCGGTTGGAAAAGTGTATGTCGTTCTTTATCGAATTAACCCACCAAACCCGACTACCCATCAAAAATGGCTACCATACGCCCGAAACACTGGGGAAAGATCGCATTGCTGCCGCCGTTGGGGCCAATCGGTTATACCCCGACAGGAACATTTTACTCATCGATGCCGGAACAGCAATCACCTACGATTTCATTACCAGCGGGAACGAATACACCGGTGGGTTCATAACCCCCGGGCTAACAATGAGATTCAACGCATTGCACCATTTCACCAATAAGTTGCCTCTTTTGGCACCCGATATGCCCAAATTCTATGAAGGCAACCACACCGAAAATTCCATCCGTGGAGGTGTGCAATATGGATTGAAAGGCGAAGTTGAACAAATGATCAGCTACTATCATAACCGGTATGGCAATTCCCTGATCCTGCTTACCGGAGGCGATGCTCCCTATTTTGAAAAGTTGATTGAAAAAGACAATTTTGTCGTACCGGAAATCACACTGATCGGCTTAAACACAATTTTAGCGTTCAATAATAGTTTAAATTGTATCGTGTAAACAAGAAACCGTGGTTCAGAACATTTTTTGCTAAAGAGAAAAAAGGAACACCTATGTCAAGCGACTCTACCATAAAATCAACAATTGGATGCATCACAGCCATCCTTTTGTTCACACTCCTGACCTTCTCGTGCAAAAACAAGAATGTCGAACAAATCAAAGCCTTTTCACATCCTCCTGGTTCGCCCGAAGTAGTTGCCGATAACCTCGATTTGCTCTATTCCGATTCCACCGTTATCCGGTTCAGGTTGAAAAGCCCGAAGCTGTTGGTTTTTCAGGATGAAGAAGAACCGTACAAAGAATTCCCAAACGGTTTTGAAATCCAGCAATACAACCGAAATAAGGTAATTACTTCGAGTATCAAAGCGTCGTATGGCAAATACTACGAGAAAAAGAATTTGTGGGAAGCCAAACAAAACGTGGTTGCAGTAACCGAAAAAGGCGATTCGTTAAAAACCGAGCTCCTGTATTGGGATGAGAAGAAAAACACGATCCACACCGATCAATTTGTTAAAATCATTCAAAAAGAGCAGATTATTACCGGCATTGGGTTTGAATCCGATTTACAGATGAAAAAATGGAAAATCATTCAACCCAAAGGAACGGTGGTAATCGAAGTAGATGAATAAACGATGCCACTACTAATTACCATCCTGATTACCCTGGCATTCCTGGTTTTTTTCACCGGGATGAACGTAGCTTACCAATCGGCCGACAGGATGAGCCTTGAAGTGAACAAACAAAAAGGCACCTTCACCTCGGCCATTATCAACATCTTCGCGTCCAACACCGAACAATACATTGCAACCATGCAAATCGGGAGCATCCTCTCGGTGGTTACCTATGGAATAACGTTTGTTCAGCTGACTCAACCATTGTTGCTGCCCTATTCGACCTCTCCGTTTATCCTCCTCTTTTTCCAAATCCTGATTTCAACCATCACCATCTATCTCGCAGGAGAAATAATTCCCCAAACCCTGTTCCGAATCAATTCAAACAGTTTCTTAACGTTCTTTGCGATCCCGGTTCTTATATCGTACACCTTGTTTTACCCGCTGGCCTTTTTACTGACAACTTTTCAAAAGAAAATCATCAAAAACATCGATCCCGAAAACGAAAAAAATGTTTTCTCGAAAGTGGACCTTGATCACTATGTAAACCAGACCGATTCCTCACCAAACGATGAAAACAGCGACGGGAACACCGAAATTGAATTATTTAAAAATGCACTGGATTTTTCAAAGGTCAAAGTACGCGATTGCATGGTGCCCCGAACCGAAATTGAAGCCATCGAACTCAATGCGTCCATTGACGAACTCCGGACAAAATTTGTGGAAACAGGCTATTCCAAAATTCTGGTCTACGATGATTCGTTTGACAATTTAATAGGATATGTCCATTCATCCCAAATATTCAAAAACCCAACGTCCATTAAAACAGTCATCCATCCTGTTATCGTTGTACCCGAAACCATGCTGGTCAGCGAGCTTTTAGGCACTCTAACCCAAAAACACAAAACCATCGCCATTGTCGTCGACGAATTTGGCAGTACATCGGGATTAATTACCATCGAAGATATCCTGGAAGAAATTTTTGGGGAAATTGAAGATGAACACGACACCGACAATCTGACAACCAAAAAATTAAAAGAAGGAAGATGGATTTTATCCGCCCGGCACGAAATATCGTACCTTAACGACCAGTTCAATTTTAACCTGCCCGAAAACCCGGAATACGACACCATTGCCGGATTGATTCTAAATCAGTACGAAAGCATCCCAAAAACCAATTCGGTCATAGCAATTGGCCACTTTGAATTCAGGATCCTGAAAGCGACAAAAACCCGAATTGAGCTGGTGCTGATGAAAATTGTTGATATGAATTAAAAATTGAAGAATATCCTGCATTAGGATAGAATAGTAAAATTATTATCTTCGTAGCCTGAAATTTTAAAAACATCATTTAAGTAAAATAAGTTATATCAAATGGCAACTTTACAGAATTTGAGAAACAAGGCAGGAGTACTTCTCGCAGCAGTAATTTTCATTGCTCTGGCAGCCTTTATTTTAGGTGATTTAATGAAATCCGGAAGCTCAATGTTGAGAGGGAAACAATTAGAAATTGCCCGTATTGATGGAGAATCAATTGAATACCCTGATTTTCAAACCAGTTTCGATGAATTATCGAAAGTTTACAAAAACAACAATCAGACAAACAACCTTGACGATAAAGCCTACCAACAGATTTTGGATCAAACATGGGACAATCTGGTACAGGAACGCCTGATGGGAAAAGTGTACGACGAATTAGGCATCGACGTAACATCTCAGGAAATGTTTGATATGGTTCAGGGTAATAACCTGCATCCGATCATCGCCCAGATATTTGGTGATCCACAAACCCGCCAGGTAAACAAAGCTAACGTGATCCGTTTCTTGAAGTACATCCAGGAAAACCCCGAGGCCCCACAGAAAGAATCCTGGATGAGTGTTGAAAAACAGATTCTCAGCAGTAAAAAAATGTCAAAATATACCGATCTGGTTGGAAAAGGTTTTACGGCCAACTCGTTGCAAGCCAAACAAAGCATCATTGAGAGAAACGTTACGGCTAACCTGAAATACATCCAGAAGAAAAATTCATCGGTTTCTGACAACGAAATTACCTGCAGCGAAACCGAATTGAAAAAATATTACGAAGAACACCGTTCTGATTTTGATCAAAAAAGCCAGAAAATCATTTCTTACGTAACGTTCGATATCAAACCTTCAGCCGACGACGATGCCGAAGCATTAAACTATGTAACCAAGCTGAAAGGTGAATTTGCCACAACCGAAAACGACAAACAATTCGTGAATGCCAATTCAGATACCCGTTTTGAAGAAAAATTCTTTGCTGAAAAAGATTTGGCCCCAACCCTCGGAATGTGGGCATTCAGCACTACCATGAACGACATCTATGGCCCGGTTAAAGAAGGCGATTATTATAAAATGTATAAACTGATCGACACCAAAATGATCCCCGACTCGGTAAAAGCCAGTCACATCCTGATCAGGGTTCAGAGCCAGGCCGAATTGCAACCAGCCATGGCAAAAATCGACAGTCTGAAAAGATTGATCGAATCAGGAAGGGTAAGTTTTGAACTGGCTGCCCGCACCAACTCACAGGATGGATCTTCTGCACAGGGAGGCGATTTGGGATGGTTTAAACGCGGCATGATGGTGCCCGAATTTGAAAATGCTGCCTTCCTGGCTGAAAAAGATCAGCTGGTGGTAACACAAACCCAATTTGGTATTCACCTGATCAAAGTTACGGTTCAGGGCCCAAAATCGAAAAATGTTGAATTTGCCATTGTCGACAGAAAAGTTACGCCAAGTACCACAACCTATCAAAATACCTATGCCGAAGCCAGCAAATTTGCAGCCAGTGCACAGGACTTAAAAGGATTCAGCAGAATTGCTGCCGATCGGAAAAAAACGGCCACGATCAACGAAAACGACCGCACCATTCCCGGTGTAGGTTCGGTTCGTCCAATGATCCGCGCAGCTTTCCTCGAATCAAAAGCAGGTGAATTGATTGCCGATAAAGACAAATCACCAATCTTTGAAACAGACGATAAGTTTATTGTAGCAGCCATCGAAGCCGACCTGAAGAAAGGGACCAAATCGTTCGAAGCCGCTAAACCGACCATCCAAATGGCCGTTGTAAGGGAAAAGAAAGAAAAAATGTTTGCCGATCAGTTCAATGCATCCAGGGGTGCCGATATTGACCAAACCGGTTCTAAAATGGGTTTACCAGTTGGTTCTGCCAGCGGATTTAAACTTGCTTACGGTTCGGTAAACGAAATTGGTTACGAACCTGCTGTGAACGGTGCCATCAGCAAACTGGAAGTTGGCCAGCAGTCAAAACCAATTGTTGGGAAAAATGGCGTGTACGTTGTTCAGCTAACCGCTAAAGACGGTACTACTACCGGCAACCTCGAAGCCGAAAAGAAATATCTTTATATGAATTCAAGCTACAAAGCAACTTACCAGGCATTTGAAGCCATCAAGAAAAATTCGGAGATCATTGATAACCGTTGGAAATTCTATTAATAGACGACACATATCGATTCAAAAAAGGGTCTCTTCGAAGAGACCCTTTTTTTTGTGCTTCTATCCATTCAACGGGCTCACATATTCATTCTATGGGCTGAAAGATTCAATCTACCGGCCCATCGTTTGATACTTTGGGCTAATAGTTGGCAAAAATGAGCTGAAAGTTTCGTTCTACGGGCTCAAATATTGAATCTATGGGCTGAAAGTTTCATTCTATGGGCTCGAATATTGAATCTACGGGCTGAAAGTTTCGTTCTATGAGCTCAAATATTGAATCTATGGGATGAAAGTTTCATTCAATGAGCTGAAATATTCAATCTACGGGCTCAATTATTGAATAAACGAGCCCGATTATTGACTCGTTAGGCTTATCGGACTTAATTTTTAATAAATTTTTCATAATCGATCACTCCTTTGTTTGCTTTAATAATCAGGATATAACTACCCGGAAACAAACCCGATAGATCAATGGCGGTTTTGCAGGCATGAATCGTTGTTTCAATTTTAAGGTTCCCGATCACATCATACAACAATGCAACCGGGTTGTCGCTGTCCTGCCATTCGTCAAACTCAACCGATATTTCGTGGGTCGCAGGATTCGGATAAAGCTGAAACAAGTGTTGCCGGGCAAATAGTTCAACCCCAACAGGGTAATTGGTCGTGGAGTCACATCTCATTCTTTCATTGAATTGAAAAAACCCTAAGGAATCATCAGTATAACATCGTAGACTTCCAATTTGAGTGAATCCATCATAAAATCCGCAAAATAAATTTTGGGGGAAAAGATAGCCGAGATTTCCAATAGTTTCAATAGTGGGAAAATAATCAAATCCCCAAATAGAGCCCTGAATACCAACTGTAGTATATCCTTTAAGCTTAACATTATTTATCGTTTGATAGAATATTGAATCAACTTTATTCCATCCATAATTTGTCTTTTCTTTGCATTGATTTCGCATTTCGGAATAGAGCAGCAATGAATCTCCTTTTTGCAAAGCAAAATTGTAAAGCAAATGGAATTCACCGCTTTTCCAATAAAAAATAGTATCCCCTTTTTGGAGAATATATTCATAACCAAGCAAATTTGTTGTGTAGTCGTTAGGTGAATGTGTAATCTCCAGTACTTTTACCT
>DAOQAB010000083.1:0-12161 GCA_035353695.1 Prolixibacteraceae bacterium
AAAGGGAATAATGAAAAATACTATATTAATTTCATTGATTACGATAGTGATGTTAATATATCTTGCAAAGAAGCAAATATTTCAGACAAATTTCAAAGTAAATGCCGATACATATTTATTGATCACAATTATTATGACAATCAATTCGTTGACCTGAATGAATTTTCTTTATTTAGTTTTAAATTAAAGAATCCGGACAGTTTCAAAAATCCTCATGGTACTGTTTTAAATCGTTATATAAATGAGATGTTAGATAATAAAATTGAAGAATTAAAAAAAGAATATCCAGACATTGAATTCTCAGAATAAATACATTATAGGACTAAAAACCATTTAATATCGTATTTTTTCTATTTCATTCTGTTTCCTCTTGATTTGCGTACTTTGCTCCTTTGCGCGGCCTTGCACCAAAATTTCATGCAAGGAATGGAATGTAAAAAACATGACATTATTATTTGCGTACTACTTATCAATCGATTTCTTAAAAAAATCGTTCCGTTCTTTTTTCTGGATGGGAGGAAGCTATTTTAGCTGCTGAGAACCCATAATGCAACATTGATTGCGGACAGAAAGTTTTGTTGTGGGAATCCTATATGCTTCATGTCAAGCCATTACATCAAAGAGTTCGGTGAGCTGTTTGCCATCGCCCATATTATGCATGCTGTATGCAACCTTAAAAATAAATTTGTTTTACATATTAATATTTAGTTACTTAATCGCTTTAAAATAATCAACGAGATAAACACATGAACTCAAAACTTAGACCTGTGATCAAATTGAAATCATTATTTGTGATTTTATTCCCTTTTGCCCTGATTATCTTTACTTTTTGTTACTTTTTGGGAAAGGAATCCAGCTGGAGACAAACATTCCAAAGTACATTTAAATTTCTATTGCCGTTGGTGATTGTGTTGGCAGTCCCGATTCTTGTTGCTACCTTTAGAAAAAGAAATTGAATGTTGAATTCTATCCTTTCTTTATGAGACTAAAAATCATTGTTTTCCTCCTGCTGCTCGTTGTTGTACCCGCCTTTTCTGCCGACAAATTTCAGACAGAATATCGTTATGCATTATCGGGAATAGGTTTTAGCCAGCAGAAGATCACTTATTTATCTCCTCTCTATTATCAGGGTGTTTCTCTGGTTACCAGCAGGGGTAAAGTGAAATTATCGGAAGACAGGATGGTCTCTTCGTTGTACGAAACCAATCTGGATCTGAATTACAAAAATCCAAACAGTTATTTTTACTCGCTGGGGTTCGATTATTATTATAATTCCAATTTCCGGTTACGCTGGGAAAATTATCCCGATAATATTCCCGATTTGTTTGTGGGCTTTGGATATTGGCTTGATGCAGAATTCTATGCCAAGACCAGTAACTCGAATAATCCGTGTTACTACAACCTGAACAACATGCTCACCTTTTCGTTTTGCTGTGAAAAGAAGTTTGAACGGGTAAGCTCTCTTACGAATTCAACATTCCGGTTGCCGGAATTTACTCAGCCTCGGAATACAGCAGTGGCCTTCCCTATTTTCTCTCCGAAAAGGATGCTTCATTCTTTCAGGCTTTTCACCTGGGAAGTTTTGGAAAAAACTTCCAGATGGAAAACAAATTAAATGTCGATTTGAAACTGAAAACCAAGAAGGGATTTCGAACTTACCGGTTGCAATATGCCATTGCCAACGACCAATTTCTGTTGAATGGAAATTGCAAACGCAATGTTTTTCATTTGTTTAAACTTGGATATTTGTTTAACACGGTGAATTATGAACATTAGAAACGCACTTTGGATATTGGCCTGTTTGTTTGCATTTTCCTCCTGTATAAAGGAAGATATTGAAAATGATTCCAGTGATGCCATTGCCAATTTCGATCTTTTGTGGAAGACCGTCGATGAAAATTACTGTTTCTTTGAAGAAAAAGGAGTTGACTGGAATACTGTCAGAGACAAATACCGGCCCATGGTCACAACAGCGATGAGTGACACCGCGCTGTTTGCTATTTGTTCATCGATGCTGAATGAGCTGAAAGATGGCCATGTAAATCTCTATTCCAATTTCAATACCTCCCGTTATTGGGATTGGTTCCTCGATTATCCCCAAAATTTCAACTGGTCGATTGTTGAACGAAATTACCTTGGAAAAAATTGCCTGATTGCGGGCAGGCTTAAAGCCCAAAAAATAAGGAATGTAGCTTATCTCCGTTTTGAAAGCTTTTCCGATGTCATTTCGTATGCCAATGTAAAAAAAGTCTTTGCTCAAATGGGTGATGTGAATGGTGCAATCATTGACATCAGGGACAATGGTGGCGGATATGTGTCAATGTCCGAAGAATTTGCCTCCTGTTTTTTTCCGGAGAAAAAACTGGTTGCGTATGAAAAATACAAAGAAGGGCCGGGTCATTCCGATTTCAGCAATTTTTTTCCTCAATACATCGATCCGGATTCCACGGTTATTTTTACTGGAAAAATTGTGGTTTTAACCAATCATCTGGTCTTTAGCTCGGCAAATTATTTTGTTTCGATGATGAAAACATTGCCCAATGTAACCATCATTGGCGATGTAACCGGAGGCGGGGGTGGGCTGCCCTTTTCTTCCGAACTGTACAATGGATGGCAGGTGCGGCTTTCGAGGAATCCCATTGTGAATGCGAACAAAGAATCGATAGAAAACGGCATCCAACCCGACAAAAAAGTAAATATGAACAAAATTGATGAGGGAAACGGGTTCGATTCCATTATTGAGTTCGCGTTGGATTTTATCGATGGACAAAAAGAAACAGATTAGATTAGAAAATTGTAAAACTTTCACTTATAGATTTTATTCTCTTCTAAAGTTAGGACATTCCTTTATTCTTTTCAAGTCCCGTTTTTTCTTTCCGGGTTGTCGCAATTGTTACAAAATGGTTCCCGGTGTTGATTAACTTTGTGGCATAAACAAGAGATTATGGAGTTTTACCAGTCGATCAATCCATTTTACGACTTCATTTTTCCGTTGAACAACAAGCAAGTCGATTTTACCTGCGAAGAAGTTCTTTCCGGGAAGATCCTTGATATGGGCTGTGCAACCGGTTCATTGGCAATTGCCCTTGCCGAAAAGGGGTTTGAAGTAACAGCGATCGATCTCGATCAGGGAATGATTGACCAGGCAAAGAGAAAAGACCCGTTGAACAAAATACACTTTCGGGAAGGTGATATGCTGAAAATTTTGGAATATTTTCCGGTAACATCCTTCAATGGCATCACTTGTTATGGTAACACCCTGGCACACCTCACCGAACCGAAGCACATCGGAAGTTTTTTTGTTTCAGCATTCCAACTTCTACAGAAAGAGGGGAAAATACTGATCCAGGTATTGAATTACGAAAGCCTGCTGAAAACAAAACCCGAAAAACTTCCGTTGATTGAAAACGAAACGATCCGGTTTGAACGATCTTACAATTATCGTCCCGATGGGTTGATCAATTTCGTTACCCGGCTCACCGTAAAAGAGACCAATCAGGTGATCGAAAACAGCGTAACGCTTTACCCGGTTACCCGGTACGAGATTGCTGACCTTCTCGAAAAAAGTGGTTTTACCGCTGTTGAATTTTTTGGGGGTTTTGACCGTAGCCCGGTTCTCCCCAGCAATCTTCCATTGGTCGTTCGTGCATTGAAAAGATGATTGCCCTGAAGAAAATTACCTTGCCCCTGTCGGTGTTCCTGTTTGTATCGTTTCTCTTATCGATGATCCAGATAAAGGTGGAACGCCCCATGCTGCTGCTCGAGCGTCTTTTCGAAGGAGGTGGCTGGATAGAAATACTGATTGTAGCACTCTTTGGAGCTTTTGCTGCACACAAAATGAGCCAACCCAAAACATCGGCACAATGGAGAAAGATCTTCTGGAGCATCTATTCTCTCTGGTTTTTTCTTCAACTCTTGCTGGGAATTTTTGCTTCCGACATTTTCCTGCTGACCGGGAAACTTCACCTGCCAATACCAGCCATGATGATTGCCGGCCCTATTTACCGTGGTGAAAAATCGATTATGACCATCCTTTTTCTGAGCACCATCCTGCTCACCGGTCCGGCATGGTGCAGTCAGCTTTGTTATTTTGGAGCCATCGACAACGCCTTTTCCAAAGGAAAAACGAACCGGAAACCCATTAAAAGAAAAGGTCTTTACAAACATCTGGTACTGTTGCTCGTCATTGCGGGAGCCTTATTGGCCAGGCTGCTAAACATGCCGCACGGAGTAGCTGCCATCGCCGGAATTAGCATGGGGATTGCAGGCTTGCTGGTGATGGTACTCTTTTCGCGGAAGAAACATCAAATGATCCATTGCAGCTTATTCTGCCCTATTGGAACGGTAGTAAATTATTTACGCTTCATCAACCCTTTTCGGATGGTAATTGATACAACCTGCGACGGATGCCTGGCCTGCACTACCAAATGTAAGTACGACGCCTTAAGCCTTACCGATATTCAAAAAAAGAAACCCGGATTTACCTGTACCCTTTGCGGTGACTGCCTTTCGGCCTGTAAAAGCCAATCGATCCGATACAAATTTTTGAAACTAGACCCGGAAAAAACGCGAAGGCTCTATCTCTTTCTGACTATTTCCGTTTACGCGGTTTTTCTGGCAATGGGAAGGATTTAACACAGATTGAAAAAACGATCCAGCAGGCAATACAACATTTGGTTATTTGCGGGAATATTTGATTTTCCTTCCAGAAGTTCTTTTTCGGTCATTACCCAATCTGATTTTTCCAGCGACGATCGATCGAGTTCAATCATTGTTTCCAGCGACTCGCTGGTTGCCTCAAAATGAAACTGTAGCGCCAACACCTGATCACCATAACTGTAAGCCTGACTTGGACATGCCTCTGATTGAAGCAGATGAACGGCACCATCCGGAACATTGTAGGTATCGCCATGCCAGTGAAGGACCGGCACCGACAAATCAAATCCTTCAAAAAGCGAAGAACAGAAACCTTCATTGGTCGGATAAACAGGGAACCAACCGATTTCTACAGACTTATTACGAAAAACCTTCGATCCAAGCACATCGGCAATCAATTGTGAACCGAGGCAGATTCCCAGTACTTTCTTCCCGTTTTTGATCGATTTTCTAATGAATTCCTTTTCAGGTTTCAGCCAGGGGAAACGATCTTCTTCGTAAATATTCATTGGTCCACCCATGATGATAAGTGCATCGAACTCTTCCCAATCAAACGGTTTTTCATTCGCATAAAGCAAAGCAAATTCCGTCTCACAACCCTTTTCAGTCGCCCAGTTCAGAATGGCTCCAGGCATCTCTGCCGAGTCATGTATTAAAAAGAGGATTTTCATTTTTGGTCTCTCCAAACCGATTTCAACTGGTGAACTTCCAAATGGTCAACAAGAATCTCTCCTCCTACGGTATAAAGCTCATAACGCTGGCTTTTCATATCAGGAACAAAGGTTGAGCTAAGTGCATAACGCCCGTTGTCGACCAGAATTTCGATCGACGAGCGGTCGACCAGAATCTCAAACTCCATTTTATTGTCTGCTGGTTTATAATTGAAGCTATTGCCCAACAGCGACATTTGACCTTGTTTGGTAATATAATTGATATCGGTCCCGGTTTGATCCTTCCCATTACGAACCAAGAAACCAAACTGATCGCAATTTTTCAGGTCAATAGTTCCTTTGATCAGAAGAGTCTCACCTCTCACCCCGGCCAATAGGTTGTTTTTTAATCCTGGGTAAATCTTTTTATCGGACCACTCCTGATCCTTTACATAGAGTTTTTCTATCTCCTTGATCAGATGCCGCTGTATTTCAACACCTGTTTCATACTGGTGCAGTGTAATTTCGGTTGGAAAAGACAATTGACCGTTTGACGGCAGATCGGGATGTTGCTCGCTTTTCATCTCTGAAAGCAGAACCACCCGGTCTTTGTCTTTAAAGCAAACCGCACCGCCTGTTTTGTTTCCATAATCGAACTTGCGCATCGGAGAAAGCAATTCAAATATTTCGCCGTCAAATTTACCCAGCATATAGAATCCCGATTCAGCCAGTAAAAGCCAGCGGGTATCATCCTCTTTACGGTCAACCGGTAATTCGGTCAAAGAGACAAAACCATGCTGAAAGTGGAAGGACGATGTTTTTTGCCAGTTCAATCCGTCGGTTGAGTTGAGAAAATTGACGGAAGAATCGGCATGGCTGTATACGGCCATCACCCATTTATTCCCTTTATCATACCAGAAAACAGATGGTTCACAATTCAAGAAATTTTCGGTACCGATGGTCTTTTCCCAGTTCAGCCATTTTCCATTTTCAAAGCCGTTGTACCTGAAAATGCCTTCTCCCCAGCAATTGATCCAGGCATATTTCTTATCACCATGTTGAGCCACGGTTCCCCACCAGGGAGTATATTTCATCGAATCGGTTTCATTATCGGGCTGGGAAACAGCAATCCCTTCGTGTTTCCACTTCATCAAATCGGTACTTACAGCGTATCCCCAATTAACATAGCCTTTCTGCAAATTGTGGGGATTCCACTGATAGAAAAAATGATAAACCGTATCTTGTTTCATAATTCCAATCGGACTTCCCATGCGATTTTCTTCGGGTGTAAAATGACATTGCGGGCGATAAGTCTCATTAAACCAAGTCGCATTTTTTTCAACCTGTGAAAAGACGGATTGAAAAAGGAACAAGAATAACAGAATAAAAAACGATTGTTTCATTGTTGGTTTATGTCGGTTAATTACGGCAAATATAATGGATAAAATGAAGCCTTTCTATCGAAAAATGGGTTCTACCAATTTATCGGAGAGAGCCCGTTCGATTGAAGAAACAGGTTCGCCCGGCTGAAATGATGGTTTCCGAAAAACCCTCTTGAAGCCGAAAGGGGTGAAGGATGAACCGATTCAAGCACCAAATGGCGGCTTTGGTCAATCATTAGCTTTTTCTGCTGGGCGTAAGCACCCCAGAGCAAAAAAACCACATGATCTTTTTTCTCAGAAATAATCCGGATCACTTCATCGGTAAAGGTCTCCCACCCTTTTCGCTGGTGAGAACCAGCCGTATGTGCCCTGACCGTAAGCGTCGCATTCAACAGGAATACACCTTGTTCGGCCCAGCGGGTAAGATCGCCGCTTACCGGTATTGGCGAGCCCAAATCTCCTTGAATCTCCTTGAAAATATTCCGGAGCGATGGGGGAAATTCGATCCCTTTTTTTACCGAAAAACAAAGGCCGTGCGCTTGTCCGGGACCATGATAAGGATCCTGGCCAATAAGAACAACCTTCACCTTGTCGAAAGGACAAAGATTAAACGCATTAAAAATCAGATTTCCCGGAGGAAATATTTCGTAATGCTGATATTCCGACTTCACAAAATCGGTCAACTGGCTGAAATACGGCTTTTCAAACTCATCTTTCAAAACCGTTTTCCAACTCTCTTCGATCTTTACATCCATTTTGATTTACTTTTGAAAAAATAAAAGTAACAATCCCTGTTACGAAAACCAAAAGATGAAATGTTAAAGCCCGAACCAATCTTCGATCAGGTAATTCTGTGAGGCTTCGTTTTGATGTTTGAAGTGGTTATGGTGCTTATCGTAAATGTACTGTGCCGAATATTTGCCAATATTCCCAATGATTTCCTTCACCGCTCCGATCATCGTCTCAACCTCTTCGCCGGTTGTGGTTGGATGAATCGACCAGCGCACCCATCCGGGTTTTACCGACAAATCGCCATGATCGATCAGCTCAGTAATCTCCTGCGATTTTTCGTAACTCATTTCGAGCAAATAATGGCCATACGTGCCGGCACAGGCACAACCACCACGGGTTTGAATTCCATAAAGATCGTTCAGCAACCGGACCAACAAATTGTAGTGAATCCCTTCAACATAAAAGGAGATGATACCCAGGCGATCGCGGTGTTCGCTGGCCAGTATTTTCACTTCGGGGATCGAATCAAAACCCCGGAAAGCCTGCGCAAGCAGCTCCTCCTCGCGAGCATGAATCTTTTCAATTCCCATCTGGTTTTTCAATTCAAAGCAAAGAGCGGTGCGAATGCTTTGCAAAAAGCCGGGTGTTCCGCCATCTTCCCGTTCCTCAATATTTCCGACATAGCTGTATTTTCCCCAAGGATTGGTCCAGTTGACGGTTCCTCCTCCGGGATTGTCGGGAGCCTCATTTCGATACATGTTCGAGTTAAAAATCAAGACTCCGGAAGAACCTGGTCCGCCAAGAAATTTGTGGGGCGAAAACATTACCGCATCAAGCCTTTCCATCGGATCGCCGGGATGCATGTTTATTTCGTCATAAGGGGCCGATGCCGCATAATCGACAAAAACAACCCCGCCATATTCGTGCACGATTTTAGCCAACCGATGCACCGGCGTTCGAATACCCGTCACATTGGAACAGGCGGTAAAAGAGCCAATTTTAAGCTCCCGGTCTTTGTATTTTTCCAATTCGGCCCGAAGAATTTCCGGATCGACCAAAAGTCCCTTTCCGGGAGGAAGAACCACTACATCGGAAAAGGTTTCGTACCACGAAGTTTGATTGGAATGGTGTTCCATGTGCGTGAGGAACACCACCGGTTTTTTACGTTCACCGAGGCACTTATTGTGAGCCACTTTCCCGCAATACTTCAGCCCCAGAATCCGCTGGAATTTATTCACCACATCGGTCATTCCGGTACCCGAAGTAATGATGACATCGTCGGGGCCCGCATTCACCTGTTTTTTGATAAATTGATGCGACCATTGGTACGCTTTGGTCATCCGGGTTCCGGTTTCGGTTGTTTCGGAATGCGTATTTCCCACAAAAGGCCCAAAACAGGAAACCATCTTGTTTTCAATGGGGGCATACAACCTTCCACTGGCAATCCAGTCGGCATAAATCATCTTCTTCCAACCAAAAGGTGTCTCAAAATGAGCATCTATTCCAATGATATTCTCCCTGAATGATGAAAAATATTGTTCTAACATACCACAAGATTTGGAGCATAAAATAACCATATTTTCAGTTTTTTAACCAAAAGAAAAGTCATGCCCTGCGGGATATTTTTATTTTTGGTAAATTGATACATTTTCCTTGTTGAGTCGTTAAAAGAGATGTGAATGACCGAAACTGAATTCAAAACAAACGTGCTTCCGCTGGGACGGAATGTTTATCCCCTTGCCCGAAGGATGCTTGGTGCGGATGGACTGGCGCAGGATGCCATTCAGCAAAGCATGATGAAACTTTGGGAAAGCCGGAGACAACTTGACCATTGTTCCAATTTAAAAGCGTTTGTTTTCAGGGTTGTTCGGAATGTGTGCCTCGACGAGTTGAAAAAAAAGAAACCTCTTCCGGTAGAAGAACTGGGGATGCTCTCTACCCATTCGTTTCGGTTTGATCAATCGCATGAACAACAGGAAATGGTAGCCATCGTCAAGCAAATTATCAATTCTCTGGCCGAAAACCAGCGGGAGGTAATTCAACTTCGGGACATTGACGGATTGGAATTTGATGAGATTGCCGAAATTACAGCGATGGACATTGCCTACATACGGGTACTCCTGTCGCGGGCAAGAAAAACAGTAAAGGAAAAATTGGAAAAAATATATGCGTATGAAACCATCAGAAAAGAATAAGCTGATAGAGAAATTCTGGGATGGGGCAACCACCCGGAAGGAAGAAGAGGAGCTTTTCGGCAATCCATCGCATGAAGATTTGACCGATAGGGATAAAGCTTATTTCTGCTTCGTTTCGCAAACGAGGGAAAAACCCTTCGACAACGGAGAGGTGCTATGGGAAGAGCTTGCCAAACGAGAAAAACGGAAGAAACGAAATTTCTACATCTCGACCGGCATCGCCGCTTCGTTGTTGCTTCTTGTTTCGCTTTTCGTTATGACGCACCGTTCATTCAGAGAGGACGAATTCAGCCGTTTTCTGTTGTTGAACAAAGAGGACAATTACCTGGCCGATGCCGGAACCGATAACAGTTGCAACCTGACACTTTACATCAACGGCTGCCCCTCCACATCCGATTTTCACACTCTGCTCCAAACCATCAACCCAAACTGTATTAAACAGATAAACCTAACCAATGATGTGGAGACATCGAACACAAAGCCACCTAAAAAAGGAAAGGCCGAAGTTTGGCTGAAAGGGGAATCGAACGAGATTTTTTCCGTTTGCGAAGGAACGCTCTATTTTACACAGGATGGCGAAATAAAATCGATTTCCATTGACGACGAATGCGGCCCAAACCTGCTAATCGATTGCAATGAAAAACCGCTTTCTGAAATACTGAAGCTGAAACCCCAACAAATCAAAACCATTGAACTGACATCGAACCCTATGATTTGTTCCGGCAACCTAACTGGCGAATACATTGTGATGGAGTTAAGGCAATAACCCGTTACATTTTAAACACTTTCGGTTTTTGTCCGGTTAACTTTTGTTTACGATTTGACCGATCGTTCTCCAAAATTTTATTGCTTCTTTAGAAGTGTTTATTTTTGAGGCAAATTTAAATTCATGGTGAACAACAACATCCCGGAAGCAATCCGTACGTTTAATCAAACACTTTCAAAACCACTTCAGCTGAAAGGAATTTTTTTCGATATGGATGGGGTCCTTTTCAACTCCATGCCACTTCATTGCAAGGCTTGGCTACAGGTTTTTGAAGAACACCGATTTCCGATTCCGGAAGAAGAACCGTACCTGAACGAAGGAAGCACAGCCCTTTTTACCGTCAGAAAGATGTATAAAAAGTATCGGAACGAAGATATTTCGGAAGAGTTTGCCGAAGAGTTTAAAGTTCGCAAGCACCAGATCATGGAAGGGTTTCCCGAAGCCGAAGTAATGCCTCTGATGGCTGGTTTTTTGGATTTGGTTACCCAAGAGGGAATCAATTGCTGGGTAGTCACCGGGTCAGCACAAAACATACTGCTCGACCGGCTGGAAAAAGAATTTTCAGGCTCCCTTACGCGAAAAAATATGGTCACAGCTCACGACGTGATGAAAGGTAAACCCGACCCGGAACCATACCTGAAAGCCATGAAAAAATCGGGATTTGGAATTTCCGATGCGTTGGTTATTGAAAACGCTCCCATGGGGGTTTTATCGGCAAAAGCTGCCGGGCTTTTTACCATTGCCATTAACACCGGGCCCATTGATTCAGAAGTACTGAAAGAAGCCGGAGCCGATCTGGTTTTTCCGGGATGCAAAGAACTAATTGAAAGCTGGCCACAAATTATTCAGCTACTGAAATAATCTGCTCTGAAAAGAGATAAAAAATCCCGGAACAAGCCGGGATTTTTGTTTCTATTGTCGCATTGAATCAAAGACTCTTGATGTAATTGGTTACATTTTTTTCAATCCGCTCGGTCACATTTTCAATATTGGCCTTCACAAACTGATCGCCGGTAATATTCTCAAAAAGTTCAATGTAGCGTTCGCTCACACTGTTGATGAACTCTTCGGTCATTTCGGGAACAACCTGCCCTTCTTTCCCCTGAAAATTGTTAGCCATCAGCCATTCGCGAACAAACTCCTTTGAAAGCTGTTTTTGTGGTTCGCCTTTAGCCAACCGTTCTTCATACCCTTTGGCATAGAAATATCGGGACGAATCGGGCGTGTGGATTTCGTCAATCAGGTAGATTTTCCCGTCTTTTTTTCCAAATTCATATTTGGTATCCACAAGGATTAACCCTTTTTCGGCAGCCATTTGGGTTCCGCGTTCAAAAATGGCATGGGTATATTTTTCAAGCTGTTCGTAATCTTCTTTCGAAACCAGACCAGCAGCAAGGATTTCCTCTTTCGAAACATCTTCATCGTGCCCGATGTCGGCCTTGGTTGTTGGAGTAATGATGGGTCTTTCAAATTTTTGGTTTTCCACCATTCCTTCAGGAAGCATATTTCCGCAAAGAACCCGTTTTCCTTCCTTGTATTCGCGCCAGGCATGGCCGGTCAAATAACCGCGAATAACCATCTCGACCTTGAATGGTTCACATTTGAGACCAACAGTAACCATGGGATCTGGAGTTGCAATTTTCCAATTGGGAAGAATATCGGCCGTAGCATCGAGAAATTTGGCAGCAATCTGGTTCAGCACCTGACCTTTGAAAGGAATCCCCTTGGGCAGGACCACGTCGAATGCTGAAATACGATCGGAAACGATCATCACCAAATA
>DAOQAB010000083.1:12261-16393 GCA_035353695.1 Prolixibacteraceae bacterium
TTCACCACCGAAATATCCTCAATTCCTTTCAGAATACGCATGGCCTGAATAAGCCCCGAATCGCTGCGCCGGGGCAGGTCTATCTGCGTTTCGTCGCCAGTCACAATGAACTTGGTATTCATACCCATGCGGGTAAGGAACATTTTCAGCTGGTTCACCGTGGTGTTTTGTGCTTCATCAAGGATCACAAAGGCGTTGCTCAACGTTCGTCCGCGCATAAAAGCCAGTGGCGCAATTTCGATCACCTTGTCTTTCATAAACTCTTCGAGCTTTTTCTGCGGAATCATGTCGCCCAATGCATCGTAAAGAGGTTGAAGGTATGGATCGATCTTATCTTTCAGGTCACCGGGAAGGAAACCCAACCGTTCACCAGCTTCAACCGCCGGACGGCTAAGAATGATCTTGCGTATTTCCTTATTTTTCAATGCCTGCACAGCCAGTGCGATGGCCGTATAGGTTTTACCTGTTCCGGCCGGGCCAATGGCAAAAATCAGATCATTCTTTTCGGTAGCTTCAACCAGTTTTCGTTGATTTGGCGTTCGGGCCCTCACCGGGCGACCGTTAATACCAAAAACAAGAATGTCGGAATTCTCGGGAATCTGCCCATCAGCTAGAAATTGTTCCGAAAGGATCTGAAGAATAACCGGTTCTGGCAATGAATGATAGTCGTTATACTGATTGAGCAATTCGTTCAGCTTCTTTTCAAATACAAGGGTATCTTCTTCGCTCCCCTTGACTTTGATAAGATCGCCCCGGGCAATAATCTTCAGCTTTGGGAAAAACGATTTGACAAGATCGATTTTGGTGTTTGCTGCACCATAAAATTCCAGGAGATCAACCCCTTCAAGATGAAAAGTTTTCTCGAACATTCACTAAGATTAAGAATTTTGAAGTACACAAAAATAACGAGTTTTTTGGATAAACAGAGGAAGAAGAACCGGCTTTCGTGCTTAAAATAATCGAAAACTAATCCCGGGTTCCAATTCTTTATCCGAATCAAAAACCGGGATCATTGAGTCTTGAGGACCAAAGAAAAGCTCTATTCCTCCTTGTCGATCAATTCGGTCTGCAAACGAACCGAATCTTCATGTACAAGCTGGAAAAGGGTCTTGACAAAGACCGGGTCCAGGTTCATTTTGGCACCCATATCAATACGGGCATTGATCATTTTGCTCCAGCGGTCGATCTGAAGAGCCATGACGTTATTGTTTTTCTTATAAAGAGCGATCTGATTCACAATTTCCGAACGGGCTGCCAAAACTTCAATCAGCTCGGTGTCGAGAGCATCAATGCGGCTGCGCAACAAATCGAGTTGATTTTCAAATTCGGTATTGGTCGAATATTGATTTCGAATAATCAGCTTATCGAGTAACCTGGCCAGATCGGGAGGTGTGAGCTGTTGTTCCTTGTCGCTCAGGGCACACGAAGGATCGATGTGCGATTCGATGATCAGGCCTTCAAAACCCATATCAAAAGCCTTCTGGGAAATTTCGAACAAGTATTCACGCTTCCCCGAAATATGGCTTGGGTCGCAAATAATTGGCAGGTTTGGCATTGCCTGTTTCAGTTCGAAATAGGTTTTCCAACCGGGATAGTTGCGGTATTTGGTTTCCTGGAAAGGTGAGAAGCCCCGGTGAATGGCAATCATTTTCTTTATTCCTACCCGGTTGATCCGTTCCAGTGCCCCCATCCACAACGAAAGATCGGGATTCATCGGATTTTTGATGCCCACAACGGAATCAGTTCCTTTCAACACATCGGCAATTTCCTGAACCACAAACGGGCTCCCGGTAGAGCGGGCTCCAATCCACAGCACATCAATTCCAGCTTTCAAACACTCTTCGGTGTGCTGGGCATTGGCAACCTCTGTTGCAACCAGCAGGCCCGTTTCTTCTTTTACCCGTTTAAGCCATTCCAGTCCAACAGAACCAACCCCTTCAAAACAGCCGGGGCGGGTACGGGGTTTCCACACTCCCCCGCGATATACAAAAACCCGTTTATCTTTTGCTAATTCGCGGGCTGTTGCGAGGGTTTGCTCTTCGGTTTCAAGGCTACAGGGACCTGCAATTAAAAGTGGATTGTCGATTTTTGGCAACCAACTCTTTACCGGTAAAATGTCTAATTCTATATCCATATTTTTTGTTTTTTCTATTTTCACATTCATTTACTTGGTATACAACTTGGCCGTTGTTTGTTCCTTTCGGACTAATTCGGTGCTTTCGCCATCAAGGATTTCTCGAATCCGGTTGGCATTTTTCATCAGCGACATCATTTTTTCGTTGTCATCTTCTTCGATGCTTTGCTTCAATTCTTCGAGGTGTTTAATGTAGAGGTTTAATGATTCGACTACGTAATGGCTGTTTTGCCTGAAAATAGGCCCCCACATTTCGGGCGAACTTTTTGCTAATCGCACTGTCGACTGAAAACCACCACTTGCCAGATCGAAAATGATGGCGCGGTCGTTGGCATCGAGAACCGTATTGGCCAAAGCAAAAGATGTGGCATGGGGCAGATGCGAAACATGAGCGGTACTGTGATCCTGCTCATCGGAGGTCATGTAGGCAATGTCCAATCCAATGGTATGGTACATCTTTTCAATCAGGGCAAGGTGCTGGGGACGGATTTTCTCCTGATCGCAGATGATGCAGATTTTTCCCTGAAACAATCCTTCAATGGCAGCTTCAGGCCCCGAATTTTCGGTTCCTGACATGGGGTGGGCCGGTACATAATTTCCCCGGCGAGGATGGTTTTCAACGGTACGGCAAATTAAATCTTTGGTCGAACCGACATCGGTTACCGAAGTTGATGGATCAATCAGGTCCAAAATCGCAGGCATCGTTTCCGCAATTTTATCGACCGGAATAGCCACAATAACCACATCGGCATTTTTAACCCCCTCTTCGAATGTTGCTTCCCGATCGATCAACCCAAGTTGGGATGCTTTCCTGAGGTGATCCAAATTTTTATCGACCCCGGTTATGGTGGTGGCAAATCCCGTTTTACGAAGATCGATGGCCAGCGAACCGCCTATTAACCCTAATCCAATAATTGTAATTTTCATCCGTAAATAATTTGTTTGTTAAGGTCGGATGGAACTCGCATGCCCCGATGTACATCGGGGTTCATCCGTATTTGTGTTTTTAACGAACATGCTCGTTTCATATCTAATTTTTTTCAAAAAAAAGGGCTCCGTTTTTCGGAACCCTATAAATTGTATCTTCGATTTTAACAACACACATCTATACGATTCCGTTTCTGAGACCGAAGTAATAAAAGTAAAAATAGGTGTTGTTAAAAAATTTCATCTTGTATTTGATTTTCAAGGGCAAATATAAATCAATATTTTCCGAAATAACAAGCATCCGTTTTATTTGTTTTCATCCTTTACCGCAATGTAAAGAAACCTCAAATTTTCATTTTCCTGAAATTTTGTCTTAAAACACTGAACAGCAGTGACAATAATTCATGCTGGAATCCTAAATTCATGCCAAATTTTCTGAAAAATGCGATTGGCATTTTCTTTGAAAAATAGGTTTTCAGAATTTAAAAAAATAAAATGTTTAACAAATAATAGGAGGATTAAGCCATGACACTAGTTAGAAGAAATCAGAATTACTATCCTACATTCCCATCGTTTTTTGACAATTTCTTTTCAAGGGATTTGATGAACTGGGATAACCTGAACTTTTCGGACACCAACACCACGATTCCGGCTGTCAACGTAAAAGAAGACGAAGACAAGTTCCAGATTGAAGTGGCCGCACCGGGCATGAACAAAGAGGATTTCAAAATCAAACTTGAAAACAACGTTCTGAGTATTTGCTCTGAAAAGAAAGAGGAAAAAGAGGAAAAGAAGCCCAATTACAGTCGCAGGGAGTTCAGCTATCAATCGTTCCAGCGTTCGTTTACCTTGCCCGAAGGTCACGTTCAAAGTGAAAAGATCACGGCCAAATACAACGATGGAATCCTGATCGTTGAATTGCCCAAACGCGAAGAAGTGAAACCTCAGCCTCCAAAAGAAATTTCAATTTCATAAAGGTAAGTGTTTAGTTTATTTGTGAAAGCTGCTCTCCGGGGCAGCTTTTCATTTTTCAAAAAACAGATCCCAAAATCCAAATTTCAAACCAGAAAC
>DAOQAB010000084.1:0-4449 GCA_035353695.1 Prolixibacteraceae bacterium
TCAATAAACTGGCTATATTCCCGGCCTCCGGGCGTTGGGGTAACCCCATCGGGACCTACGATGCCGTAGTGATATTGTTCGTAACCATAAATGGGGGCACGGAAACGGTAGGTGCAGGCAAATTTGCTTCCCCCGGCAAACACATGCCAAAGCCAAAGGCGGACAGCACCCGGAAGTGGTTGAGGGTTAATGCTTCCCCAGTTTACCTGTCCGGGCTGAAGTTCCATAACGCCGTACAAGCCTTTTATTGACCGGAAGAAATCGTTTCCAAACGAAATGCGGGTGTAATCGCCAACACGGTATCCATGCGGTCCGATTCCCAAATCTCCTCCGTAGACCATGTAGCGGGTATAGGAAACAAAATCGAGTTCGGTACTCATTCCCAGAAAACTTTCATCGAACGTATTCCGGTAATTTGTTGTGATCCATTGATCCGGGGCAGAATAGCTGCGTATCACCTTGGCCTGGTCGTCAATAAAAGATGCGGTTTCTTCATTGATAAACCGTAGATGGTCGAGTTGCTGGTGAAGGTTCATTCCCCACATATCCGGCTTGGGGATGTTGATCTGGTCAAAGCTTGAGTAGGTTTCGCTCCAGAAATTGGTGCCCCAGGCTTTATTCAGGGCGTCGATGGTCTGATATTTTTCTTTCAGCCAGGAGCGGAATCGTTCATGGGCATCCTTTCCAAAATCGAAAAAGGTACGTGGTTCATTATCAATTTGCCATCCAATAATCCGTTTATCATTTCCATAATGTTTTGCCAGTTCAGCAACCATT
This sequence comes from Prolixibacteraceae bacterium, assembly GCA_035353695.1. Taxonomy (GTDB): domain Bacteria; phylum Bacteroidota; class Bacteroidia; order Bacteroidales; family Prolixibacteraceae; genus CAYMTR01. The sequence goes on from DAOQAB010000084.1 coordinate 778, forward strand.
TTCAGTGCATACTGGCGGTAGAAATTGCTCGAAAAAGAGGCATGCTGGCGCGATCCGTGATCGACCTGGGTACCGTCTTCCTGAGTCTCCAGTATTTCGGGGTGCTCGCGGGTAAGCCAGACCGGCGGGGTAGCCGTCGAGGTGCACATAATGACTTTCAGGTTGTATTTAGCGGCCAGTTGAACCGACCGGTCAAGCCACGAGAAATCGTATTTACCCTCTTCGGGTTCAAGCTGGGCCCAGGCAAACTCGGCAAAATGGGTAAATTCGAAGCCCATATCGGCCATCTTCTTGAAGTCGCGTTCCCATTGAGCAGAATCCCAGTGCTCGGGATAATAGTAAACCCCAACGGTCGTGAGATCGTTGGCAGGAAAATACTTCTCAAACTTTTGGGCAAAGCAACACACTGATAATAATAGAATGAGTGCGGCAGTTAAAATTGATTTCATCGTAGACTAAATTTAAAGCGATGAAATTAGTTTTTTAATTCAATTTTTTTTCAGAAAGGAAGGAAGTTTTGTCCTGGATTGCTTTAAGTATCTTTTGTCTAGCCTTAATTAAGCGTTACAGTTTTACGGGCAAATAAATTTCGGTCAGATATTCTTCCTTTTTTGTTTCCACTGGTTTGTGTTTTAATGATTACCGAACAAAGGTACTTTTCAGCAAGGAAAGATTTCTTATCCAAAGTTGCGAAAATTAGGATTTCTTTTCCGGCAAAAGTTTCCACCGTTTGTGCATGTGCTGTCGTTGCAGCTTCAGGTTGAGCCGCTCGAGGATGGTAATGTTCCCTGTTATTCAATTTTTGTATTGTGGAAGATGACTCCTGTTCAATAAATTATTATACTAGTGCCTGAATTAATTAAAATTTGGGCAGCATGATAACCAGATTTATCAAAAACCAGCTATAATCTGATCTGAAGCCGAACCATGTGACTGCTTTTTTGGGCGCACTGCGAACAGGGAAAACATGGTTAATGAATGAGTTGGTTAATGAGCTTGGCACTGAAAAAACCTTGTTGGTTCAGGGCGACGATATGGATATGTCAGAAATTTTCTTTTCCCAGCGTCTTTCGGTGTTAAAGAGTGTGGTTAAGGGATATAAATGGTTATTTATTGATGAAGCTCAGAAAATTCCCAATGTTGGGAACAGTCTGAAATTAATTGTTGATTCTGTTTCTGATCTTGGAATCTTTATCACTGGGTCGTCGGCTCTTGATTTATCGGAGAAAACAGCAGAACCGCTTACCGGACGGAGCAATTACTTTTATCTTTATCCCTTTGCACAGTCCGAACTCAACCAGTCGTTTATTGAAGCGAACCAATCACTCCCGGATAAACTTATTTATGGACTTTATCCTCAGGTTTATCTGTCCAATACTCAGCAGGAGAAACAGGATCTCCTTTTGTCGGTACGGAATGGCTATTTGCTGGAGGATATTCTTATCCTTGATAACCGTAAGGATAGTATTTTTATTTTGAACCTTCTCGGACAGATTGCTTTTCAAATAGGAAATGATTTGTCGTACAATGAGCTGGCATCATCGTTGAATGTCAACAAAGAACGGTACAGCGTTACCTCGATATCCTTGAAAAGGCCTACATCCTGTTTTCGCTGCAAGGGTTCAGCCGGAATTTACGGAACGAAATATCGAAGACTCCCCGTTATTATTTTTGGGACAACGGCATAAGGAATAGCATTGTTAACAATTTTAACACCATAAATATACGCGATGATGTCGGAAAGTTGTGGGAAAACTATTGCATTTCGGAGCGAATGAAGATGAATACTTATCAAAAAAAACCTTTTACAGCCTATTTCTGGCGAACTTATGATCAGAAGGAGATTGATTTTATTGAAGACAAAGAAGGCAAGCTTGGGGCTTTTGAGTTTAAATACATTAAAAGTTCAGCTAAGAAACCTGCTTTGTTTCTGGACACCTATCTCGGTTCAACTTTTGAAACAATAAACAGGGATAATTACATGGAATTTATTACCTGTTCATAAAGTTTATGACATTTTCGTACCCGTTGTGGTTAAACCCTTTTTTCTGGCAAAAACTTCCAGTACCGTTTTGGCATGTGCTGGCGTTGTAGTTTAAGGTTGAGTCGTTCGCGAATGGTAATGTTCCGGCAATATCCCTTCCACGCCGTCTGATAAAAAGCTTCATCTTCCTGAAGAAGGTTTAACGGAACTTCGCCATTGCTGGTGCTGAACGACTTTTCGTTAAGGGTGATTTCTTCCACCGTCTCTTTGTTGTAAAAGAATCCATAGTCGCGTTTCAGGTCGTAAACCACCCACTGCTGGTCAGCAAAACGTTCTTTCAGATGTTTCAGTGTCATGGGCATCACGTCGTAATCGGGACTGATGGCCGCAAAATAGATGTCGTCCAAGGTACGCTGGAAGCGGATAAACTGCAACATGCGCATGGCTTCCTTCATCACCCGGCGGGCGGCTTTGCGGACTGTCAGCACATCGTGATCGCCAAAGTTGCCTTCTACAGAAACCGGCGAAGCAAACGACATGCGGATGAATTGCAGTAAAGCCATTTCAATGCCCGGTTCGCACGAGAGCCATGCCGAATAGGGCAGTTGGTTCATTTCGGTACTCAGCTTGCTTTGTATGCCTTTCCATACCCGGTCGCAGTGAGTTGCATCGGAGTATATAAACTCCTTCTCGACAAACATGGTTTCCTGGAGATTTTTCTCCGAAGCAATGTTGATGGGCTCCAGCTTTCGGCTGTAGACTTCAAAAACTACCGAAAGGTATCCTTCAAAAGTTCCGTCGTAAACAAGCAGCATGATTTATAAATTATAATTCACTATTTATTATTTGGTTGCGGTGGTTTTTTTTGAAACTAATGCTTTTTTCTCAGCGTTCTCAGCGTTCTCAGGTGTTTATTATTCAAGCATTACAAGGTTTGAAGTTGGTCTCAGAGGAGTTTTTGCAACATCGCCAAACGAAAACAGCTTCAACTGGGTGTTGGCTTGTGTTTGAATTTTGGGTTTTTCTCCCAGGATGATCTGCTTTCGCAGGGTTTCCGATGGAAGGTCGAACACCGATGCAGGCAGCTCATTGTTCACGATGAAGTATTTGGCACGCTTCATCACCACGCCGATTTTGGTCAGGTGCTGGGTGTTGAGCGTTCGGAATTTCCGGGCTTCGATGATCCGCTGGGCCGATTGAACGCCGATTCCGGGAACGCGTAAAATCATCTCATAAGTTGCCTTGTTCACGTTGATGGGGAACTGGTGCAGGTTTCGCAATGCCCAGGCTAATTTCGGATCGATTTCAAGGTCGAGGAACGGATGTTCTTCGCTCACAATCTCATTGGCTTTGAATTTGTAGAAGCGCATCAGCCAGTCGCTTTGGTAAAGGCGGTTTTCGCGTACCAGCGGCGGGGTTTTAAGTGCCGGAAGTCGTTGGTCGTATTCGTTCACAGGCAGGTAACCGGAATAGTACACCCGCTTTAGCCGCTGCCCGTGGTAAAGATCCGAAGCCAGCGTAAGGATTTGCCGGTCATTTTCGGGGGTGGCCCCCACAATCAGCTGGGTGCTTTGTCCCGAAGGGGAGAAAGTGGGTGCATGGCGAAAATGCTTTCGTTCTTCCTTTTGCGCAATAATGTTTTCTTTGATGAACGTCATTGGCCTGAAAATGTCGGTATAGTTTTTCTC
>DAOQAB010000084.1:4549-16049 GCA_035353695.1 Prolixibacteraceae bacterium
TAATGTTTTCTTTGATGAACGTCATTGGCCTGAAAATGTCGGTATAGTTTTTCTCGGGCGCTAACCGTTTCAATTCCGGGTTTGAAGGAATTTCGATGTTCACACTCAGCCTGTCGACCCAAATCCCTGCCTGATGGATCAGTTCGGGACTTGCCCCCGGGATGGCTTTCATGTGAATGTAGCCGTTGTAACGCTCTTCAATCCTGAGTTTTTTGGCCACCAGCATCATCCGTTCCATGGTGTAATCGGGGCTTTTGATCACACCGGAGCTAAGGAACAGCCCTTCGATGTAATTCCGGCGATAAAACCCGATGGTCAGATCGACCAGTTCTTCAACGGTAAGCGTTTCCCGCGGACGGTCGTTGGTGCGGCGGTTGATACAATAGGCGCAATCGTAGATGCAGTGGTTGGTCATCAGCACCTTCAGCAGGCTCACACAGCGGCCATCTTCGGTAAAGCTGTGGCAGATCCCGCAGTTTAGGGCATTTCCAATTCCGCCTTGGGTGTTGGCCCGGTTGTTCCCGCTCGACGCACACGATACGTCGTATTTGGCTGCGTCTGCTAATATATTTAGTTTTTTCTGGACAATTTCGTTCATGGCTAATGAAAAAAGAGTAACTTTACGACAAAAATACTAACAATATTAGCAAAAACAAGAAGGAGACAATTATTTGTTATGGATTTTTTAGAGTTAGCCAGAAAACGTTGTTCGATACGGGCATTTGCTGATAAACCGGTTGAAGAAGAAAAACTTAACTATCTGCTTGAAGCGGGTCGTGTTGCTCCAACAGCCTGCAATAAACAACCACAGCGTATTATTGTTGTTCAGGAACCCTTGAATATCCTGAAAGTTCAGAGAGCATACAAAACATTTGGTTCACCTTGTGTGATGATTATTTGTCGCGATGAGCGGGATGCGCTGGTTAGGCCATTCGATAATAAATGTTCGGGCGATCTGGATATTGGGATTGTAACCGACCACATTATGCTGGCTGCAAGGGAAGTTGGAATTGGAAGTGTAATGGTTGGTTTGTTCGATCCAGGAATTATCCGGAAAGAATTCGATATTCCAGAATACATTCAGCCAACAGCTTTACTTATGTTGGGATACCCTGAAAATGGTTTTTCGGACGAAAACCGCCATTCTACAATGCGTAAGCCGCTTGGTGAGACGGTAATGATGGAAAGGTATGTTGAACCTGAATGATGAAATTGAACTATTATGATCTATCTGAAAGAAAATATGCGTTACCTGCGGAAGCAAAAAGAGATGACGCAGGGCGACCTGGCTGATAAGCTGGATATTAAGCGGTCGCACATTGGCTCGTACGAAGAGGGCAGGGGTGTTCCCAAGCTTTCGGTTATCAAACAAATGGCTGATTTGTTTGAAATTTCTGTTGACCAGTTGCTGGCGTCTGATCTTTCGAATGCTCAACCAGAAGCTAATAGCTATCAGCCATCAGCCACTCAACCGGGGATGAAGCTATTAAGCATTGTTGTTACTCCTGACAATGAGGAACGTATAGCCATCGTTCCGGTGAAGGCATCGGCAGGTTATTTGACCGGGCGTGCCGACAGGGAATACATGGAGCAATTGCCCAACTTCTCGATGCCGGTTGCCGAGCTGAACAAAGGCAAGACCTACAGGGTATTCCAGATCAAAGGTGACAGCATGTTACCGGTTCCTCCGGGATCGTATATCTTTTGCGATTATGTGGAGAGTATTTCGGGCATTCGCGAAGGAAAGCCATATGTGGTTATTACGGCTGACGAAGGTGTAGTGTACAAGCGGGTTTACCTTCCCAATGAAAAACAACTGCTGTTGAAATCCGACAATCCGGAATATGAGCCCTACACGGTTGAACAGTCGTTGGTGTTTGAGATCTGGAAAGCAATTGGTTTTCTCTCGTTCGAACTTCCGGAACCCGACGCTATAAACATTCAAAAGCTGGGTTCGCTGGTGGCACAATTGCAGGGGGAAATTATCAAGTTGAAAGGATAACCCTTTTCGAATGTTAATGAAATGTTATTCTCTTGTTTTCCCTTTTCTCTTTCCTTTTTTTGCGTTAAGTTCGTCATCTAGTTTGATAATTTAGCCATGAACAAAACCGCAATTCTGCTTTGTCAATGCAGGGATGTGTCACAAAATCAATTTCATAATGAATCAACCCGTCAGATATTGTCGGGTTTTGATGCCGATGTGTATGTGCTCGATGATCTGTGTGCACTGGTATGCAATGAGAAATCTTTTTTTGAAACGATCCAGACGAAATATAGTATTAAGATGGTGCTGGCCTGTTATTCCAGGGTTGTTGAGAATCTTTTTCTGCAAAATAAGATACCGTTTAGCTTCAGCAATGTAATCAGCTATCATGAGATCAAGTGTGAAGATCAGTTAGCACAAAAGCTTGCCGAAAGCGGAATCGCTTCCGGAAATGCCCGTTTCTCAACGGTAAAGAGTTTACTGGGTGTTCCTTCGTGGTACCCGGTCATCGATCGGTCAAGATGCACAAACTGTGGAAAATGTGCCAGGTTCTGCCTTTTCGGCGTTTATTCTTTCAATAATCAGAAGCTGGATGTGGTTAATCCGCTGTCGTGCAAAAATCTATGTCCGGCATGTGCGCGAACCTGTCCTTCCTCGTCAATTATGTTTCCAAAGCTTGCTGAAGGAGGTGTGCTGGCCGGTGCTGTTCCCGGTGAGATCCGTCAGCCGGTGGTTCCCGGTGAGGGTAACCTTACCTCCCGGTTGTCTCAAAGAAACCAGCTTCACCAGTCTGTCCTGAAAAGAGGTTTTTTAAAGCAGGCTGAAGAGGAACGCCGTAAAGCGCTGGATGAATTGAAAACCAAAATGCAGCAGAATGATCAAAGCAATTAGAAATACCGATTACCGATGTTTGCGTAAGTTTATCTTCAATATGGGGATAAAAGGGATGAGAGGTTTTGCCCGTTATCAGCGCCGAATGAAGCGTGGTGATTTTTTTCCGGCATTTCATTTTATATCGGTAACCGACCAATGCAATCTGCATTGTCAGGGTTGCTGGGTGACCGGTAAAAAGAAGAACAACCAGTTGCCGGTTGAAGAGGTCGATCGAATTATATCAGAGACCAAGCTGCAAAAATCTTATTTCTTTGGAATACTTGGTGGAGAACCTTTGTTATATAAACCATTGCCAGAAATCTTTCGGAAACACTCCGATTGTTATTTTCAACTGTTTACCAACGGAACCTTGTTAACTCCTGCTGTGGCTGAAGAGTTGCGTAAGTGTGCAAACGTAACTCCGTGTATCAGCTTCGAAGGGAATGAAAAAGTAGCCGATGTGCGGCGGGGTGGAATCAATGTGTATGCCCGTACACGGCAGGCAATCGACAATGCTACGAAAGCCGGGTTAATTACCGGTGTGGCTATCAGCGTATGCAAGTCAAACCTCGAAATGGCCACCTCTGATGAGTTTATTCAGTCGCTGATCGATCAGAAGGTGATGTACCTGTGGTATTACATTTACCGCCCGGTTGGGGAGAATGCCATGCCGTCGCTCGCGTTGAGTGCTGATGAGATTCTACGGTTACGGAAACATATTCTCGATGCCCGATCGCGGTTTGGAATAGCTGTTATCGACACTTATTGGAATGAGAAAGGTGAACCTTTCTGCCCTGCAGCCAAAGGTTTGAGTCATCATATCAATGCCTCGGGCGATATAGAGCCTTGTCCGGTTATCCAGTTTTCAACCGATTCGGTCTTCGCGGGAAAACTGATCGATATTTATCATCAATCGGCATTTTTGAATGAGGTGCGAACAGTTTTTCCCAAACTTTCCAATGGTTGTCCGGTGATGGACAATCCACAGCAACTGGTTGATTTCATCGGATCGCACGATGCGAAAGACAGTTCGGGAAGAAGTAACGAGTACGATCGGTTAAATGAAATGCCTCCGGTTGATAGTCATGGTTTTTGTCCCGTGATTCCTGAGAAAAGATGGATTTATCGATTTGCTAAAAGACGAGCTTTCTTCGGATTGGGTGCCTATGGATAATCAGCTGCTGGAAAAAAAACTGTCAGTACCGTCTGCCCGTGAACTACGGATGTCTGTTCAGACGAAAGCCCGAGAGGTGGTTTTTCGCCGTAAAGTTCAGCCGCCTGCCGGTATAGAATTGATTGAAACACTGGGGCGTGAAGTTATTTCTGATTTAGAGATCGATCCAGTTTATCTCGAATTCGCGATGGTTAACTGTGGAAACGAAATCTGGCGGCCGGTTGTTGAGGCGGTGCCTTTCGACCGGCGGTTATTGCTTTTGCCTCAATGTTTGAGAAACCGGGAAAGTTGCAAGGCTATAACCGATGAGTTTGGCCTGCTTTGTGCCGGGTGTAAACAGTGTAACATCGATGAACTGATCGAATTGGCGGCTTCACTGGGGTATACCACGCTGGTTGCCGAAGGAACTACGATGGCTGTTTCGTTGATCGAAGAAGGGGCAGTGGATGCCGTGATTGGCGTAAGTTGTATGGAAACACTGCAAAAATCGTTCAACCCCGTGGCTTTGTCGGGCGTGCCGGTAATGGGAATACCGTTGCTGAGCAATGGTTGTGTCGATACTCAGGTCGATTTGAAATGGCTCAAGCAGGAGATTGCCAGTCATCATTGTTGTGAACAGTTGGTACCTGTTTCTCTTTCAAAACTGAAAGATCACCTGGAACGGCTTTTTACGAGAGAACAACTTTCAACCTATTTTCTCTCCGGTGACAGGACTTCGGAATTTGCCTTACAGTCCATACTGGATGGTGGACACCGGATGCGTCCGTTGCTTACCTTATTGGCATACAGTGCGTATGCTGTGTGTTATGCTGAGCCGGTTGCTGATTCATTGGCTTTTGTGATCGAATGTTTTCATAAAGCTTCGCTTATTCACGATGACATAGAGGACCACGACGATTCCCGATATCAAAAAAAGACACTTCATGTGCGGGAAGGCATAGAGGTTGCTATCAATGTGGGTGATTTGCTGGTTGGAAAAGGTTACCAGGTTTTGGCCGGGCTAAATCTCGAACCGTCGAAACTGTCACAAATCTTGCTGGTACTGGCCAATGCTCATGTCGATTCTGCTTTAGGGCAGGGAAACGATTTGCTCCAGTCGCGCGATGGGCAGGTGTTGCCAACCGAAAAACTGTTGAAGGTATTCAGTTTAAAAACCGGTTCAGCAATCAAGGTTTCGTTGCTGTTGGGAGCAATTGCAGGAGGAGCTTCTCAAGCAGATTTGGAGTCTCTTTCCATATTTGCAAACTATTTTGGAATCGCATACCAAATAGGTGACGACCTGCAGGAGTTTCAACATGAAACAGGCGTACTTAACCCCTCCGATTTCCCGTTTTTATTGAGTCGGCTGCAACATCATTCGTTATCGTTAACTCCGGATAATTTAAGAGAGCTGATTATTCAGTTTGAAATTGAAAAGGAAGCCGAGAATTATCTGAACGACTATATAACCCGGGCTTATCAATCCATGAACGCTCTTTCGAACTTAAAAATGAGACTGGGATTGCTAGTGATGATGGGCGCATTTTTTAAACGATAATCTGGATGAAATCTACGGAACCCATCATTCATCAGATTATTGATCAACTCTCTGGGACTGGAGTGATATTGTCTCCCAAGTCGTACGATGAGCTTGTACTATTTGTTTCCAATAGTCAGAACTCAGATGGCGGGTTCAAAAACCGGGATGGAAGTTCCGATCCATACTATTCTTTTTTTGGTTTCCTGATTGCTTCGGGCTTAGAACTGACGGACCAACTTGTGCGGTTAAAGGAATATGTGCGGCAAAACAGAGATCTTTCCACTTGTTCTTATGCGGATCGGTGTGCTTTGTTGATCATGGAATCTTTTTTTCTGAAAAAACATAAAAAGCAGTGGGGAAAAGCCATCCGGATTGTGAGCCGTTTTTTTTCCAATAAGGACTACCTTCAGGTTTCGTACAATAGTTTTCTTACCATGCTGGTTGTTGAGACGTTGGTTGGTCATCCCAGCCTATTGGTTCGTAAAGCCCGCCGTATCATAAAGAAAATCACGGTGAACGAAGCAATGCCAATTTCGGAGTTGTTTTCGGTGCTTATTCTGAAATGTCAGTTGGGCGAGCCTTTTGAGGAGGAGATGAGGTTGATTTCTGGTTATTTTACCGGAAACAGCGGCTTTCGAATTTATCCTCATGTAAGCAATGCCGATCTGCTTTCTACGGCAGTGGCCCTGTTTGCAATGAAACATTGTGGTATCGACCGGAGGTTGTATGCACCCTCTGCTATTCAGTTTGTTGAATCTCAATTCTCTGATGGGGCTTTTCTTTCCGGCGATGGCGATTTGACCCGCGATCTGGAATATACTTTTTATGGGTTGCTGGCACTGACTTCGGTCTGGTAAAAAATGACGTGTAACAACCGGTACTTAAATTTTTTGTCATGACAAGTGATTTTTCCAAGCAACGAAGAGACGAGCTGATTGCTCTTTTAAAGTCGGAAATGCACCCCGATGGTTACTGGGAAGGGCAACTCTCCTCCAGCGCTCTTGGGGTGGCTGTTTCGGTTACCGCATTTCATTTTTATGATGGCGGGAATCTTCGTGTTGAAATTGAAAAGGGGGTTGACTGGCTGGTGAAAAATGCCAATTCGGATGGTGGTTTTGGCGATACGCCCGAAAGCCAGAGCAACATCAGCACCAGCTTGCTCTGTTTGGCTGCACTTCATGTAAACCGCAAGGTTACTGCTTTTTCTGTTCAGGTTTATGAAAATCTGGTTGACTATTTGCGGTTGAATAAAATCGATATTTCTTCGGGAAAAATGGCCCGTAATGTTCTCGATTTCTATCAAACCGACTATACTTTTTCGGTGCCCATCCTGGCGATGTGTGCTTTGTGTGGTATTCCTGAAAAAGATGCCTTTAAACCGGTTCCTCAACTCCCTTTTGAGTTGGCGTTGTTGCCCCGTTCTTTCTATCGTTTTTTGAAACTGAATGTGGTCAGTTATGCTATTCCAGCACTCGTCGCTGTTGGGATTGCCGTATTTAAACAGAAGAAACAGGGGTGGCAATTGCGGGTAATCCGTCAGAAAGCGATTAAACCTTCTCTTCGCAAACTGGAAGCATTGATGCCCGAAAGCGGAGGGTTTCTTGAAGCCATTCCACTTACGGCCTTTGTTTCCCTTAGCCTGATTAAAGCCGGATACCGGGATAACCGGGTGGTGGATAAAGGAATTGAATTTTTGAAACGCACCCAGCGTGCCGATGGTAGCTGGCCTATCGATATTGATCTTTCGACCTGGGTTACCACCTTGTCGATAAAGGCATTAAAAAATGTAGCCGATACTTGTTTTTCTTTGGAAGAACGAAAACAGATTATCTTTCATTTGCTGGAGATTCAGAACCAAACGGTTCATCCGTTCAACGGAACTTCGCCCGAAGGGTGGGGATGGACCAGCTTCAGCGGTTCGGTGCCCGATGGCGACGATACTCCGGGAGTTATCCTTGCTTTGATGATCCTTGCGGATCAATCGGACAGCAACGTAAACAGAGCCATTGAAAATGGGTGCGACTGGTTGTTGAAGCTTCAAAATAGTGATGGAGGTTTCCCTACCTTTTCGAGGGGCTGGGGAAAATTGCCTTTCGACCAGAGCAGTGCCGACTTGACAGGACACGCCCTGCTGGCTTTGTCTAAATCGGTGGAAAGGCTCAAATATCATACATCCGAAAAGAAGTTGAAGAAATATCGGAAGGCCGTAGTCCGCAGTACCAAGTTTCTGCTAAATCACCAGCAGGAAAACGGTTCCTGGATTCCGTTGTGGTTTGGCAATCAAAACCATCCCGATCATCACAATCGGGTGTATGGAACGGCACGAGTTTGTTCTTATCTGTTGGAGGTCGAGGATCATTTTCTGTCTGGGATGAAAAACAGGAATGAAATAAAATGGATGGTTGAACGGGCTCAGCATTATTTAGTATCTGTTCAGAATGAAGACGGTAGCTGGGGCGGCGATAAAGACATTGCAGGCACCATGGAAGAAACATCATTAGCGGTTACTGCCTTGCAACGTTCATCTTTCACTGAAAATGTAGAAAAAGGCATTGGCTGGCTCGATAGGCGATATCGGTCAGAAGGTTTGACTGCCGCACCCATCGGGCTTTACTTTGCTTCGTTGTGGTACGACGAAAAACTCTATCCTTTGACCATGTACCTCGAGACATTTGTTCATGAAGTGGCTGGCCGGTCTGTTTGAACTAAATAATTCCGATATTTCAATGGTATCCGATCGGCTTAAATTCATCGGTTCTTACTTCATCACACTAAACGGGTGTTTCTTTTTTGTCATTCAGCGCATGTATTTGAAACATTTTGCGCGGTTGCTTTGATTGAAACAAAACAAAAAAAGTCCATTTTTACATAGTCATAAAATCCCGGCAAAGGGAGGTACTAAAGCTTTTAAAACTTAAAAAATGAAATTGATGAAACAGGTTATTTTAGCAATCAGGTTCATATGGTTGATTATTGCCATTACAATCCTGCATGGAACGGTTCAGGCCTCGGTTGTCTCTTATGTGAAAGAAAAAGACGGGGTAACCTGCACACTCGATAAAGGATTGATGAAGGTAAAAATATGTATGGATAATTTGATTGAGGTGAAATACACAACATTACCTCTTTTCCTTGATAAACCTTCACTGGTAGTTAATAATGAATGGAAAGCTACACCGGGTTTCACTGTTAGTGAAAAACCGGATGTAATTGTTATTGCCACATCAATGTTGAATGTGATCATTAATAAGCAAAATAACTCGATTAAGTACACCAATCTGAACGGGAATGTTATTTTGAGTGAAGATGGTTCACAAGGTAAAACCATGACTGAAGCGACCATTGCCGGAATTGAAACATACAATTGTACTTCAATTTTTAACTCTCCTGCCGACGAAGCGCTTTATGGTTTGGGTTGCCATCCCGAGGATTCCCTTTCGATAAATTACAAAGGCCGCAACCAGGATATGGCCATCAAATACATGACCGGCGCGATACCGGTTCTTCTCTCTACCAAAGGTTACGGATTGATGTGGGATAACTATTCTATTTCAAATTTTTATGGAGCAGAGGCCGGGAATACCCAGTTCAAGTACGTTTCGGAAAGTGGTAACATGGTTGATTATTACTTTATTTATGGTCCCGATTTTGACAAAATCATTTCATCTTATCGTACAGCCACAGGACAGGCGCCTATGTATGGTAAATGGGCATTTGGTTTGTTCCAATCGCAGGACCGGTACAAAAGCCAGGCTGAAGTATTGAGCGTAAAAGACAACTATCGCAACAACAAAATCCCTGTCGACGTGATTGTACAAGACTGGTTTTACTGGGAACCGAACGTAATTGGCTCGCATGTGATGTGGCCCGAACGCTACCCCGATCCAAAAGCAATGGTTGAAGAACTGCACAAAGCAAACCTTCATGCCATGATTTCAATCTGGCCGGTATTTTCTAAAGGAACAGCAACTTACGATCAGATGTGTCATTCTGGAGGAATGACCGATATTCAGTGGACGAATGTTTTCACCAATATCGTCGATAGTTATTACGATGCGCACAGCCCTCAGGCACGCGATCTCTATTGGAAACAGGCTAATGACAGCCTCATTGGACGCTACAACTGGGATGCCTGGTGGGTTGACCAATGTGAGCCTGATAACGGGAACATCGGAGTAGATAATTATTTTGACTTGCGACGTCAAAGTCATTTTGCCATAGGCCGTGGTATCGACTATTTTAATACTTTTTCGTTGATGCACTCAACCGGTTTGTACAACAACTGGCGGAAAGACATACCAAACAAGCGGGCTTTCTTCCTTATTCGCCAGGCTTTTGCCGGCCAGCAACGAAATGCTGCTACCTTGTGGTCGTCGGATATTACCTGTACCTGGAATTCTTTTCGGAACCAGGTGCCACAAGGAATTAATGCCTGCGCATCCGGTACACCGTACTGGACTTCCGACATAGGTGGTTATCATTATCATTGGACGGCTCCCGATTGGACGGCTCCGGTAAACCGCGAGTTATTTACCCGTTGGTTCCAGTTTGGGACATTCAGCCCAATTTTCAGGATCCATGGGAAAGGCGAGAGGGCCATGTTCTCCGATAATTGGGATGCTGCAACCAAATCAATCCTTTTGAAATATGACAATTTGCGTTACCGGTTAATGCCTTATATCTATTCGCTTTCGTGGAAAGTAACCTCCGAAGGCTATACCATCATGCGTTCGCTGGCTTTCGATTTCAGGGACGATGCCAATATTCAATCCATCCCCGATCAGTATATGTTTGGCCCGGCATTTCTGGTAAATCCGGTAACCGAACAATTATACAGTTTGCCCAATAGTAAGTCAATCAAAAAGGTAAGGAACGTATATCTTCCAAAGTCGGCCAATTGGTATGATTTCTGGACTGGAAAACTGATTCCGGGCGGGCTAACCATTACCGCATCTGCTCCTATTGAAACCCTTCCGCTTTACATCAAAGCCGGGTCGATTGTCCCAATGGGACCTTATCTGCAATATGCTACCGAAAAAGTTGCCGACCCGATTGAACTCCGTGTTTATACCGGAGCTGATGCCAGTTTCGTCCTTTATGAGGATGAAAACGACACCTACAATTACGAACAGGGCAAGTATGCGACCATCGCCATGAAATGGAACGAAGCGGATAAAACGTTGACCATTGGTGAACGAAAGGGTGATTTTCCCGGAATGCTGAAAGAGCGTACGTTTCGGGTTGTTTGGGTAACTACGAAAAATGGAACCGGTATTGAACCGGCCAAACAAGTTGAAATCGTTCAGTATTCGGGTAAAGAATTAAAAATTAGAAAATAGGGAACAAATTAGAATAGAGAAAAAGGAATATTGGAAGAATGGGTCTCCATCCTTCCAATATTCCTTTTTTTATTTAAGAAATTTAGCTTGTTGATCAATCGTTGTACAACCCTAAGGGCTTTTATTCCAGATAGGTATATCCGTACAATCCTGAGCGGTAATTCGACAGGAACTCTTTCCCTTCGGCAGCCGTAATTTTACCCTGTTTTACTGAAGTGGTTACCCAGGTTTCAACGGTGCGGACCAGTTTCTTGGCACTGTACTGAACATAGTCAAGCACTTCGGCAACCGTTTCTCCATCAATTACCTGATCGATATGATATCCTTTTTCAGAAACCGAAATATGTACGGCATTGGTGTCACCAAACAGGTTGTGAAGGTCTCCCAGTATTTCCTGATAAGCGCCAACCAGAAAAACTCCGATATAATACGATTCGCTGGTTTTCAGCTTGTGAAGCGGCAGGTAATACGAAACATTTTTCGTTGATATGAAGTTGTCAATTTTTCCATCTGAGTCGCAGGTGATATCCTGAAGTGTTGTATTGATTGTCGGTTTTTCTTCCAACCGGTGTAATGGCATGATGGGGAATATCTGGTCGATGGCCCATGAA
>DAOQAB010000085.1:0-13784 GCA_035353695.1 Prolixibacteraceae bacterium
CAAAAAAAAGCCACCCTTCCTTTCGAAAGAGTGGCCACTATTGTTTGTTTTTAAAGCGTTAGCAATATTATTTTACCTCTTCAAAGTCAACATCGGTTACTTCACTGTCCTGTCCACCTTGTCCGCCCTGAGGTCCCTGGTTGGGATTGGCCTGTTGTCCACCCTGAGGGCCAGTTTGTCCGCCCGGTTGACCCTGAGCATTGTACATTTCCTGTGAAGCTGACTGGAATACATTGTTCAGTTCTGCCGAAGCTGCATCAATAGCGGATAAATCCTGACGAGCATGGGCATCTTTCAGTTTCTTCAATGCCTCTTCGATCGGAGTTTTTTTGTCTGCCGGCAATTTGTCTCCAAACTCTTTCAGGTTCTTTTCAGTCTGGAAAATAAGGGCATCAGCCTGGTTCAGCTTGTCGACCCGTTCTTTTGCCTGACGGTCGGCTTCTGCATTGGCTTCGGCCTCTTCCTTCATCCTCTTGATTTCAGCATCACTCAAACCGCTGGAAGCTTCAATACGGATACTTTGCGATTTTCCGGTAGCCTTATCACGGGCACTTACATGAAGAATCCCATTGGCATCAATGTCGAAGGTTACTTCAATTTGAGGTATACCACGTGGTGCTGGTGGCAGCCCGTCGAGGTGGAAACGCCCGATGGTTTTGTTGGCAGCAGCCATTGGCCGTTCTCCCTGTAAAATATGGATCTCAACCGAAGGCTGATTATCAGCAGCCGTGGTAAATGTTTCGGTTTTCTTGGTTGGAATGGTTGTATTCGCCTCAATCAAACGGGTCATTACACCGCCCATTGTTTCAATACCCAACGAAAGCGGAGTAACATCCAACAACAGCACATCCTTTACTTCACCGGTTAATACACCACCCTGAATAGCAGCACCAACAGCAACAACTTCATCTGGATTTACCCCTTTTGAAGGAGTTTTTCCAAAGAACTCTTTTACCTTCTCCTGAACAGCCGGGATACGGGTTGAACCTCCAACGAGGATTACCTCGTCGATATCGCTGGTTGAAAATCCAGAATTGCTAACAGCCCTGCGGCATGGTTCAATGGTTGCCTGGATCAGATGATCAGTCAATTGTTCAAATTTTGCACGCGACAACGATTTAACCAAGTGTTTTGGAATACCGTTAACCGGCATGATGTATGGCAGGTTGATCTCCGTGGTTGTTGAACTCGACAACTCAATCTTTGCCTTTTCTGCAGCCTCTTTCAAGCGTTGCAATGCCATTGGGTCGTGACGAAGATCTATGCCTTCTTCTTTTTTAAATTCATCGGCCAGCCAGTTGATGATTACATCGTCGAAATCGTCACCGCCAAGGTGTGTATCCCCATCGGTTGATTTTACTTCGAAAACGCCGTCGCCTAGTTCGAGGATCGAAATATCGAACGTACCTCCGCCAAGGTCAAACACCGCAATTTTCATATCCTTGTGCATCTTGTCGAGGCCATAAGCCAACGCAGCTGCAGTAGGTTCGTTGATGATACGGCGAACGCTTAAACCGGCAATTTCGCCTGCTTCTTTGGTCGCCTGACGCTGAGAGTCGTTGAAGTAAGCAGGCACGGTAATTACGGCTTCGGTCACTTCCTGCCCCAAATAATCTTCCGCCGTTTTCTTCATTTTCTGAAGAACCATTGCAGAAATTTCCTGTGGGGAATACTGGCGATCGTCAATTTTTACACGAGGGGTATTGTTATCGCCTTTCACAACATCATAAGCAACCCGGGCAATTTCTTTTCCCAATTTATCGTATGACTCACCCATCAACCGCTTAATCGAGTAAATGGTTTTGTGAGGATTGGTAATCGCTTGCCTTTTTGCAGGATCGCCTACTTTACGCTCCCCGTTCTCAACAAAAGCAACTACAGAAGGTGTAGTACGTTTGCCTTCACTGTTTGGTATAACCACAGGCTCGCTACCTTCCATCACTGAAACACACGAGTTGGTTGTCCCTAAATCTATTCCTATAATTTTTCCCATGATATTGTAATGTTTTTTAATTATTCTTCAATTACGGGAGGCAAATTATCAATCTTTATGCCATGGCTTCTACCAATGTTTTTTATGCAAAATTGACACACCAAAATAATGAAACCAGTTAATCGTGTCAGATTTTAGGTTCCCACTTCTGACAAATAGACTGAAAATGGCCAGACCCCTTCACCCAAACCAATTGACAGATAACAGAAAGGCCTTTTGACTGATGCCAAACCAGCCAAAAGCCTTTCAGTACATCAGATCCTCATCGGAGTTGATGGAAAAATTTGGCAGAAGCATACGAAACAATGATCATTGCTCCGCCAACTACCAGGTTCACGCCAATGAAGGTTAACAGATCGATTTGAAACAGATAACCAACCATTGCCAAAAAACAGGAAGTGGCATTCAACAGGAAGCCTGTTCGAATCCACTTACCCTGACGGGATTTCACTTCCAATGACAAGGCGATGAAAAAAGTGGAAAGTCCAAAAAAGAAAGTCCACCCCAGCATGTCAATTGAAGTCATCACCGAAAGAGGATTGGCTTGAAGGAAGTATTCCATTCCACTGGTTACAGCTCTGTTTAGATTAATCCTGACAGAACTCAACTGCACAAAATAATGGGCACACGACAACATGGCAAAAGCCAGTCCGAAAAGAAGCCCCAGCCGGCTCAGCGTTCTTCTCTCACTGGTTGAATTCAAATCGTGGAAACTATTTATCAATAGCAGATATATCGGACCAAAAATGAACATGGCCGATTTTGCCAGATTCTGAAAAAATTGGTTGTTCGACCGGTAATACTCCAGGTAATGGTCAAGATCGGTCCAAAAGAACAAGGGAGACGTAGCTGAAATACCTACAAAACTAACAATCCAGATCATAAAGGTAACCAACATGGCCAAGGCAGACCAAAAACCTATTTTGGCTGAAATTCTATTCATGACATTTAATTTTAAAATTGATTATGAAATAACTAACACAACGTTGTTATGCCATCATCAACTCTTCCATATCATGTTTTAAGCTAAATTGAATGATTGACCAAAAAGAGGAAAGCTTTTCTTTGAAAACGAGAAAGCTTTTACATTGATTTTCAAAAAGGATGTTATTCTTTTCTCCAAAAAGGCTGGATCGATCTTTATATGACTTTTTATTTTTCAGACAATCAACAATTTGCTGCCTGCATTTCAGAAAATGATATCCAATAAAAGATTTCCGCTTTACGGTAGAAACACGCTCAATCTTTAATCTGCCCGAGTAATCGCCAGGACGAAGCAACAGGAAAGATGCAGGCAACAGCAACAGAAGCACCAGGATCAAACGAACAATCCCGATCGAACGCATAAGCAATATGAAACTTCTATTTTTCATTCTCAACAATCAATTCTTCCGGCACAAGCTGCATCGCACTTTTCTTTTTCCACTCAATCCGAATCAT
This sequence comes from Prolixibacteraceae bacterium, assembly GCA_035353695.1. GTDB lineage: Bacteria > Bacteroidota > Bacteroidia > Bacteroidales > Prolixibacteraceae > CAYMTR01. The sequence goes on from DAOQAB010000085.1 coordinate 3,434, forward strand.
CAGAGCCAATAATAAACCGGTGCAAACAATAGCCCGTATCGCATAAATGGCTGCCAGTTCGCCTTTACTGGTCAAAAGGGAAACAATAGGTGCAAGCATCAGGGCAATCCAGACCAAAAAGGGTTCTGTATTTTCCTTGCTTTTCAGCATCCTTTTCACCACCGGAAAATAAGAAATAACCATTATTACCTGAACCGCAATATTTGTCATCCAGTGATCCTGAAAAATCGCCCAGGAAAATACAATCAACAACACCGCAATCAGGCATCCTACATCAAATTTATTAAACCATGTACTTTTGTCACCCAGCACCAAAATGGCAATGGTAACAAAAACCGTCAAAAACAGGTCCAGAAAATTGAGCACATTGTCAAAAAAATGATAATCCCCTTCCTTTAGATAGGTTACCAAGCTAATACCCACAGCGATGGAAAAGAAAAACCACATTGCCAACGCGGGTTTTGATTTCTTTTTAACCATCATAACACAATAGGTAACCGCAATGAAAAGATTTAAAACGGCAACAGCCACCACGACAAAAGTATTCATTTCAAAAAGCGTTTTGCTTCTTCCAGAATGGCTGCTGTAGCCGTAGCACCAACCCGTGTCACACCCAGTTTTCTTACCCGCATAACATCATCAAACGTACGAATTCCTCCCGCCGCCTTAATCTGAACCTCCGGGGAACAATGTTCGCGCATAAGCTCCAGATCATGATCGGTTGCTCCGTCGTAAAAGTAGGTTCCTGCTTCGTTTTTCTTAAATCCATAACCAGTTGAAGTTTTCACAAAAGCCACCTTAACCCGGTTGCAAATCTCACAAAGTTTTATCTTTAATTCATCTTCGGGAAGAAAATCAGTTTCAAAAATCACTTTCAGGATAGCTCCATTGAAGACACAAACTTGGTTTACTTCCGAAATTTCTCTCTCCACATAAGCCCAATCCTTTTGCAACACTTTTCCAATATTGACAACCATATCAATTTCTGAAGCGCCCAAAAACAGAGCTTCCTGAGCCTCTTTCAACTTGATGTCGATGGTACTGTTCCCATGAGGAAAACCGACAACCGTACAGACCTCCACATCAGAAGTCCACAACGCAACCGAAGCCAACTTTGTATGGCAAGGCTTCACACAGACGGTTGCAACTTTATATTTTTTTGCCAGCTTACATTCCCTTTCCAAATCGATATCAGAATAGGTGGGATGCAGAATCGAATGATCGATCATCCTGGCTATTGTTGAAACACGAATTTTCTCATTCATCGCATTAAATTTTATTGGAACATTTCGTGATATTTCTTCACCAATTCAGTCTTGACCAGCAATCCAGAAGGTTTAATTTCGGAATCGAGCCATCCGCCTTTGGCCGATGCACCATTCTGCAATACCGATGAAGATTCTATTTTGTCGGCAACCGACCAGTTACAATGACCGATGTGGTATTTATCCATCCAATCGTACCATCTCCTGGTTTCATCGGCATAAACCTTGCCGTCACCGTTGGCATCAGTTGTGCCGTATTCAGAAACAAACAGGCAACATCCATTTTTCATGGCAAGTTCGGCTTTATCCCTCAGCCACTGCGTATGGGTCCCTGAGTAGAAATGAAGGGCATAAGCAATATTGGCAACCTTAATAGGATCGAGCGAAGCTTCATCCACATCCTGCGACCAGGTTGGAGTACCACAAATAATAATGTTATCCGGATCGTATTGCCTGATTGTTTTTATTACCTCTTCGCAATAAGGTTTGACAACCTTCGACCAGGAAACCTTCAGCGGCTCATTATAAATCTCGTAAATCACATTAGGCTGATTTCCATATTTTTTTGCCATATCCCCAAAAAAAGTCTTGGCTTCATTCAAAAATTTCTCAGCATTGTGTTCATGAAAATCAATGATAACATAAATTCCATCCCGGATTGCCGCATCAACAACCGTTTCAATTTTTTTCTGTTCCTTTCGTGGATGTGTTGCATAACCCTTGTGCCCAACGGCCATAGTAGCCCGCAACACCGAACATTTCCAGTCAGAAACTAGCCAGTCAACACACTTGTCATTATAATATTTCCCAATCCATTGGCTCCAGAAAAAAGACATTCCGGTCAATTGTGCCGGTTCCCCATTTTGCCCAACAATGGTTGTACCTTCAATTTTCAATTGGCCATATTTTTCAACCGGAGTTTGAGGATTTGATCCGTAAGAAAAGTATCCAAAAAGCAATAGGATGATAGTAAAAAACTTACGAAAGAAAATTTGATTCATGACTGCTAAGTTTAATTTTTTAAAAGATATGATAATAACAGCGACTAAAATAGAAAATTAATTGTTTGAATAAACAGCATAGGAAAGGCAAATGGAAGAAGCACGTCCTTATAAAAGAGCCATTTCTCCTGGAAAATCATTCAATGATCCATTTTTCAGCAGCTTCAACGGTAGAAAAAGACCTTGACTGATAATTTAGATCATATTCGTGTAAAAGCATCGGTATCACGATTTGTTCGGGTGTTGATGCAATAAAGGCAATCTTTTTGCTCCCAAAAAGTGAAAGATGAGAATGAAAAAATTCAGCAATTTTGTTCACCTCATTAGTCAAAGTCGTCATATCGGCCCTTGTGTAATCCAACAAAAAGCCCCTCGCCTCAAAATGAGCATTGCTTTGACGTATTACTTCCATCCAGGAAGACTCAAAATCGGTATAGGTAATTTCTCCGGAATAGCGCTTGTACAAGATTTTATGAACCTTGTCAAAATTAAATGTAATTTCCATCTCAATTTTTCTAATCAAAAACCACTGTAAAGAAAAATAAAATCTACGTTCCAAAACACTAAATAACAAGGTGTTTGATCAATATCAAAAAAATGGTGTCGAACAGGTATTTCGGGAATGTTTTTTCAAGTTTTTTGTTAAACAAACACAACACAAACCTCTTAAATTATATTAATCAGACAACTTGTTTTCCATTCATTTTTCCTTCTTTTCGCCAATTTTTCTGTCGTTGATGAGTTGTTGATGTAGTAAATGATTCCTTTTTTTGCGGGTTGAAGTTCTATCTTTACTTCAAACTAAAAAGAATACTATGAGAAAAAACCTTTTTCAATCCATGTTAATGGTGAGCCTTATCTTTTTAATTTCCTGCTCATCAACATCTGACAAAAAAACGAATGTCGACAAACTAATCCAACAAATGACCCTTCAGGAAAAAGTTGATTTCATTGGAGGCACCAAAAGCTTCTACATCAGAGGTATTGAAAGGCTTGGAATACCTGAAATACGCATGGCCGACGGCCCTGTTGGCGTAAGAAACCCGGGACCATCAACCGCTTACCCTGCCAGTATTACATTGGCTGCATCATTCGACAAAAATTTAGCCAAAAGAGTTGGTGATGCCATAGGTTGCGAAGCCCGTTCAAAAAACGTCCATATCATGCTAGGCCCGGCCATGAACATTCACCGAGCCCCCTTCTGTGGCAGAAATTTTGAATACCTTGGAGAAGATCCTTTTCTGGCAGGGAAAATTGCAGCAAGTTATACTCTTGGAATGCAAAGCGAAGGGGTAATGGCCACTGCAAAACATTATGCCGCAAACTATCAAGATTTTGAACGAAACAAAGTTTCATCCAATATGGACGAGCGAACCCTTCAGGAAATTTATCTGCCCGCTTTCAAAACAACGGTTCAGGAAGGGAAAGTGGCCTCCGTCATGACCTCCTACAACCTTGTTAACGGCATTCATGCTTCACAAAACGATTACCTGATCAATCAGGTTTTGAAAAAGGAGTGGGGATTCGATGGCTTCGTAATGTCTGACTGGGTTTCAACCTACGATGGAATTGCCTGCGCCAAAGCCGGTCTCGATATCGAAATGCCTTCCGGTAAACTGATGAACCCCGACACGTTGATTACGGCAATCAAAAGCGGAAAGCTGGATGAAAAAGTAATTGATGAGAAAATCAGAAGAATTCTAAACGCTTATGTACGTTTTGGTTTTCTCGAAAAGCCCAATATTGCAGAAGGTTTCAACGTTGACTCTGCCAAAATTCATTCAACCGCCCTCGACGCAGCCCGCGGCGGTATGGTTCTTTTGAAAAATGAAAACAAATTCCTTCCGCTCGACCCACAGAAAATTAAAACAATTGCAGTGATTGGCCCCAATGGCTATCCGGCGGTCACCGGTGGCGGCGGAAGTTCCTATGTCGATCCGGTTCATCCTGTTTCCGTGTATGAAGCCGTTCAAAAAATTGCCGGAAATAATGTTTCGGTGACCTTTTCCAAAGGAGTTTATACCGGAGAACGCCTGCCCAAAGGCTTTTTCGACAATTACGATTTCTACATTAAAAAGAATGGGGTAAAAGAAAAAGGCGTTGTTGCCGAATTTTACAAAGGCACCAAGCTTCAGGGGAATATTATTGAAACCAAAACCTTCGACAAGCTAAACCTTGAGTTGAACCGGATGAAATCGGATGCAATTCCTGCAGAAGATTTTTCGACCCGTTTTACCTGCTACTTCTCACCCGAGGTCAGCGGTTCATACTGGCTTGGGCTGGCTGGAGACGATGGGTACAAACTCTATGTCGACGACAAACTGGTGATTGAACAATGGCAAAACCAGGGAGAAACCATTCGCAAATACGAAGGCGATTTTCTAAAAGGAAAAGAGTATAAGATTGTTGTAGAATATTACCAGGCCGGCGGCGATGCCATTATCCGTCTGGCAGATCAGAAACGACAGGGAAAAGAAGCCGGTCCGGAGACTTATCTGGCTACAGCGCTTGAGGCTGCCAAAAAAGCCGATGTGGCCATTGTTTGTGTAGGTTTCAGCAACGAAAACGAAAGCGAAGGATCAGACCGTAGCTTCGAAATGCCGTTCAAACAGAATGAATTAATTCAGAATATTGAAAGTGTAAACCCCAATACCATAGTGGTACTGAATGCCGGTGGAAATGTCGATATGAATCCGTGGATTGATAAAACCAAAGCACTGATCCATGCATGGTACCCAGGCTCGGAAGGTTCAACAGCTGTTGCTGAAATTATTTTCGGACTCACCAATCCTTCAGGGAAACTGCCGGTCTCATTCGAAACGAAACTGGAAGATAACCCAACCTACAAAAGTTATTGGGACGACGATAAAGATCTGAACGTTGAATTTACCGAAGGTATTTTTGTTGGATATCGTGGTTATGACAAAAGTGGCGTAAAACCCCGTTTCCCGTTTGGATACGGTCTATCGTACACCTCGTTTGAATATGAGAAAGCCGTACCGCAAGCCACTGAAATCAACGGGCAGGATCTGAAATTTTCGATCGACATTACCAATACCGGAAATATGGATGGCGCTGAAGCCGTACAGGTTTATGTCTCGGATGTACAAAGTTCATTGCCCCGTCCGGTGAAAGAGTTAAAAGCTTTTGAAAAAGTATTTTTGAAGAAAGGTGAAACCAAAACCGTTCCGTTTGATCTGAGCCGCGATGCATTTACCTATTACGACCCGGCTAAACACCAGTGGGTTCTCGAACCCGGTGAATTCAAAATCCTGATCGGAAGTTCATCGGCAGACATACGACAAGAGTTTTCGATAAATGCAAAATAAGATTTGAAGGGCGCTGAAAAGGCGCTCTTCTTTTTTGAGTACCTCCATCCCAACTTAGCAGAATTTAAAATTTAAAAAAACATTTTTGAAAAAATTGTAACTTTGAAATAAAAAATGGGAAACGAAGCCTTAAAACTGGAACTAATCGAATGGCTCACAAAACTTGATGACCAAGATATTATAGAATATCTTAAAGTCGTGAAAGACTCAAAATCGAATGATCACGACTGGTGGGATGACCTTACTGATATACAGAAAAAAGGAATTGAAAGAGGGTTACTCGACATTGACCAGGGAAGAACAATTTCACACGATGAAGTGAAAAGAAAATATGGAATATAAAATCTTTTGGTCAGAAGAAGCAATCCGAAACCTTGAAGAAATCCTCGACTACCTTAATCATCAGTGGACACAAAAAGGAGAGGTTGCCAATTTTAAAAAGAAATTAGGCAAGTACCTTGATTTGATTGTCCAAAATCCATTCCTGTTTCCAATTTCAAATTACAACCAAAGACTTAGGAAAGCGGTAATGAGCCAGCAAACAACCATCTTTTATGAAATAAAAGAGAATTTGGTTTATGTGGCATACCTATTCGTGAATCGAAAAAATATCGAAAGAATTAAATAAAAATTACTGGAATTACTATTGGATATTGTCTCCTATCTCAATCGCTGACAAATCCAATCAAAAAAGCACCAGTTTTCCATACTCTTTGTGTTGCCCAACTTTAAGTGTGTATGTATAGATTCCCGAACGAAGTTCTCCCCTGCTCCAGCGAATGATCGTTTCACCCGAATTCAATTCCCTGTTAATGATTGTTGTAACTTTTTTTCCGCTGATATCGAATAGCTCCATCTGAACAAGACCTGGCCTTTCAAGTTTGCAGCGAATCGTTGTTTCGGTCCGAACCGGATTGGGAAAAATACGGAACCTGCTAATTTCTGCTTTATCCATTTTTTTAACATCCGTATACCCATCATTCACAAACTCTCTCAGCCACAGATACATATTTTCGACATTGGGTGTCAGCTTTTCATGTCCTCCGTTGAATGTTACGAAAGCCGTATTCGTATTTCCTGCCTGAACAAGCAAATTGTAAGCTTGCAGATTGATATCATAAAGTCCGTCGCTAGTCCCGACAACAAAGTAGGTCGGTACTGTGCTCAGACGTTGAATCTTGTCGGCAGTGAGCATATTGTTACCATACCAAAGTGCTCCGGCTTCAATTCCAATGGCGGCCCACACCTCTGGAGACTTTGAGGCAATTGACCATGTTCCATATCCACCCATTGAATGACCCACCAAGTATTTTCGGGTTTGATCGATATTTACCAGACTTTCAATTACATCGATGGCCTCCCAAATGTCGGTTTCGGATATTCCCTGATACCAAAGATTTCCTCGTGCCAATGGGGCAATTTGATAGCCATCTTCAAAAGCGATGGTTTGATCGGGGAGAAAACGATAGTTATAGGTGAGAAAATCGATGGGATTATTGGCTTTTGATGTCAGCCCATGCAAGTCGACATAAAGCGGATATGTTTCCTTTTTATTCCAATCTTTGGGCAAACGCAGGTTAAAAAAAGAAACTTCCCCATCGGTTGGAGATATCCAGGCAATAACCAGATACCGGCTTCGGTCAAGGTACGATGTAATATCACTGGCATTGGCAACAGCTCCATAGGTAAAAGCCGAGAGCATCCCTTTTATTAAAATTGAATCGGCACTGGAAAGGGTTCCTTTGGCATCAATCACATCGATTATTGATTGAAAGTGAAGCGCAAAAACATCATCGGTGGAATTACTTTTCAAATCCTTCAAAAGGGTTTTTAACGTTTGAACATCGTCGGTCAAAACTTCGCAATTCCCTTCCGACGGGAACAGGATAAATAAAAGCAAAAGGATTACGAACAGGTATTTCATAGCTTTCTGTGCATTTAATTATTAACTAACAATTTAATGACATATCAGCAGCATATTTCCCCTAGCATTTTTTAAGAAAAAAAGATACAGTCGTCATTCAATGACCTGGAAATGATGCTATCGAATTAATCAAGTCTTTTTGCTATAATGCGATGGACTAACGCCAAACCGCTCTTTAAAGCACTTGCTGAAATAGCCAGCATCGGTAAAGCCCGAAAGATAGGACGCTTCGGTAACATTATAGCAGCCTGCTTGCAATAGAGTTACCGCTTTGTTGAGACGATATTCCCGTACAAAATCGATGGGAGACTGCCCGGTCAATCCTTTTAGTTTGTCGAAGAATTTACTGCGCCCCATGCCGATCTGTTTATAAATATCTTCAACTTTGAAATCGGGATTGGCAAGATCCTCTTCAATAATCGACCTCACTTTATTCAAAAATTCGGCATCTTTATCTGTAACCGTAAAATGAACACGACTCCCGGCTTCACCGATCCGTTTTGTATAGTGTTCTCTTAACAAGACCCGTTGATGTAAAAGGTTTTCTAATTGTGCCTTTAGTTGATTACTGTTGAATGGCTTGGTCATGTAAGCATCGGCCCCATATTTCAACCCCTCAACTTTGCTCTCGACCGACGATTTGGCGGTGAGCAACACGACCGGAATATGGCTGGTTTCAAAATTGTTTTTGATTTTATCGAGCAGTTGAATACCATCCATTTCCGGCATTAACACATCCGAAAGAATGAGATCGGGTTGAAGCTGCAACGCCTTTTCCAAACCGATTGCTCCATTTTCAGCTTCGTCAACAAGGTATTCTTCATCGAGTTGCAAACGCAGAAAGTTTCGCAATTCGGAGTTGTCCTCAACAACCAAAACCCGAGGCAAAGCATGTTTCCCCACACTCTCAGCCACAACCGACCTCTTCATGATTGCTTCAGAAGTTGTGACAAGCTCCGTTTCAGAACGGTTGCCGTTTTCAGGTTCGGTTGTAACGATTGGATCTTTTGAGGTTTTCAACGTTACACGAAAAGTAGCGCCCCCACCGGGAGTTGGCCGATAACTCAATTCACCTCCATGTAGTTGTACCAGTTCTTTCGATAACGACAACCCAATTCCGGTACCCGACAATTTGGTTTGATGAGAATCGTAATGGCTTGCAAACACCTTGAAAAGAGAAACTTCGTTTTCATTTGATATACCAATACCCGAATCGATGATATCGATGGTCACCATTCCTTCAGAAGAATGGTTGTGAATTGAAACTTCGATTGAGCCGTTTTCGGGTGTGAACTTAAATGCATTCGACAGCAGGTTGAAGATCACACTATCCATCTTCTCTTCATCTATTTGGCAATAAATTGAAGGAGTTGTACTTTGAACGGAAAACCGGATATTCTTTTCGATTGCCAGTTCTTCGAAATTGTGACAACTCACTTTGGTAAATTCAACCATATCGACCTCGCTCAACGTTAACTCCATTTTTCCGTTCTGAACTTTCCGAAAATCAAGCAACCGGTTTACCAGTCGTAATAACCGTTGGGCATTTTGCTCAATCTGCATGGCATAGGTTTTCCCTTTGTCGCTCAATGTTTCTTTCTCCTTAATTTCATTAACCGGGCCAAGAATCAGAGTTAGCGGGGTACGCAACTCATGCGAAATATTGGTAAAAAAATTGAGTTTAATATCGGTTAACTCCTTTTCAATAACTACTTTGTTCCGTAACCTGATCATTGTGGTCGCTATTTTTCGGGAAGTTTCAACCAGCGTAATAGCCAACAAAAGATAAACGATATAAGCCCAGGTGGTTTTCCACCACGGAGGCAGAATCTCAATTTTCAGTGATTTCGTTCCGTTTAGTTTTTGAAGGTCCGGATTATCAAACTTTACCCGAAAGGTATATTTCCCAGGAGGAAGCTTGCTGTAACCAGCACTTCCATGATACTGAACCGTGTGCCAGTCGCTGTCATATCCCTCTAGTTGACAGGCATACCGAATTTTATTATTCATACTGAAATCGAGCCCGGCCCAGAAAATTGTAATGTTATTCTGGTTGTATTTCAACCGGATATTCCCGGTTTCAGAAATTGTATTCTCCAGCACAGAACCCTTTCCTGGAACCATTTCTTTATTGAAAAGCTGAAATCCGGTAAATTCAAGAGGAACAATCTTTTGATCCTCTTTGAAAAACAAAGGATTAAAACGATACAAACCATTATTGGCTCCAAAGCAGATAGTTCCATCTTTGCGAACCGCACAGGCTGCTTCGGAAAAACCGGAATTGATAATTCCATCGTGCCTGTTGTAGTTACGAAAAACCTGCTGTATGGTATTATAGGATGAAATTCCGTTTTCAGTCGACATCCAGAGATTTCCTTTTTCATCGCCGACAATGGTCAAGATTACATCACTGGGTAGCCCATCAGCTTTGGTAAAAGTCGAAAATTGAAGAGGCTGTCCGTCTTCAAAATCTTTTTTCAATTGAGCAAGCCCTCCACCCAGAGTAGCCACCCAAACCGTGTCGTGCTTATCACAATAAATCCAGTAAACATCTGTACCGGTCAATCCGGTTACATTTCCACTTTCCGGATTGAAGAAATAGAAGGAACCGTTAGAAGCAGAAATCGAATGATCAAGAATGACAATCCCGTTGGTCGTTGCAATCCAGATATTTCCTTTTGAATCTTCTGCAATCTGCCTGATTTTGCCTCCCGTTTTTTGAGGATAGTTTTTCATTTCATTCCCACTATGGATAAACCGGCCGTTATCGAACAGGTTTAAACCACCCCCGTAAGTACCTATCCAGATTCTTTTTTGGCGATCCTGCAAAAT
>DAOQAB010000085.1:13884-15993 GCA_035353695.1 Prolixibacteraceae bacterium
TTAAACCACCCCCGTAAGTACCTATCCAGATTCTTTTTTGGCGATCCTGCAAAATAGAATAGATATTATCGTTTGAAAGGGAATAGGAATTGTTACCATCGTGCTGAAAATGCTTCGACCCAAATTCTAATGATCCCTTCCGGACAAGTACCCACAATCCATTTCCTTTAGTTCCCAAATAGATATTTCCTTCAGTATCTTCAGCCATCGCATAGACCATTCCGATCTTTTGACCCGCTAAGTGATCGAACCGGGTTACCACCGAGAAATTCCGATCGAGCAAAAACAACTCCTTCTTTTTTGTTGCCACCCAAAGCATTCCTTTCGAATCCTCCAGAATAGCCCGTACTTCATTGGCAATGGTGAAATTCGACTGCGGCAAAAGTGGGGTAAAATTGAACCGCTGGGGCTGGAAAGTTACCTTCTCTATTCCTTTGAAATAGGTACTCAGCCACAGCACATTCGTCGAATCGAGATAAAAATTATAGACATAGTTTGAAATTTTGCTCCGGGGATCGCCTGGCTTGTTGTAAAAATATTCCACCGTACCGGTCAACCGGTTGTAGTAACCAAAACCGCCACCTTTCAGCATCAACCAGATGGTATGGTTTTTATCTTCGGTAATTCCACATTGTGCCGAAGATCGCATCTCCTGGTTTACATCAAGTTCCTGTTCAAAATGGTGGCAACTTTTCGTGGAAGGATCAACCATGGAATAGCCCGGCAGGGTTGTCTCAATCCAGATCAGATTGTGGCTATCCACATACATCTTCAACACATTCGCTATTTGAAGATTGGAATAATGTTCGGTTACTTTTCCACTGCTTTCCTGATATTCAAAAATCCCATTTCCTGAGGTGCCTATATAAACCGTTCCCTTATTGTCACGAACAATTGCACTTACCGGAGAGGTGTTTTGAAAAGAAATTTCTTCAAGGCCATTCGAAGACAGGTCGTAAATCAGTAGTTCCCCGGTAGAAGTTCCCAAATAAACTTTCTGCTGAAACGAATAAAACGACGAGATACCGCTCCTGTCAAAAAGGGCTTTTGCACTGATAGAAAATACCTTTAGAGCCAAATGGCTGGTTTCTTTTGATTTCTCGTAGCAAACAATCCCTTTACCGGAGTTAATCCACACGTTATGAAACGCATCTTGTTTGACGAACCGGATATTGTTATCAGGCACCCAAAATTTTTCATTTTCCGCATATTGCTCTACTTCAAACTGCATCGTGGCTGTATCCGAAATAATCCTAAACGCCCCGGCATTTTGTGTTGCAACCCAAACATCACCACCCAATGCCGGCACAATGGAAGTTACATCAAGCCTATCGACCTTCTCAACAGTAGCAAGAACCGGTTCAAATGCTTCGGTCAATTGGTTCAACCGAAACACTTTCGAATCATAAGTCATGATCCAAATATTGCCCAACAGGTCTTCCACCATTGATTCGATCCGGTTTGAACAAAAGTAGGGATGTGCTCCATCATTCGGTTTAAACGTTTTAAAGGTGGCCCCATCAAAACGATTGATCCCATCCCAGGTGGCAAACCACATAAACCCCTTCTGGTCTTTAAGCATCGACGAAACACTTCCATGCGACAAACCATTCTCGGTTGAAAAGTGTTCAAAAACACAATTAAACTGGGCTTTTCCAACTTTCAAAAAGAAGGTCAAAATCAGAAATGATACTATGATTTTGAGTTTCAAGTTCATCAAATGCTGTTAGTTTCCAACAAATGTAAATATTAATATTCGATGAATGAAGCAAGTTGCAAGATGGTTTTCGCAGGTTTTTTACATCCACCCGGGCTTCAAAGATCGAGGCTTACCGGTTCAATCAACAAGGCATTGAACGGAACAAAACCGATTAATTCAGAAAATTCGGCAAAAATTCCAGTTTATACGGCAAAAATTCCAGGTCAAAGGGTATAAATCAACTTAATTTTGAAGGATTAAGAGTTGTTTTAAACCATTAACTTAACCTATTTATTTATGAAAAGGAAACTTTACATATCAATTTTTGCGCTGCTGCTATGCTTCGTGTGGGCACACGCAGAAAAGGTAACTACTCCCTGGCGGGGCGTAGATTATTCCTTTAATCTGGC
>DAOQAB010000086.1:0-15928 GCA_035353695.1 Prolixibacteraceae bacterium
AAAATTAAAAGAACGAATTTTTAGATTTTCACGTCCCCCAAAGTCCCCTTTAGGGGATTTAGGGGTGTTCAAACTTCGCAATTTGCTCTTTCATGGCCACCAAATAATCGATATCGTCGTAGCCGTTCAACAGACAAACTTTCTTATATGGATTGATTTCAAATTCAAACCGGTTGCCGGTTGTATCGTTTGTGAACATTTGGCTTTCGAGATCAACGGTGAAAGTCGATTTGGGATCTTTTTCAATGGTCGCAAAGATTTCTTCCAGAAATTCGGGTGATACTTGAACCGGCAACAAGCCGTTATTTAACGAATTTCCCTTGAAAATATCGGCAAAGAAACTTGAAACCACAACCTTGAAGCCCGCATCGTAGATGGCCCAGGCAGCATGTTCGCGACTTGATCCACTTCCAAAGTTCTTTCCTCCGACAAGGATTGATCCGGTGTATTCGGGTTTGTTCATCACAAACTCGGGATTTGGCGTGCTTCCGCTGGTATAACGCCAGTCACGGAACAAATTGTCGCCAAAACCTTTGCGCTCCACAGCCTTCAGAAAGCGGGCAGGGATAATCTGGTCGGTATCCACATTTTCGATGGGCAGTGGCACCGCCGGAGATGTTATTTTTATGAATTTATCGATCATTTTGAATTTATTATTTATGAATGATTATTTATTATTTGGTTTGGTATTCAATGTTTTTCGGGAACTAACAAAGATTGCAGTTAACTCTTCTGCTTCTTTCAAAAGGGGATTGACTTTATCTTTCTCTAATAATTCTTCATCAATTACCAATTCTAACCACATAGCCGATTCGTCAGCCTCTTCAATCACGATTGATAATTTAGCTACAAAAGCGGCAGAAGATTGAGCTAACAGTGCAGCCCGATAATTTGCAGATACTGAAGTTGAACACCTGATTAATTGGCCTTCAATATGACGACCAATTTTTGTATTTGGCAGAGCTTCACAAAGTCTCAAACACCTTCTTCCAAATTGGTAGGTCCGTTTCTTAAGTTCCAGCTTGTCCATTTTGAAGTTATTATTTATGAGTTATTATTTATTATTTATAGAATGCCAATGTTTTTAAAAGGCTTGTTCATGGCGAAAATTAGTAAATAGTCAATAATAAATCATAAATCACTACGGAAGGCTCACTTTTCCTGTAATGGCACAAGCTGCTGCAACCAGTGGGCTGGCCAGCAACGTACGAGCTCCTGGTCCCTGACGGCCTTCAAAATTGCGGTTGGTTGTCGATACGGCATATTTGCCTGCCGGAACTTTGTCGGGGTTCATGGCCAAACAAGCCGAACAACCGGGTTGACGCAGTTCGAAACCAGCAGCTTCCAGTATTTCAACCAAACCTTCTTCGCGTATCTGTTTTTCAACAGCAACCGATCCCGGAACTAACCAAGCGACTACATTATCGGCTTTCTTTTTGCCTTTTACATAGTTTGCAAAAGTCCTGAAATCTTCGATCCGACCGTTGGTGCAACTTCCAAGGAAAACATAGTCGATGGGTTTTCCGGCAATGGCTTCGCCCTCATTGAATCCCATGTATTGAAGCGATTTCTGGAACGATACTTTGTCGGTTCCGGTTAAACCGTCGCTGGTCGGGATTTTTTCACTGATTTTTATTCCCATTCCAGGATTGGTTCCGTAGGTAATCATCGGTTCAATATCGGCTGCATCGAAATTGTAGGCCATATCAAATTCAGCGCCTTCATCGGTTTTCAAGGTTTTCCAATAGGCTACGGCTTTATCCCAGTCTTCACCTTTGGGCGCGAATTTGCGGCCTTTGACATACGCAATGGTTTTTTCGTCCGGGGCGATTAAACCACCTCGGGCGCCACATTCGATACTCATGTTGCAAACAGTCATCCTGCCTTCCATCGAAAGCTGCTCAAAAGCAGTGCCCGCAAATTCGATGAAATGGCCTGTGCCTCCGCTGGTTGAAATCTTAGAGATGATATACAGAACGATATCTTTCGCGGTTACATTGGGCTTTAAAATTCCATTTACCGTGATCAACATTTTTTTGGGCTTTGGCTGCATGATGCACTGGCTGGCCAGTACCATTTCCACTTCGCTGGTTCCGATTCCGAAAGCAACAGCACCAAAAGCTCCATGGGTTGAAGTGTGGCTGTCGCCGCAAACGATGGTCATACCCGGTTGGGTTAAACCTTGTTCGGGACCAATAATGTGTACCACGCCATGTCCGTCGTTACCCAAACCATAGTGGGTAATGCCATGTTCTTCACAATTCTTGCGAAGCATTTCAACCTGGTTGCGGCTCATCTCGTCAACAATCGAGAGGTGTTGGTTTTCGGTTGGGACGTTGTGGTCGGGTGTGGCCGTGGTCTGATCGGGACGAAAAACCTTCAACCCTCTGTTTTTTAAGCCCAGAAAAGCTACCGGGCTGGTCACTTCGTGGATGAAGTGACGGTCGATGTATAATACATTGGGACCCCCTTCTACTTCTTTCACTACGTGGGCATCCCAAATTTTGTCGAATAATGTTTTTGCTGTCATATCTGATCTCATTTTTTTGCTACCGGTATTTTATTGATTGCATCCAAAAAGGCTTCCACCGAAGCGGTAATGATATCGGTGTGTGCACCAAATCCATGAAATGAATGTCCTTCGTGGTCAATGGTCATGTGAACTTTCCCTACATCATCGCTTCCTTTCGAGATGGTTTGGATTAAAAACTCCTCTAAAGTAACGTGCCGGGTGATGATTTGTTTAACCGCTTTAATGGCGGCATCAACAGGACCATTGCCGTCGGAGGTGGCTGTGAATTTTTCTCCGGCGATTGTTAACCTGACGGTTGCTATCGGATGTACCTCTTTCCCCGATAAAACCTGAAGGAAATCGAGTTTGATCCGGTGGTTCTCTCCCCGGATGTCTCCAAGAAGCATCAGCAAATCATCGTCTTTGATATCCTTTTTCTTATCAGCCAGCTTTAAGAAATCATCATATACCGAGTCGAGTTTCTCTTTCTTAAGGTTATACCCAAGATTTTCGAGATGGTGTTTCAACGCGGCCCGGCCACTGCGTGCGGTTAAAACGATGGATGATTCGTTGATGCCGACATCGTTCGGGTCGATGATCTCATAGTTTTCCCGGTTTTTCAGCACGCCATCCTGATGGATTCCGGAAGAGTGGGCAAACGCATTCCTTCCAACGATTGCTTTGTTGGGCTGAACCGGCATATTCATCAAACTCGAAACCAAGCGGCTAGTCTTGAAAATGTTTTTGGTGTTCACGTTGGTAACAATGCCTAGCTCTTTTTCGCGGCTTTTCAAAATCATGACCACTTCTTCCAGCGAGGTATTCCCGGCACGTTCGCCAATTCCGTTGATGGTTACCTCTACCTGGCGGGCACCATTGAGGATTCCGCTAACGGTATTGGCCGTGGCCATACCCAAATCGTTGTGGCAGTGGGTTGAAATGATGGCTTTGTGAATGCCATTCACATTTTCCATCAGGAATTTGATTTTCTCACCAAACTCATGCGGAAGGCAATAGCCGGTGGTGTCTGGTATATTTACCACGGTTGCCCCTGCTTTAATTACTGCTTCAATAACCCTGGCCAGATAAACATTGTCGCTGCGCCCGGCATCTTCGGCGTAGAATTCTACATCCTCGACATACTTTTTGGCATATTTTACAGCCGCCACGGCACGTTCAAGAATTTCGTCCTCGGTAGAGTTTAGTTTATATTTAATGTGGTAAGGCGAAGTTCCGATGCCGGTGTGGATTCTTCCTTTCTTGGCATATTTTAGAGCTTCTGCTGCCACATCGATGTCTTTTTCAACTGCGCGCGTTAAAGCGCATATCGTTGGCCAGGTAACGGCCTTGGAGATTTCGACCACCGAGTTGAAATCGCCCGGACTTGAAATGGGAAAACCAGCTTCGATGATATCGACCCCTAGTTCTTCCAATGCCTTGGCAACCTGGATCTTCTCCAGTGTGTTCAACTGGCATCCGGGAACCTGCTCCCCGTCGCGTAATGTGGTGTCGAAAATGTACAACCTTTCGCTCATGGTTTAATGAATTATAGCGTTAATATTAAAAAAAAACCATCCTCAGTACTCTGAGAATGGTTTCATTATATTTTTTGAAATTTCAATTATACATACCACCCTCAGCTCCGTCTTCCGAGAATTAGAATACCGAGTAGGCTAATGAGCGATATGATAATAGAATTTGTCATTCCTTTTTGTTATAATTTGGCACAAATATGATCATATTTATTTAAAATGAAAATCGTTTGCCCTTTTTATTTACAATTCTCAACATTATTCCCGAATAATTTAAACTGAAGTTAAGATTTGTTACTTCAGCCTTTCGATGGGTGATGTTTTTTTAATCCGAAGGTGATTAATCATTTTTCCCGAATAGAAGGTTGATACCGCACTGGAAATTAAGGCTTTTTGAATCGGCAAGATTTAGAGCCAGTAGGTTGTCGGTCGCAAAATAAACTTCCAAAGGTCCTAATTTGAGGAGCGTTCCAAGCGCCAGGTTTTTGAACGATTTATTGGTCAGGGTGTAACCGGCTGAAAGGGAAAAAATTTGCCCAAGTTGTAAATTCCCCGAAAGGGTAAGTGCATTTGAAATTTGGCTGTCGTAAAATAGAAGCTGGTCAAGCAGCCCGGCTTTGAGAACCGGACAGATGGTATAACTGGCACCCAAAAAGACTTTTGTTGGAATTGGGGTGTTGAATGGATTGGAATTGCTTGTAAGTGAGATCAGATTGCGAATGGAATCGAGTATTCCTTTGGCCGAGGTTGAATGGTTGTAGTCTTCTTCGGTTGGGTCCGTGTTAAGGTAATTGGCCAGGTTAATTCCCTTCCAGGTAAAACTACCGTGGTGGCTAACGTTTTCGACCGGATTTTTCCAATGAATATACCCCAGATCGATAAGGCTGGCAGAGAGTTCCAGTTTGGGTAGCAACTGGTAACGGACTCCTGCATCAAACGCTAGTCCGAGGTTTGACGCATTGGTAAAATAGTGTAGGCTATTGAATCTTGACGGGGCACGATTTTCATTTTGACCGACACGAAACGGCAGACAGAAATTGTATTCCCCATCAGTCGTGATGGTTATCTGTTCGAAATTGCTTCCTGTTTCAATGCCAATGTTTGAACGGATCACATCTACCGCCGAAAAACCGGTCAGTATTTTCAGATTGCCTCCGATGGACCACTTGCCGTTGATTATTTGTGAATATCCCAATGCGTATTTTCGGTAATGAAGAAAATTGAAATCGAAATTCGTTGAGAATGGTTGATTGATGAATTCATAGTTCCCTTTGTCAATCAGTTTAACCAGGCTGGCATCGAAGCGTGTTCGAAGAATCTGGTTTTCAGAAATATTGAAGCTGAAAATCCTTCTCTTCGTACGAAGCTGAAAAACCAAAAGTGGTAAGACCATGTTTTCGGAAAGATAATTCTTCTCGGGAATTTGGTTGTAAAAATTCCCTACATCGATTTTTAGATGGTTGTTTTCTATTACACCAAGATCGTGAAACGAAAAACTATTGGTAAAGGAAAACGATTGCCCTGCCAGAAGTGGTAAGTTGATGAAGACTTTTGACCGGTCGGTGAGCCGTGCCGGGTTTAGAAAATTCGATTGAGGAGAGTTTTCCAGAAAATAGAGAATATGATCCTGGCTACTTCCTGTTGCCTGGATTACAAGCAGGAAGATCAAAAAGGATGCTATTTTCTTTGGAATGTTCATGGTCGCGAATATCATTGGAGCTTGCCAAGCAGGTCTGTTTCAAAAACGGCCCCTACATTCATCAACAGATAATCTTCTTTATTGACCGAAATTTGATCGGAAGTGGTAAAGGGAAGATGAAACCGGATATTGACCAGCAGGGCATTTGCTTTTTTGTAATCGGAAAGGGATTCCGTTGGAATTGAAATATTTTCAATGTAGTGCGATTCTTCAGTGGCTTTTCCGGAGGAATCGATCGTGGCTGGTTCAATAAGATTACATTCAATAGGGGAACCAAATTCTGCCGAACTAATTGAATCGATAAAAATGAGCTCCAGATGAACTCCCAGCGGAAGTCTGTTGTGGGTTTCAACCCTGATTTCAACCGACGATAAAAGGTCAAGGATCGAATCTCTGATGGAAAAGGTTTTGGGAAATTCAAATTCGGTGATCCTTGGTTCGAAAGAATAGTATCCTTCCTTATTAAATTCGAACATGGGATCATTGGGGCTAAGGTAATCGACCAGCGTTTGCAGTTTGATGGTGCCATACGCAAGAGGGATTGCGACCTTGGTACTTGTCTTAATATCAACTCCTTTTATTTTGCTGAAATCTTCGATATGGCACGATTGCAAAAGTAAAATCACAGATATAAATACCCCTGTCAGAATACTATTTCCCCATCCTTTTTTCATCCGTAAATAATTTGTTTTTTAATTGTCGAATGGAACTCACATGTTGTACAAGCTATTTTCAATAGTGTTTGTGTTGATTGCAACATGTTCGTTTCATCACGAATAAAGTTAAGGAAAAATTTATAGCAGGATAACCATTGGTAGAATGAAAATGGCATTGTAGGGAAAACTGGTTAACTGAAAATGGTTACGATAATCTTCCGGCTGCCGCCATCATTTCGGAATTCGCACAGGTAAATTCCCTGCCAGGTTCCAAGATTGAACCGGTGGTTGGTTACCGGAATGGTAAGACTGGCCCCAAAAACCGACGATTTCAGGTGAGCCGGCATATCGTCGGAGCCTTCGAGTATGTGCTGGTAAACCGGATGATTTTCGGGGATCAGTTTGTTCATGAAATTTTCCATGTCGAGACGCACATCCGGATCGGCATTTTCGTTCAGACTCAGAGCCGCAGAGGTGTGCTGGATCAGGAGGTTTACCAGGGCTGTTTCCGGAAGTTCACCCAGCTCGTGCTCAATCAATCTGGTTATCAAATGAAATCCCCTGTGGTATTGGGGCAGGTAAATGGTCTTTTGTTGGATCATAGCGACTGTCGTATGCTGGATGTTCAATTCTCGATACTGGATGTCGAGTATCCAGCATCGAGAATCGAGCTCCGAGATTATTTGTACCAGCTGGCGTACATTGCGTAGTTGTTGGCAATGCGTTCTACTTCTCCTTTAAGGAGTTCGGGACTGATGTTCTTAATTTTTCTGGCAGGCGATCCGGCCCAAACGGTTCCCGAAGGAACCACGGTGCCTTTGGTTACAACTGCTCCGGCGGCAATAATGCTGTTGCTTTCGATGACCGCATCGTCGAGCACAACGGCATTCATTCCAATTAAAACATAGTCGTGAACGGTACATCCGTGCAGGATTGCTCCATGAGCGATGGAGACGTTGTTGCCAATATTGGTTGGCGACTTTTGGTACGTGCAATGAACAATGGCTCCATCCTGAATATTCACGTTGTTGCCGATGCGTATATAATGTACGTCGCCCCGGAGGACTGCACTGTACCAGATACTGCAATCGTTGCCCATTTCTACATCACCTATAATGGTAGCATTTTCAGCAAGAAAACAATTTTCACCAATTTTTGGGGTTATACCTTTTAAAGGAACTATGAGTGCCATTTTCTTAATTTTTTTTTCGTTTGTTTTAATACAACAAATGAAATGAGTTTTTTCCTATTTTGTTTGACGGTTAGTATGAATTGAAAGTTAAAAAATTCAGTGCATCGCGTAAATCAAACTTTCTAACTTGAATATTTGCGGTGGTTGGTTACTTTTGTTAAGTCAAAAACCTAACAAAAGTCATGTTTTTTTAGTGACAGAAGTTTTTTTTGTACGTATAAATTAATTCTATTTTCGGCGGAAATTCAATTCAATAAATTATGACGAAGGATTCAAAAGTAATCGAACTCGAAGAGGTGGCAATCCGCTTCTCGGGCGATTCAGGTGACGGAATGCAGCTTACAGGCACGCTTTTTTCTGATGCCACTGCATTGGTTGGGAATGATTTTTCTACGTTCCCCGATTATCCGTCAGAAATCAGGGCTCCACAGGGTACTGTCGGTGGCGTTTCAGGGTTTCAGGTGCATTTTGGAAAAAATAAGATCAATACACCCGGAGATAAGGCTCATGTGCTGGTGGCCATGAACCCTGCCGCAATTAAGGCAAATGCTAAATTTTTGATGCCTTCTGCGACCATTATTTATGATTCAGATTCTTTCACTGAAAAGAACTTTCAAAAAGCAAAATTTGCAACGAATGACCCTTTTACCGAACTGGGTTTGTTCGATTATACCAAAATTGGGGTGCCCATTACGACGTTGACCAAAGAGGCTTTGGTCGATTCTAAAATGGATAATAAAGCGGTTTTGCGCAGCAAGAATATGTTGGCTCTCGGGCTGGTAAGTTGGATTTTTAATCGTCCGCTCGATGTGATTGAAGATGCGCTGAAAGCAAAATTCGGCAAGAAACCGGAGGTGCTGGCTTCGAATATCGAAGTGCTTCATGCCGGCTTCAATTACGGAATGAACATGGAACACGAAACACCACAATATCTGGTTCCATCAGGCGATATTGAGAAGGGAACTTACCGGAATATCAGCGGAAACCAGGCAACGGCCTGGGGTTTGATTGCAGCTGCCGAAAAAGCAGGTGTCGAACTTTTTCTTGGTTCGTATCCCATTACCCCGGCAACCGACATTCTGCATACGTTATCCGAACGGAAAGATTTGGGCGTAAAAACGTTTCAGGCCGAAGATGAAATTGCGGGCATTTGCTCTGCCATTGGTGCTGCGTTTGCCGGTGACCTTGGGGTTACATCAACTTCCGGTCCGGGGTTGGCATTGAAATCGGAAGCTATTGGTTTGGCGGTGATGGCCGAACTTCCGCTGGTGGTTGTCGATGTGCAGCGTGGTGGCCCTTCGACCGGTTTGCCAACCAAAACCGAACAAAGCGATTTGATGCAGGCATTGTGGGGACGAAGTGGCGAATGCCCGGTGGTGGTTCTTGCAGCTAGTACACCAAGCGATTGTTTTTATTATGCCTTCATGGCTGCCAAGATTTCGCTTGAACGAATGACTCCGGTTATTTTGTTGACCGATGGTTTCCTCGGAAATGGCAGTGAACCCTGGAAGATTCCTTCGATGGCCGATATGCCGGCAATAACCACCCGGATGGCGAAAGATCCGGCTACCTTCAAAGCTTACCGCCGTCCGGATAATACGCTGGCCCGTGAATGGGCTATCCCTGGGATGGAAGGTTTTGAACACCGTATTGGTGGCTTGGAAAAAGATGAAAACGGTGCAGTAAGTCATGTGCCCGAAAACCACCAGAAGATGTGTGAAATACGAGCTGAAAAGGTTGCCCGGTGCGTCGATCTGGTTCCCGATCTGGAAACCAATGGAAGCCCCGAAGGCGATGTGCTGATTGTAGGCTGGGGCGGAACGTATGGCCACCTGGTAAGCGCTACCCGCGATTTGAACCTGATGGGTAAAAAAGTGGGACTGGCTCATTTCAATTATATCAACCCGCTGCCAGCCAATGTCGCCAACATCTTTTCGAACTATAAGAAAATTGTGGTTTGTGAATTGAACATGGGACAGTTCGTCTCTTACCTGCGTTATGAATATCCGCAATTTACTTACTTGCAGTATAATAAAATTCAGGGATTACCATTCTCTGTCGAAGAAATCAAAGAAAACGTACTTAAAATATTGGAGGATTAGTCATGGGCGAATATGTTTACGATGCAAAAGATTTTAAAAGTTCAACCGAAGTACGTTGGTGCCCGGGCTGTGGCGACCATGCCATCATTACAGCCATTCAGCGTGTAATGGCCGGATTGGGAAAGAAACGGTCCGATTATGCCATCATTTCCGGAATTGGTTGTTCGTCGCGTTTTCCATACTATATGAATACCTATGGTTTTCATACCATTCACGGAAGGGCTTCGGCTGTGGCAAGCGGAGTAAAGGCTGCGAATCCAAAACTTCATGTGTGGCAAATTACCGGCGATGGCGATGCCCTGGCAATCGGGGGTAACCATTTTATCCACTTGGTTCGCAGGAATCTTGACATCAATGTGGTGCTTTTCAACAACAAAATATATGGGTTGACCAAAGGCCAGTATTCCCCAACCACCGACCGGGGTGCTAAAACCAAATCGTCACCTTTTGGAACAGTGGAAGATCCTTTTGTTCCCGGTCAACTGGTATTGGGTGCTCGTGGAACTTTTTTTGCCCGTGCAATCGACAGCAACGTGAAAATGAGCCAGGAAATTCTGGAACTGGCCGATAAACACGAAGGGACATCGGTTGTTGAAGTTCTTCAGAATTGTGTGATCTTTAACAGCGGGATTCACGATGTCATTACCAAAGCCGATGATCGCGAAGATCGTCAGATCTACCTGAAACATGGTGAGAAGATGATTTTTGGCGTGAACCGTGACAAAGGGCTGGTTTTTGAGAAAGGGAAACTAAAAGCGGTAACCATTGGCCAGGATGGATATACGATGGAGGACATTTTGGTTCATGATGCTGAAGATCCCGATTTGTATATGCACACGGCTTTGATCAACATGGCATGGCCCGAAATGCCGGTTGCTTTTGGTGTGATCAGGAGCGTTAAAGCCCCGGTTTATGACCAGGCAATGGAAGAGCAAATTGAAGGAATTCAGGCAAAACGGAAAAACACCTGCGTCGACGACCTGCTTCATAGCGGCAATACCTGGGAAGTGTAATTTCATTTCAATTGAGATATCTAGAGGTGGGATTATTCCCGCCTCTTTTTGTTTTAAGAGGTTATGATTTGTTAAAACATAGAGAGATTTTCTTTTTTTATCTACTTTTGCCATTCAGGAACCTATTTTTTTGACTTTATAGAAAGATGAACCGATTACTATCAACCATTTTTTTATTGTTGGTACTTCATAGTTATCCATTCCAAAGCTTTTCAAAAGGAATTGAATTTTCGAAAGAGCCAACGCTGCCTCCGCGGATTATTCGTACCTGTTGTGCTTTTGGTACCGATGTTTCGGTAATGGGTTTTCCCGATTTTAAGTACAATCAAATAACCAGCGTTGAAATGATTGGGAAGCACCACTACCTTGGTGCTGAAAGCGAAGGGAATGGAATTATCTATACCCGGAAAGGTGGTTTTATTGATGTGGCTCACTTGCGCGATCAGTCCGATTGGACCGCTTATCTGTATTCTGTGATCAAATCACATAGGGGAATTCCAAATCACGAAGTCAGATTGGGATATGAGGGGGGCACAAAAAAGTTGACGTTGAACATTCCCAATGACCTTTCGGAGAACAATATGAAAAACCTGGCTGGCAGAATTGCCTACGACCTTTCTGTATGGCACGAAATAGCAAGCTGGTATGGCCTCTCTTCGGTCCCTTTTCTGACCGAACGTTTTTCGAGTTTTTCGCTCGAAGATAATTATTCCAACTTACTGGGCGTAACCCTTGGAATTGAAGCGCTGAAAAGTGATTTGCCTTTTGATGATGCCATGACCAAATTGCTGAGCGATAAACTGGTGGAACTTGAAAGGGTCGACAGTCTCTCGCAAACGCACGATGCAATGGAAAAAGTAATGAATAAGTGGTGGACCCGTTATTATAGCTTTCCGCAGAATTTTGTGACCCTGAAACGGCAATATGCAACCTACACCACCACAACCCCGTTGATTGTTCCCGGGGATTCCGATCCGCGTGGCGATGTCTGTTTTCTTGATATTCCAAGCCTGGAAAACACCCGATTAACCTTTCCTGATTTGTATACCTTAACCCTGAAATTGAATGGAAAGCTTTTAAGCAAGAAATACTTTGCGTCATTGAAGAAGAAAGAAATTACCAACTGGGATTTCCTGTCGATTGTGAATGAAGTAAGCATTGAATGTGACCGAAAGTTGGAAAAGATGGAGAAATCGTTCGATATGAATTAGTCATTCTATCGTAATTTTTTGAATAAAACCCGTGTAACCTGCTTTTCACGCGTGGAACCCCGCTGCAACAAAATGCAACGTGTTTTGTACGCTTTTTTTTCTGTTGCAGCAAGCTGCAATTCGATTTGAACCGTTTTTAACGGACTGCAACGTTGTGCAAACTGCTTTGCATGGTTTATTTGCAATTCACACATCGCTGCAATGCGTTTTAACCGGTGAAAAGTGCCCTGCAACGCGGTGCAATGGGTTTAAACCGGTGCAAAGCATTCTGCAACGTGATGCAGAGAGGTTGCACTGGTTTTTCGTTGTTACGCTTTGCCATCGGTGCTTTTAATTCCAATATGAATCAACCAAACCCGACATGAACGCAATAATACATTGTAACCCTTATGGACAAAGGATTTCATGAATTTTGTAAAGAAATACATCTGGCGGTTTGGGGTGCCGGAAAAAACGGAAAAGAAGTTCCGCCTGCACGATATCGTACGCAAATAATTTGGTCCTGTTTTTTTCTTTGCGTTCCTTGCGTCTTCGCGCGACCTTGCACTAAAAAACCACGCCAAGCCGCAAAGGACGCAGTAAAAAAATGAAATTAAGTGGTTTTTATACTTCGTGGGGACGAAAAATTCCTGCGTATTGTGGGCCGATTCCCTATTCCAAATGCAGAGAGGATTCTCAGAACAATAGACATTGGCAAATTCGATCCCAATTATTGGAAACGATAGAGAATGACAGGGAGTGAAAAATCCTTCCTAAAATCCTTTTAAAAACTGTTCGGTGGTTTTGACCTCTGAATAAAAGTAATTCAGGGCTGCCAGAAAACTGTGGTGAACCGATTCTGCCTTGATGGTGTTCCCGTTTATTTCAAGATCTTTGGTGGCACAGCCATCGCCAATCAGGGTGCAATCGTATCCGAAATCTTTGGCTGCCCTTACAGTAGCATCTACGCATAGGTGAGTCATCATGCCGCAAATAACCAGATGTGTGATTCCCTGTTTTTCGAGGTGCTCTTTTAATCCGGTTTCCCTGAAGCTGTTGGGGTAGTGCTTTATGAAAACGGCTTCATCTTTAAGCGGTTCAACATGGCTGTGGATTTTTGCGCCAAACGTATCGGGCAGAAAAAAGGTGGCAGTTGGCCGATTGGCAATATGCTGGATATGGATCACCGGCAGATGCTTCATCCTGAACCGGTCAAGGATTTTGCCAATGTTTACACTGGCTTGTTCCGAACCGAAAAGGGCCATGATTCCTCCTTCGAAGTAGTCGTTCTGAACGTCGATGATTAATAATGCAGTATTCATTTTCTTCAATCTTTTTTGATTTTCATGGTGAGGACATTCCGTTGGTTTTCGTAACGGTAATCAACGTTTTCGCAGCGGGCTTTGATCAGCATTAAACCGATTTCATCTTCCAGTACGCCCTCTTCGAGCGGATTTACCGGGGCGCCCGCGCTGCTGCAAACCAATTCAAGTCCGCCATCTTTTTCCGAGTAGGAGAGGCTCAGGTTGATATCCTTGTAGTCGGATTGAAAGAGCAACACCTCTTCGGCTATTGAAAGTACGTAGCTGGTAATTTTTTCGGTGATCGTATGTTTTTCGCAGAAAGCTTCCATTTCGGCCTGGATTGCATACAGGTCGTAGTTTTTGCTGGTGATCTTAAAGTCGAGGCTGCGGATTTTGTTGATGAACGCTTTGGTTTTCTCTTTTTGTGGGTTGCCAAAGATTTGTTCCGGTGTGCCCTCTTCGTAGATGATCCCTTCGTCCATGTAAAAGACACGGCTCGAAGTATTGCGGGCGAACTCCATTTCGTGGGTTACAATCATCATGGTAATCCCCTCTTTGGCGAGGCGGCGGATTACGGCCAGCACCTCGCTCACCATCGTTGGGTCGAGGGCCGAAGTGGGTTCGTCGAACAGGATAATCTCCGATTCCATGGCCATGCACCGGGCAATAGCCACACGCTGCTTTTGTCCTCCGGAGAGTTCATCGGGGTAAGCATAAACTTTCTCGGCAAGTCCGACCAGTTTGAGCAGTTCCACCGCTTTCTTGTTGGCTTCGGCCCGGCTTTTGCCCAGCAACTTGACCGGTCCCAGTGTCAGGTTTTCCAAAATGGAAAGGTGGGCGTAAAGATTGAACGATTGGAAAACCATTCCCATCTTTTGCCGCAGTTTTGCCACGTTGGTGTTTTTATCGAGCAAAGGAATGTCGTCGATGAAAATTTGTCCGCCCGAAGGGGTTTCGAGCAGGTTCAGGCAACGCAAAAAAGTGCTCTTCCCGGTTCCCGAAGGTCCGATAATGGAGATCACTTCCCCCTTTTCAATATCGACATTGATATCTTTCAGAACGACAAGATCGCCGAATTTTTTTGACAGATTCCGAACCTTGATCATAAAATAACCTCCCTATCTTTTTTAATGCGTTTCCGTTTCGGGTCGACCGATATTTCGACATAACTCAGCGCCCATGTTAATAATCCTGCAATGATGATGTAAAGAACTGCGGCCATAATCAATGGGAAGAAGGCATCGAACGTACGGCTGCGGATGATGTCGCTGGCTTTGGTCAAATCCTGAACGGCAATGTAACCAACGATGGATGTCATTTTTACCAGTGAAATGAATTCGCCCTTGTACACCGGCAACACCTGTCGCAATGCCTGTGGCATGATGATGTAAACAAAAGTCTGCACTTTGGTGAAACCCGAGGCAATACCGGCTTCCCGTTGCCCTCTGTCGACCCCTTCAATGGAGGTGCGGAACATCTCGGAAACATACGCCCCGAAGTTGATCCCAAAGGCAACTACAGCCACCAGAACCGGGTTGATATTGACCGAAGCAAATACGACGTAGAAAATAATCATCAGCAACACCAGCACCGGTGTGCCGCGGATGAGTGAAATGTACAGATTGGCGGTGATGGAAAGAATTTTGTTTTTCGACATCTTCATAAAACAGATCAACCCGCCGATAAGGGTTCCCAGGATGGCTGCCAGAATTGATATAATGATCGTGACTTTTAATCCGTCGATAATAAGCAGGTAGCGGTTTTCGAGAACGATGTTGTTATGGAAACTTTCGGAAACCGATTGGAAGAACGATTTTTTAACCGGTTTGGCTTCTTCTTCGCTGTAACCAGCCAGGTTCTTTTTGGCTGCAATAACCGAGGTGCGGAATTTGGCATAGGTGTCGGAGAAATCAATTTGTTTTGCCCGTTCTGCGTTGATACAGATCCCGTCGGTAATCATATCGGCTTTGCCTGCTGCCAGTGCCGCAATCAACGACGGGAATTCCATCTGGATGATTTCGAGGTTGTACTTTCCGTATTCTGCAAACCGCTGGATCATTTCAATGTCGAAACCGGCATACTGACCATGCATGTAGGAAACATAGGGCAAGTCGTCGACCGAAACCGCCACGGTAAGCTTCTTCCCCGAAGGGTTATTGTTTATTGGGGGCATTACCGCTTCTTCGGCATCATCGACAAACCACCGTTTGTGCATCTCGTCGTACACACCATTTTGGTGTATCTCTTTCAGAAAAGCATTGAATTCTTTCCGCAGCTCCGGGTTCTTTTTGTTGAAGCCAACGCCCAGGTCCATGCTCAGCACATCGTCGCACAGCAAACCCAGCTCGGGGTTGCGCTTCAGGATCAGCCCGGCGGTAATGGCGTCGAACATGGCTGCATCGATCTTTCCGGTTTTGAGCGAAAGCATCATGTCGGCGCTTCCGTCGTAGCGGAAAATTTGGGCCTTTGGATATTTTCGGGCCACAAACCCGTCGTGAATGGTGCCCGAGAATACGCCAACCCGTTTGTCGGCAATGTCGTCGAGTTTGACCATTTTGCCCGTTTCCGTTTCCGCTATGTTTTTCTTCTTTGCAACAATGCAAGCACCGGCGTTGTAATAGCCATCCGAAAAGTCGATCTGTTTGGAACGCTCTTCGGTTACCATCATCGAAGCGGTAATGAGGTCGATTTTATTGGTCGAAATAGAAGCAATCAGGCTTCCGAACGG
>DAOQAB010000087.1:0-15255 GCA_035353695.1 Prolixibacteraceae bacterium
AATATCGGCCTGTCACGCCGAGGGTCGCGGGTTCGAGTCCCGTCCGCACCGCCAAATGGAAAAGGTTGCTTCGAGAGAGGTGACCTTTTTTGGTATTTGTAATATTCAGGATAAGATGTTTTATGCTTATATCATTCAGAGTCAAAAAGATTTGAGTTTTTATATTGGACATACTTCTGATATGCAGAAACGACTTGACTATCATAATTCAGGTTTATCATGTTATACATCAAAAAAGAAGCCATGGAAATTGGTTTATTTCGAAACTTATGAAACCAAACAGGAGGCAAATGCCAGAGAATATTTTTTAAAACGACAGAAGAATAAATCCTTTTATGAGAGATTGATAAAAGGCACAACGAATGAACTGATTAAGGGTGATCAATAAACGTATAAGCTTGTAATCAGGGTCGCGGGTTCCCCGAGTCCTCGGGGTCCGCACCGCCAAATAGGAGAGGTTGTTTCGTAAGGAGCAACCTTTTTTTTGTATTTACCCGAAAGTTTTCTATTCCCAAATTTTCAATTCTCTGTGTAGGTTGACCGAGATATTGAGCCTTTAGGTACATACGATGGGTAGAAACATCAGGAAACGGTCAATGCCGATTGTCCCATCTGTGACAAAACTTTTCCCGTGTACGATCATCTACCCATATCCAATCCCTGACGGGATTTTGTGCTCAACGCGGTTAATACTCTCTATTTACAATCTGATTAAATTCCTCGGGGTCCGCACCGCCAAATGGAAAAGGTTGCTTCGAGAGAGGTGACCTTTTTTTGTTTCCGAAATTAAGGATTATTATGACGAACATTATGAAAACCCCTTTGACAAGGTTCTCTTTTTCGTAATTTAGTCCCCTTGAAACAGTTGATTCGATCTGAGATGAATTTTTTTCCGAAAATGGTAAAAAACCTGAAAGGAAATTATTTCCTGATGATGGTTTGGCGATTGGGAATTGTATTCCTGCTTTTCTCCGTCCAACGTATTTTCTTTTACTGGTATAACCTTGATCAGTTTCCCGGTATTTCTGCGGCTCATCTGTTCGATCTGATGGTATCGGGGTTTAAGTTCGACCTTACGGCAATCCTTTATGTGAATCTGCTTTTCATCCTTTTGATGGTACTGCCGGTTCCTTTCAAATATAGCCGGGGCTATAAAATCGTAACCAAGTGTGTCTTCCTTGTCACCAACAGTATTGCATTTATTGCCAATCTAATCGACTTTGTTTACTTCCGATATACCTTGCGGAGAAGCGACTTTGGCGTTTTTACCGAATTTGAGAACGAAGAGCATTTGATGAAGATCATCTTCACGGCCATGATCCAGAACTGGTATCTGGTTCTTCTCTTCCTGCTTCTTTTTGCCATCGTCTATTTTACCTATGGCGATCATACCCGCAGTAAAATGGCCCGTTCTGCCTGGGTGTTTTACCCTGTTTCGGTAGTTGTTCTGGCATTCACTTTATTGGTGACCGTTATCGGCATCCGGGGCGGTTACAAAGCTTCTGTCCGCCCAATCACCATCAGTAATGCCCTTGAGAAAGTATCGAAGCCTGTAGAGACGGCGATTGTATTAAATACTCCCTTCTCTATGATCCGGACGGTGAAAAGGACCGTCTTTAAACGGATGGATTATTTTCCGGAGAAGGAGCTGAGAGAGATCTATTCCCCGATTCACAAGGGGGCTTCGCAGGGAAGTTTTAAGGCCGAGAATGTGGTGATTTTGATCCTTGAAAGTTTCACGAAAGAAGTTTCGGGAATTTTGAACCCTGATTTGGAGAATGGCAAATACAAAGGATATACTCCTTTTTTGGATTCGTTGATTCAGCATAGTTATACCTGGGAGTTTTCATACGCAAACGGTCGAAAGTCGATCGACGCAATTCCTTCGGTTATAGGAGGGATACCTTCTTTGGTTCAGCCATATATCCTTTCGCGTTATTCGTTGAATGAAGTACAGGGTTTACCCGCCTTGCTGAAAAAGAAAGGGTACAGTACCTCGTTTTTCCATGGTGCACCCAATGGCTCAATGGGTTTTAATGCCATTGTCAACAATCTTTCCGTTGATCACTATTTCGGGATGGACGAATATGGTACAAAGGCTGAATACGATGGATTTTGGGGGATTCATGATGAACCATTCCTCCAGTATTGTGCCGATCAGTTTGGAAAATTACCCCGGCCTTTTTTTGCATCGGTATTTACCCTTTCGTCGCACCATCCCTATATTGTACCTGAAAAATACCGGGATCAATTTTTAGGCGGGCCAAACAATGAGGTTTATAAAGTCATTCAATATACCGATATGGCCTTGCAGCACTTTTTCGAAAAGGCATCGAAGGCCGATTGGTTTAATAATACCCTTTTTGTTCTGGTTGCCGATCATTCGTTGCTGCCTGTCGATCATGAGAAATACAAGTCGTCGATCGGATCATTTTCGGTACCGGTGATCTTTTACCAACCAGGGAATCCGATTGTGGGACACGATTCTTCGCTGGTTCAACAAATCGACATTTTTCCATCCATACTTGGACTTTTGAACTATGATGAGCCTTGGTTCTCTTTTGGTTCAAACAGGTTCAATGCCAGCGAAAAACCTTTTGTTGTCAACTACATCAACGGTCTTTACCAGTTAATGGAAGATGGATATGTGATTCAGTTTGACGGTGAAAAGGTTGTTGGTTTTTATAATTACAAAGCAGACATTACACTAAAGCACAATTTGATGGGTAAAAACCCTCAGGCAGAAGAGGCTCTTCTTCGACGACTGAAAGCTTTCATTCAGCAATATAACAACCGGATGATCGATAATAAACTGGGAGTTGGGGAATAGGTTTTTTCTTTACAATCAACCGTTTGCATTTCTGAAAAAACTGAAATGTACGCTTCCATAGTTCCGCATTTCGTAAAAGCCGGGAATCGTGCTGAAGTCGTATTGTTTTGAATGCTCAACAATCAGGATCCCATTTTCTTTCAGAAGGTTTTCCTGTAAAACCAATCCCGGGATTTCGCCAAAACGGGGAAGGTCATACGGTGGGTCGGCAAAAATGACATCGTATTTTATTCGGTGTCCTTTCAAAAACTTGAAGACATCGGCGCGGTATACTTTAGCCGCTTCATCAATCTCTTTAAGCACCGATTTGATGAATTCAATGTGTTTGAAGTTCAACTCAACCATGGTTACATCGCTGCATCCTCTCGAGATAAATTCATAGCTGATGCTGCCAGTACCTGCAAAGAGTTCCAGAAATTTCACCTCCTCAAAGTCGATGTGATTGGCAAGGATATTGAAAAGGCTCTCCTTGGCAAAATCGGTTGTTGGACGGGCTTTAAAACTTTTGCCCCCGGGTTCAAAATTCCTCCCTTTGTATTTTCCGCTGATTATTCGCATAAAGTAAGTTCTGTGTGGTGAAGCAGGTAGTGCTCTGGCATTGATGGGAAAGAGCTGCTGAGTAAATAATTGCTCCTGAAACGGGCAAATTCAACCTTTTCGAAGTAGCTCTTCAGTGAAGAGATTAATTCGGATTGCGGTTCAATCTTTCCGATTAATTTCATTTCAATTGTTGAGCTGATGTTCAGCTTCTTGGCAGTACTCAGTATATAATAGAGACAATCGATGTTGTTCTTCACATAAAAATGATTGAAAAAATGGATCTTTTTGTCCGACATCAGGCAGATCAGCATGTAATCCCCAAATTTGAAGATGAGGAATTGAGGCTGAGCCGTTTTCTGTTTCAATCCGTATTGAATCACCGGAAGGGGAGTGGCAAAAAAAGAGGCCGTTGGAAAATGGCTTTGCACACAGCGGTATATGACACCCGGGAATGAAAAAAGAAGCGATGTGACCGAAGGTATAACCGTATTCTTCAAAATTACCTCATCTCTTTTTTTGTCAAAGGTTAGATAAAACAACTCTTCGAAATTCTGTTCTCCAATGATTTTGTCCGGGATCATCACCGAACGGTGATCCAGGAAAGAGACATTTACTTTTTTATAATTGTATCCCAGAACCGGTTCGTTCTTGCAAAAGTTTTCCAGTTCGTTTTTAAGTTCGAATGGCGCAGCAAAAATTGCCTCATGGTCGAGCAAGGCAACAAATTTGTTTGAGACAGGATTGTACACCAAAATGTGAACTCCATTCAGCGTACACTGAATGGATAAGATGTAGTTCTGACAATCGTTGGTGTCGAAGCTTTCGTCGATAAATCTGGATTTAACCATGTCTCTCCTGTCCATTAAACCTTCTGGTATTTTTCTTTCTCATAATAGGCGTGATTTGCTGTTTCATACCAGAAATTTTTTCCACATTAACTGCAAATTTATATAAAATATTAGACTTAGTCCCTGCTAAAAATTAATTTAGTCAATATGTTTGAAAAGAAGTTAGCTCAGATAATCCTGAAAGATTTGGAGGTAGAACCCACAGCGAGTCAGCAAAATGCGGTAGATATTCTTTCGCGTTTTTTGTTCGACGATGATCAAAGTTCTCTCTTTTTGTTGAAAGGATATGCCGGTACTGGTAAAACGTTGCTTGTAAGTGCGTTGGTTAAGGCTCTCAAACAGTTTCGCATTAACACCGAGCTGCTTGCACCAACAGGTCGGGCAGCTAAAGTGCTTTCAGTTTATACACAGAAACAGGCATTTACCATTCATAAGAAAATCTACCGGCAACAGTCTGCAACCGATGATTCCGGAAAGTTTGTGCTCGATTACAACAAACGCTCGAATACCTTATTTATCGTCGATGAGGCTTCGATGATTTCCAATTCGCTGGCCGATAATTCTGTATTTGGTTCTGGCCGGCTGCTCGACGATCTGATTGAATATGTTTACAATGGTAAAAACTGCCGTTTGATGCTGGTGGGCGATACGGCCCAGCTTCCTCCGGTGAACCTATCGATTAGTCCGGCTCTCGATACACGGATGCTCGAAAATTACGATATGAAAGTTTATTCCGCCATTTTGAGCGATGTGGTAAGGCAGACCGAAGAATCAGGAATATTGTATAATGCAACGGCTATTCGATTGCATATCAAAAATAAACAGGTAAATGATTTCTTCCGGATTAAGCTCGATGGGGTAGATGATGTTAAAGCGATTAAAGGCGACGAATTGGTTGAAACAATCAGCGATTGCTACGATCGGTACGGCGAAGAAGAGACCATTATCATAACCCGGTCGAATAAACGGGCCAACAAGTTTAACGAAGGGATCCGGCAATCGATACTCTGGCGGGAGTCGGAGCTGGAGACTGGCGATATTCTGATGGTGGTAAAAAACAACTACTTCTATTCCCAACCCGAAGAAAACCTCGATTTTATTGCAAACGGTGATATTGCACGGGTTGTAAAGGTTTATAAGACTGAAGAGCTCTATGGTTTTCGCTATGCCAGTGTCCGGTTGCGGTTTATCGATTATGGTGATTTTGAAATGGAGTGCAAAATTTTCCTCGATACGTTAACGCTCGAAGCGCCGTCGTTTGGAGAAGAGCAAAACCGGAAACTTTTTGCGGCAATTCAGGAAGAGTATTTGAACATCAGGAATAAGAAAAAGCGGTGGGAGGAGATCCGGAATAATGAATATTTCAATGCCCTTCAGGTGAAGTTTGCTTACTCGGTAACTTGTCACAAAGCCCAGGGTGGTCAGTGGAAAGCGGTATTTCTTGACCATGGTTACCTGACGAAAGAGATGTTATCCATCGATTACCTTCGCTGGTTTTATACCGCTTTTACCCGTCCGCGTGAGAAATTGTTTCTGGTGAATTTTGATAAACATTTTTTGGGGGAAGAAGATGATTTTTAACGGATCAGCTAATCTTAATCACCATTCCTTCTTCGGCTGCTGTTGTGGCGGGGAAAACACGTTTGGCTTCCTCTATTAAGATTTCAGTGTCTTTATACCGGGCAGAAAAGTGGCCAATCAGCAATTGACCGGCATTGCTGTTGAGGGCAAGCGTAGCAGCTTGTTCGGCTGTCGAATGATACGTTTGGGAGGCTTGTTCCTGAAACCGTTTGTCGTAAGTTGCTTCGTGGTAGAGCAGGTTTACCCCATTAAGAGTCTCCTTAAGTTCCGGAATGTACAGGGTGTCGGTGCAAAAAGCATATTTCCGGGGCAATTTTTCTGGAAGTGTCAGTTCACCGTTGGGAATTGTATTTCCTTCCCGATCTATAAAATCGGCACCATTTTTAATGTGTGGTATCTCCCTGAGCGGGATTTGGTATTGGGCAATTTTCTCTTTGATGATATTTTTCGGGCCGCTTTTTTCGGTGAAAAGAAATCCGCAGCAGGCAATACGGTGCTTTAAAGGGAAAGAGGTAACGGTCACTTTTTCATCATCTAAAATCACTGCACTTTTTTTGAAGTTCAGCGGATGCCAGATGATCTTGAAAGTTAAATCGCCCAGGAGCTGTTCCAATTGCATTTTCAGCATTTCGGGAAGTTCGGAGTGAGAATAGATGTGCAGATCGTTTTTTCTTCCCAGCAGGGTGTAGGTCGAAATTAATCCAATGAGACCAAAGTAATGGTCTCCATGAAGATGGGATATGAAAATGTGGTTTATCCGGGAGAATTTGACACCATATTTCCGGAGTTGAATTTGTGTGCCTTCACCACAATCGATTAAAAAAAACCGCTCACCTACATTGAGTACGTGAGCGGTCGGATATCTTTTAATAGTTGGAAGCGCTGAGCTTGTTCCTAATATGGTTAATTCGAATGGGATCATCACCGACCTTTTGGCCAAAGATAATCTTTTTTACCCATTATTCGGGATCGTATTCCATATAAGCTTCGGCCTCGTCCATACTG
Organism: Prolixibacteraceae bacterium; assembly: GCA_035353695.1. Classification (GTDB taxonomy): domain Bacteria; phylum Bacteroidota; class Bacteroidia; order Bacteroidales; family Prolixibacteraceae; genus CAYMTR01. Next base: position 6,805 of record DAOQAB010000087.1, read on the forward strand.
CCTTTGATCGTCAGGATGGTGTCGAGGAGCGAAATCTTGATCAGACTTTCCACTTCAGGTTGTAACCCGGTTAGTACAAATTTACCGTCAATTTGCTCACAAAGCCGGTTAGCAACCAGAATAGCACTTAACCCTGATGAATCGCAATATTGACAACTACCCAAGTCGAGAATAATATTTTTTGTTCCCTTGTTGGTAATCATTACAAATTCCGATTTTAAATCAGGAGCGTTGGTTGTATTCAACTTTTCTGAAGTTGTTGTTACAACAACATACTTTTCTTTATTGTCAACTTTATAATCCATAGCTTAAGCAAGATACAAATTTCGGTATTAAAAATCCAGTTCCCGATTAATTATTATCTTTCTCGTCCTGTTCCATCTGGGTTTTCAATGCAGCCAGATCAGAAATGTCGCCTAACGTTGTTTTTTCGGCAGCGTTTTCGTTTACATTTTTCACTGCTTTAACCGTTTGCTTCGACTGAGCTTTTTTGGTTTCTTTCTCTTCTGCACGTTTTACATCTTCCCAAACTCTTGAATGTGATAAGATAATCCGTTTTGCAGTTTTTGAGAATTCAATAACCTTGAACGGAAGTTTATCGTCGACATTAACCGGTGAACCGTCTTCTCTGGTCAGGTGGCGAGGAGTTGCAAATCCTTCAACACCATAAGGCAGAGCAATTACAGCACCTTTGTCGAACAATTCAACAACGGTTCCTTCATGGATTGAATCAACAAGGAATATGGTCTCAAATACGTCCCATGGATTTTCTTCGAGTTGTTTGTGGCCTAAGCTTAAACGACGGTTTTCTTTGTCGATATCAAGAACAACCACCTCAATTTCAGCGCCAATGGATGTGAATTCAGATGGGTGTTTGATCTTTTTGGTCCAGCTTAAGTCGCTGATGTGGATCAAACCATCTACCCCTTCAACGATTTCAACGAATACACCAAAGTTGGTGAAGTTGCGAACTTTGGCAGTGTGTTTCGAACCGATCGCGTAAAGTTCTTCAATTCGTTCCCATGGATCAACGTGAAGTTGTTTGATACCCAATGACATTTTTCTTTCTTCGCGGTCGAGTGTAAGAATTTGAGCTTCCACTTCATCGCCCACGTTAAGGAAGTCCTGTGCACTGCGCAGGTGTTGGCTCCAGCTCATTTCTGAAACATGGATCAACCCTTCAACACCCGGAGCAATTTCTACAAAAGCACCGTAGTCGGCCAATACAACAACTTTACCTTTAATTGAATCACCAATTTTCAGGTTGGCATCGAGGTTATCCCATGGATGAGGAGTTAATTGTTTTAGACCAAGAGCGATACGTTTTTTGTCATCATCGAAATCGAGGATAACAACATTGATCTTCTGATCCAATTCAACAATTTCATTCGGATGGGTAACACGTCCCCAGCTGAGGTCGGTAATATGGATTAAACCATCTACGCCACCAAGGTCGATGAATACACCGTACGATGTAATATTTTTAACGGTTCCTTCAAGAACCTGACCTTTTTCGAGTTTACCGATAATATCTTTTTTCTGTTGTTCGAGTTCTGCTTCGATAAGGGCTTTGTGCGATACAACAACGTTGCGGAATTCGTGATTGATTTTAACCACTTTGAATTCCATTGTTTTTCCTACGTAAATATCGTAGTCACGGATTGGTTTCACATCGATTTGTGATCCGGGAAGGAAAGCTTCAATTCCGAAAACATCGACAATCATACCACCCTTTGTACGGCATTTGATATAGCCCTTGATTACTTCATCTTTTTCCATGGCTTCGTTTACACGATCCCATGAACGGAGAGCCCTTGCTTTTTTGTGTGAAAGGGTAAGCTGTCCCTTTTTGTCTTCCAGGCTTTCTACATACACTTCCACTTTATCGCCCATTTTGAGTTCAGGGTTATAGCGGAATTCGTTTAAGCTGACAATACCATCTGATTTGTAACCGATGTTAACAACTACTTCGCGTTTGTTCATCGAAATTACATAACCATCAACCACTTCTCTGTCCTGGATGGTTGATAATGTTTTGTTGTAAAGAGTTTCAAGTTCTTCTTTTTTCTTGGCCGAATAGCCACCTTTCACTGTGCTGATTGCATCCCAGTCAAAGTTTTCATCTGCTTCAGCGGTTGTTACCGGAATTTGTTTTTTGGGTTCTTTTACCGCTTTTTTCTTTGCTTCAACTGCTTCGGGTTGAGCTACTGTTTCTTTTACTTCTTCTTGTGGAGCAGCAACTTCAGTTGCTTCTGGTTGCTCAACACTTTCTTTAATTTCTTCAGTCATTTAATTGTTTTCTTTGTAAATTAATGAGTTAGACATTATGTTGTTTTTACAAATGTGCGGCAAAAGTATAATTTAATTGGTAATAATCAAAGGTTTCCTTCTAATTTTTGTGTCGATATAGCCGTAGAATCTCTGGTGTTAAATTTTGCGGGTTAATGAATGGAACCATTGGCATTTGGCTATGTCGTGATTTCTGAATTTAAAAATATTACTTATTGTGGTTGTATATAAGAGAACAGATAGAGAAAAATTCTTTATTTTGTCGGAGTTAAAAATTGAATAGGATGAAAGGAATTATTTTGGCCGGAGGAGCCGGTACCCGTTTGTATCCGATAACACAAAGTATATCCAAACAAATTATACCGATTTATGATAAGCCGATGATTTATTATCCCTTATCGGTTTTAATGCTTGCTGGGATCCGGGAAATACTGATTATTTCCACCCCTAAGGACATTCATCTGTATGAAGATTTATTTCATGATGGATCACAGATCGGTTTATCGATCGAATATGCGGTCCAGCCTAGTCCGGATGGACTGGCTCAGGCTTTTCTGATTGGCGAAAGTTTCATCGGCGACGATAGTGTATGCCTTGTATTGGGCGATAATATTTTCTATGGATATGGTTTCACTGGCCAGCTTTCGCGAGCTGCAAAAATAACGGATGGAGCCGTCGTTTTTGGTTACTATGTTAATGACCCGGAAAGGTATGGTGTGGTCGAATTTTCCAATGAAGGTCAGGTTCTCTCTATTGAAGAGAAACCTCAGAATCCCAAATCGAATTATGCCGTCACTGGTCTCTATTTTTATTCAAACGATGTAATTGAGAAGGCTAAAAAAATTAAGCCTTCGTCAAGGGGAGAACTTGAAATTACCGATGTGAATAAATTGTATCTCAGTGAAAAACGTTTAACGGTAGAGTTAATGGGGAGGGGCATGGCATGGTTGGATACTGGTACACACGAAAGTTTGATGCAGGCATCGAACTTTATCGCAACCATTGAACAACGGCAAGGGCTGAAGGTGGCTTGTCTTGAAGAAATTGCTTATAATAATGGTTGGATCAGTGCCGAGGATGTGAGGGAGTTGGCTTATCCGCTTCGAAACAACCAATATGGAGCCTATTTGTTGAATTTAATTAGCGAAAAATGAAAATTGTCGATACATTTATTGAGGATTTAAAAGTGATTGAACCTGATGTTTTTGGTGATTCTCGTGGATATTTCTTTGAAGCATTTAATCAAAAAAAGTTTGAAGATTTCGGATTAAATTACAAATTTGTTCAGGATAATGAATCCATGTCAACTTTTGGGGTGTTGAGAGGGTTACATTATCAGTTGGAACCTTATGCTCAAACCAAATTGGTGAGGGTTGTACAGGGAACGGTTTACGATGTTGCTGTCGATGTAAGGAAAGGTTCCCCTACTTATGGGAAATGGTTTGGAATTGAATTGTCGGGTGAAAATAAACTTCAGTTTCTGATTCCAAAAGGTTTTGCTCATGGTTTTGTGGTTTTAAGCAGCAATGTTGTGTTTCAATATAAATGTGACGAGTTTTATTATCCTCAGAGTGAACGTGGAATAATTTTTAATGATCCGATTATTAACATTGATTGGAAATTAGAAGAAAAAGATATTCATTTGTCGAAGAAAGATAGTGAATTGCCGATTTTGTCAAAGAGTGATAACAACTTTATATTCAAAAGATGAACAGTAAGATTTTAGTAACTGGCGCTAACGGTCAATTAGGTAATGAGATAAGAAGGATTTGCAGGAATTTCCCCGGGTTGGAATTTATTTTCACCGATGTGGATATGTTGGACATTACCAATCCCGATGCTGTTTCTGTTTTCATGGAAGCAAGTCGGCCTGCTATTGTAGTGAATTGTGCCGCTTATACAAATGTCGACGGTGCTGAAGAAAATGTGAAAAATGTTCGAAAGATCAATGCGCTTGCACCTCAGGTGCTGGCTGCTGCATGTGCCATGCAGGATGCATTTCTTATCCATATCTCAACCGATTATGTTTTCGATGGAGAGTCGGCTGAACCCTATACCGAAGAAGACATAACGAACCCGATTTCGGTCTACGGCAGCTCAAAACTTGAAGGGGAAGAAAAAATCAGAACTGTTTTTGATAATTATCTGATTATACGGACATCATGGATGTATTCTGAATATGGCCACAATTTCGTTCGTTCCATTTTGTCGCTTGCCCGGGAACGTGAAACGTTGAACGTGGTAAATGATCAATTTGGTTCTCCAACGTATGCCCGCGATTTGGCCAATTGTATCATCGATATCATCATTAAATCCATCTTAAATCCCAAGGCATACCTTCCTGGTATTTATCATTATGCAAACCAGGGAAGCTGTTCGTGGTATGAATTTGCTCAGGAGATACTTAACATTGCAGGAATAAAGACCTGTAAATTAATTCCTGTAACAACAGAACAATATCCGGCTGTGGCAAAACGGCCTCAATATTCTGTTCTGGATACAACCAAAGTACGTACATCATTTGGAATTGGGATCCCAAACTGGAGAGACAGCCTGCGTGAATGTCTTTCAACTATATTGAGTTAACAAAAAATGGAAAATAGAGATATACTTGCAGTTGTTGAAGAAAACGCAAGAAAATGGTTATGTGACTCTTTCGATCCTGAAACGAGGTTACAAGTTAAAGCTATGCTTGAAAGTGAAGATAAAACCGAATTGATCAATTCTTTTTATCAAAATCTGGAATTTGGAACGGGTGGTTTGCGCGGCATTATGGGCGCAGGAATCAACCGGATGAATATTTATACCGTTGGCGCTGCGACTCAGGGGTTGTCTAATTATGTAAAAAAGGCCTTTGCCCATTTGCCTGAAATAAAGGTTGCTATTGGTCACGATTGTCGCAACAACAGCCGGAAATTTGCCGAAGCTTCCGCAAAGATTTTCTCGGCGAATGGTTTCAAAGTTTATCTTTTTGAAGATTTACGCCCTACTCCCGAATTGTCGTTTGCCATTAGGAAGTTGGGATGTCAGACCGGTATTATTCTCACCGCATCGCATAACCCGAAAAAATACAATGGTTATAAAGCTTATTGGGACGATGGTTCTCAAATTGTTGCACCGCACGATGAAGCGATTGTCGAAGAGGTCAAGAAGGTAAACGTTGAAGATATTTTGTGGAACGGCAGTGAAGAGAATATTACCATGCTGGGTGAAGAGTTCGATAAAATCTTCATCAGTAAGGCTGTTTCTGTTATTATTAATCCCGAAGTTGTTAAAAAGCACGGAGATATAAAAATTGTTTATACACCTATTCATGGGACCGGTGTAAAATTGGTTCCAGCATCACTGGCTGCTGCAGGTTTTACCAATGTGGTTCACGTACCAGAACAGGATGTGGTTAGTGGCGATTTCCCAACGGTAATTTCGCCCAACCCCGAAGAACCGGCAGCTATGGATATGGCCATGAAGAAAGCGATTGAGGTGGGTGCCGATGTTGTGATGGCTACCGACCCCGATGCCGACCGTATTGGGGTGTGTGCGAAAAACGATAAAGGCGAATGGATCATTGTGAATGGAAATCAAACCGCTTTGTTGTTTTTGTATTACATTATCACCCAATATAAAAAATTGGGAAAACTACAAGGCAATGAGTTCATTGTGAAGACTATTGTTACCTCTGAATTGATTGCAGAAATTGCCCGGAGAAATCACATTGAATATTTTGATTGCTATACTGGATTCAAATTTATAGCCGAAGTGATTCGGGATCATGAAGGTTCGAAAAAGTACATTGGTGGTGGGGAAGAAAGCTTTGGTTTTATGCCTGCCGATTTTGTCCGTGATAAAGATTCTGTCTCTTCCTGTGTTTTGATGGCCGAAATTGCTTCATGGGCTAAAGATCAGGGGAAAACGATCTATGAGGTTTTGAAAAATATCTACATCGAATATGGTTTTTCGAAGGAGAAGATGAAATATGTCGTTCGTGAAGGGCAGCAGGGAGCTATTGAGATTCGGCAAATGATGGCTGGTTTCAGGGAAAACCCTCCAAAGATGTTGGGGGGATCGAAGTTGGCAATTGTAAAAGATTATCTCGATTTAACAGAGAAAAACCTGCTCACGGGCGAGGTTAAGCCAATCAAACAGAAGATTACATCCGATGTTTTGCAGTTCTTTACCGAGGACGGATCAAAGGTCTCAGTAAGGCCATCGGGAACTGAACCTAAAATTAAGTTCTATTTCGAAGTGAAAGATGAACTGACAGATGCTGCTGATTTCGATATGGTCGAAGAAAAGGCTAATGAAAAGATCAATACGATCATGGATCAATTGGTGAAATAGTAAAAAAGCGATATGAAGAAAGCCGTCTGATTTTCAGGCGGCTTTCTTTTTTACGATAAGTATGGTTGAGCAAAACGTTGGTTGTATGCATGGTTCTCTTTTAATTTCAGGTTCCAGTAAAAATTAGACCAACCGAGTAGCATCATCACTCGTAAAGTCGTTCTTCTGAAAAAATTCATTCGGTAAGGGTTTCGAAGTTTTTTACTGATAATGGGATCAAATTTTCCTGTTTCAGCAAAATAACTTCCCATTTTTTCGAAATTCAGAAAAAGTTTTTTGGTCATCGAGGGGGGCATAATCTGGATTCCTTCAACACCTCCTTTGATAACGGTCCCCAGATTGTTCCATCCCATTCTTTTTGCGGTCTTCTGCAGATATTTCTCGATAAAAATAGAATGATAGGCTTCGGGGAATCTGGATTGGACAATGAATCCAACATTTTTCCCTTTTGAATCCATTTTTTCAATGGTTTCCAGAAAATACTTTACTTGTCCGGGCATTGCGTCGGTATAAAGCGGGAAGATGATGATTACAGTGTCTGCTTCGATGAATTTTTGTGTGTGCTCCTGGTTTTTCGGAATATCAGCCAGGTAATAAATACCAATGTCGCTATGATCATTTTTGTTGAGACCTTTTAAAAATTGTTGAATAAGAATTGTTGAATTGCTTTTTGTTTTGCGCGGTGACCCGTTAAATATGGCTAATTTCATTGATCAGTTCCTCCGTCGTTTTTTCTGTGGTTGCAAATAATTTCAGTTCACTTTTCAGGTTTATGGCCAGTCTCTTGTATAGATCTTTGGTGATTTGAAGGTCTTCATCATCCGAATCCATCGGATCAACAATCAGTGAAAGAAAGGGATATTTCTCATACCGTTTAAAGTGGTGGCATTCTTTGTTCACAATGGCGATATAAGGATGTACCAACGGGATTGTGCGGTCATTAATTGTTTTGAGTTTACTGCTGATAAATCCCATACTCATGGGAGAGAAGTGGATCACCATGTCGGAAGCAATGTAACTTCTATAGAAATCAGGCATGTCATCTTTCTGAGGGCATTCTCCCGGCGTCTTCCACCAGCAACTCCAGCATCCCTGGCAGTAATTGATTTTCATCTGATCGGCTTTTAGCAATTTTACATTGTGTCCTGCATCAATTAACCCTGATGCCAGATTAAGCGTAAAATCTTTGTTTGGGTATTTTGATGGCGAACCATCAACAATGGTAATTTTCATGGTTTGAATTCAACTTAAAAATTTTTCCAAAGCTATTGTTTCGCCAGTAAGGGTTATTGTGTTTATCGGCGAATGATTCATTTTTGTAGATAAAACAACGAAATGGAATTGGGTTATTGTTGATTCTTTGAAAGGATCGGTTTATATGTGTAAATAGTAGATATTTAATTATTTAATTGCTGTGATAATTGTTTTTGTTTTTTTTCACAGGAAGATAAATAGCAGGATTAATAAATTGTAAATTAAACATAGTGCAATCAGGCCTTACCCCGACAATGATAAATATGTATTTATATTTGTGCGATTTGAACAAAAGGGATTTTTATTGGTTCTAATAACCACATAGACAATAATTTGTTTAACGATGAAGTCTCCTGACCACTATGGTGTCAAATCAACCAGGAAAAGCTTTTTCCCTCATAAAGAGAATATTTCGTGTAGGAGATAAGTAAAATTGATTGATAATTTAAACAATGAATTAAAATGACAAAGAACCAAAAACTCTTGGATTGGGTTAATGAATGGGCATCAATTTGCCAACCCGATAATGTATATTGGTGTGATGGATCAGAAGCAGAAAACCAGCGTTTG
>DAOQAB010000088.1:0-15027 GCA_035353695.1 Prolixibacteraceae bacterium
CCCTGGAATATTTATTACTACGAGTTGCTGGGGCAGCTTGGTCTGGCCGAGGCAGGCAATGTTTCTTCATTTGAGCAAAAACAAACGAAGCTGAGCGAGGCGTTGAGCGCGTATGACCGGGCCTTGTCGATCAATACAAACGGGGACCAGCGAGGGATTCCCTACCTCGATTACAAAGGCGACTTTATTACACCTACCCAGGTGAAGGATGTTTTTATTGGCCGGGCCCATGTGCTGCGGGCTATTGCCGATAATTATGAAAGAGTGGGAGAGACCCAGTTCTCAAGGGAGTTTCTCGACCTTTCGATGAAGACCTGGGAAGCTGCGGTCAAATTTCTGAACGATTTCAGGGTCAGTTTTCTGGAGGAAGAGAGTAAGCTGTCGCTAACCGAATCGGAGGTGAATATTTACATTGAAGGTTTTTCGTCGGCGTTAAAACTCTACCAGGCGACCGGGAAGGATATCTATTTCAAGAAAATGCTTTTCTTTTCTGAGTCGGGGAAATCATCGACCTTTCTGGCTTCGTTGAATGCTATTCAGGCTCAGAATTTTGGAGGCGTACCCGATTCGCTGCAGAAGAAGGAAAAAGAGCTGAGTATACAGCTTACCACGCTGAAGCAGATGATCTTCAATGAAAAGAGCAGCTCTCACCGCGATACTTCCTTGCTGAAGAGTTTAGAAGATAATCTTTTTGATCAGCAAAAACAGCACGATGAATTAATGTTCCGTTTCGAAAGGGACTATCCCGATTATTATGCGTTTAAATACAAGCAGAATATGGTTTCTTCCGAAGAGATTGAATCGAAGCTGAAAAAAGGTCAGGCGTTGGTTGAATATTTTATTGATGAGCCAACCAGCGAGACTGATTCCGGATCTGTCAATTTCCTGTTCTTTACATCCCAGGGCCATTCTGTTTATTCGCAAAAGGTTTCGTTTGAATATATCCGTAATCTCCAGACTCTTTTAAATCAGTTGTCGAATCACGATATTGGCGAGACCAATTTGTCTGACTTTAAATGTTTTGTCAAGTCGGCGAACTATCTTTATTCCAAATTGATTGGACCGTTGAACATGAATGGTTCGGTTTCGAGCCTCATCATTATCCCGGATGAGAAGCTGGCTTATCTGCCATTCGATGTGCTGGTGAAATCGATTCCTGATACGACAAGGATTTCATTTTCAGTGCCCGATTATCTGGTCTGGCATTATGATATGGTTTATTCCTATTCGGCAACGCTTCATTTTGGCTTTTTTAAAGGGAAGAAACATGCTCCCGGAAATATTTTAGCTTTTGCACCCGATTATCCGGGGGAAGAGATCAACATCAATCAGGCGGCATACCGGAAGCGGCAAATCGAAAAGGTCTATTTGCGGCATTTGCCCGGTGCATTCGATGAAGCGAAGTTTCTTTCCACCTATTCCAATAGCCTGGCTGTAACAGGGACCGATGCGACCGAGTCGTATTTTAAAAAGAAGGCCGGCGAATACGACATTTTGCATCTGGCGATGCATACGATTATGAATGATTCGATCCCGATGTTTTCGAAACTGGTTTTTACTTCTTCTTCCGATACGATGAACGATGGCTACCTGAATACCCAGGAGATATACAACATGAAACTGAATGCCCGGCTGGCTGTACTGAGCGCCTGTAATACGGGTTCGGGGCAGATGCGCGCCGGCGAAGGCGTTATGAGCATGGCCCGGGCTTTCCTGTATGCGGGCTGTCCATCCATTGTGATGACCCTTTGGGAAGTAGAAGACAAATCGAGTTCCCGGTTGATGCTCAATTTTTATCGTTACCTGTTTAAAGGCTATACCAAGCCCGAAGCTCTCCGGAAAGCGAAACTCGATCATCTGGCATCTGCCGATCCGTTGAAGGCACATCCTTATTTTTGGATGGGGTACATTGTGGTCGGTGATCCATCGCCGTTGAAGTACCATAATGTAGTGGTTATTGGGATCCTGATTTTTGGTGTCATTTTACTTGTTTCCTTTTTCGTGGGGCGAAAAGCTCTTCAGAAGAGGAAAATTGGCTGATATCAAAGGTTATTCTTTATTTTTCATCTTTTTATCCAAATCGAAAAGAGAAAGAATGGGTGATAATCCCCTCAGTTTTGGATAAAATGGAATATCCGGTTCACCTGTTTTTTTTGCTAAGTTTAGTCCGTTTAATTCTAAATCGGTTTTGAATGTCAAAATATGCCATTGGGGTTGATGTTGGTGGCAGCCACCTTTCATGTGCCGCCGTTGATCTGGATACGCAAGTGATGATTGAAGGAAGCTTCAGCACGGTTCCCATCGATAACAATGCATCGTCGGATGCTATCCTTTCGGGATGGTCGGAAGCGATTCTTGAAACCATTGAAAAGATGAAGGGTGAAACGTTGGCAGGGATTGGCTTTGGTATGCCCGGCCCGTTTGAATACCACACGGGGATTGCCCGTTTTGCACAGGTTGAAAAGTATTACAGCCTGAATGGCGTTGATGTGGCCAGTGGATTGAGGGTGAAGCTTGGGCTTCCGTCTTCGGTGCCTTTACGGTTTATGAACGATGCGTCGGCTTTTGCTGCCGGTGAAGCATGGATCGGAAGCGCTTCTCATGCATTACGCAGTGTTTCCATAACCCTCGGCACTGGTTTTGGTTCGGCTTTCGTATGCGATGGGGTTCCGGTGGTCGATGGCGACGATGTCCCTCAGTTGGGGTGCGTCTGGCACTTGCCTTATCGTGAGGGAATTGCCGATGATTATTTCTCCACCCGGTGGTTTGTAAAACGTTATTTTGAAAAAACCGGTATGGAAGTTGGTGGTGTGAAATCAATTGCCGATGCAGCCCACAAATCAGAAATCGCCAACTCACTCTTTATTGAGTATGGAAATAATATGGGTGAATTTTTTGCTCCGTGGTTGAAGAGATTTGGCGCCGGGGTGCTGGTTATTGGCGGAAATATTGCCGGGGCTTACCATCTGTTCGGCCCTTCGTTTGAAGAAGCGCTGAAGCATAGTGGGATCGATACAGTAATTAAACTTTCGGCTTTGAAGGAGAATGCAGCAATTATTGGCAGTGCCCGAATGATCGATCCGGTTTATTGGGAAAAGATAAAACCCATATTGCCCAGGATGTGATTTACATTCTATTTCGTTTTCTGTTGATGCGTCATAGTTATTGATTTCGAAATTGTTAATGAATAATAATATGTCTTCAAAAAAGGGATTTGTAAATATGCTTCCCGTGTTATTCGGGTTTTTTGTCATGGGGTTTGTCGATGTGGTAGGAATATCGACCAGTTATGTGAAAAACGATTTTGGGCTGAGCGATACGTTGTCGAACCTCTTACCGGCCATGGTCTTCCTTTGGTTTGCTGTTTTTTCGGTGCCAACCGGGATTCTGATGAACAAGCTGGGGCGAAAGAATACCGTAATGCTTAGTATGATGATTACTTTTGTGGCCCTGCTCCTGCCATTCATTTCGTATAGTTTTGTGGTTGTGCTGATTGCTTTTGCCTTGCTGGGTATTGGTAATACGGTGTTGCAGGTTTCGCTCAACCCGCTGGTATCGAATGTGGTTGCTGCCGATAAGCTGACCAGTAGCCTTACACTGGGGCAATTTATTAAAGCGATCGCTTCTTTTCTGGGGCCTGTGCTGGCAGGATTTGCTGCGATCTCCCTTGGCAACTGGAAAATGTTGTTCCTGTTTTTCGCCATCATCACGGTATTGTCTTTGCTCTGGCTTGGGTTCACCACGGTTGAGAAGGAGGTAGAGGTGTCGGGTTCGACCTCTTTTGGAGCGGCCTTCTCCTTACTTGGCGACAAAACCATCTTGTTCCTTTTCCTGGGGATTTTGTTTGTGGTAGGTGTTGATGTGGGTATGAACACGGTTACACCCAAACTGCTGATGGAGCGTGCCGGGATGGCTCTCGAAAAGGCAGGACTTGGAACCAGCCTCTATTTTGCGGCCCGTACAGCCGGGGCTCTGATTGGCGCTATAATTCTGTCCAAATTCTCCGCTCAGAAATATTTCCGGATCAACATGCTTTTTGCGGTTGCCGGACTGGTTGCAATGATCCTGCTTAAAAATACGGTAGGGATTCTGGTTATGGTTGCCATAATCGGATTTACCATTGCCAATGTTTTTTCCATTCTTTTTTCCATCGCGATGCAGAAACTTCCATCGAGGGCCAATGAAATTTCGGGGCTGATGGTTATGGGAATTGCCGGAGGGGCTATTTTTCCGCTACTCATGGGGGTAATGGCCGACCGGATGGGGCAGGCAGGAGCGTTGCTGGTTATTCTGGGGTGCATGGCTTACCTGTTGGGCACCGCCTTTTTGCTAAAAAAAGATGAATAATTGATCAGCAGTTGATTGGTTCTGCCTTTGGAAGAAAATAATCTTGTTATCTTTGGTCCATGAATGGATTGAAGCGGCTTTTGGTATTCTTTTTAATTGCACTGCTTACGGTAGTAAATGTCAATTTCTATCGGGCAAACCTGGCATTTGAAGGTGTTGAAAAGAGCCATCATTCTTCTTCTACGGAAAGCCAGATCGACAAGCAGAACCCGTGCCCATTTTCCTGTTTTGAACAGCGGGGAAGTTTTCAGCTTCAGCTTGAAAGGATCTGTCATAAGCCATTAAAGATTTCTGTTTCGAATTGGAGCTTCGACAAAGTTGACTTTGTGATCCGGAAGATCGATTCCGAAGTCTGTTATTCTTCTTTTTGCGAGGTTATTGAACCGGGGCTTAAGAAGCCTGATATTATTTTCCCTTTTCATTATTTCTGGTAGATGGGATTGAATGATCAAAACGAAATGCTTTTATTTCAATTTAAGCAGTTGAAAATGTGTGTTTTTTAGTTTTTACATGTCCCATTGATCCGGACTGGATGGTTTATTCTGCCGGAAGTGTGGATATGTAATCTTATTCATTCAATCCAATTTAAAATAATGGAAAATTCAATGATTATTTTAGCAGTAGTTGTTGCTGCCCTATTTATTATCCCTATTGTTATAGCATCGCGGGCCAGAGCATCGAAGGCAAAAATGCAGGTGAAGAAGTTTAAGCTTGCAGCTGAAAAGAATCAGGTGCATCTTTCAGAGAATGAAATTTGTACAATCTATGGCATTGGGATCGATCAACAAGCGAAGACTCTCTTCTATGCAAAAGGTGCAAATTTTGACGAGGCGGTTGAGGTGATTGCGTTATCGTCGGTGCGAAAGGCGGAGATCAATAAAATTACCAAAAGTGTGGAGTCATTAAATAGTATTGAGCGGATTGAAATCCGGATTATTTTCAAGGATTCGGGTCAGACGCACCGGTTTCTGGAATTCTTCCATGTCGACAATCACCGGCAACTCGAAGACGAACTTGTGATGGCCGAACGATGGGTAAAAATCATTAACGATCGGTTGTAAGGAAATACGAGAGGAGGCTGTTTAAAAGACAGCCTTTTCTTTTGAAAAAGATTTACCCCAACGCCACCTTCTTTTCGGCATCTTTTCCCGGGATTCGCAACCGCGAGCGGAGAACAAAAGTGTCGGGCAGGGGCATGTCGTAGATAATTTTTCGCAGGTGCTCTCCCAACTGATGGGCATCGGGAAATTTAGCCTGTTCTTCAACCGTCACAATATTGCCAATAGCCAGCCGGGTGAGGTTTCCGTTTTTGTTAAAGAGTTCACGCGGCATCCTGATCAGTCGGATGCGCCAGTTGATCAGTTCCAGAAAATAGAAAAGCGATGAATTTTGATCAAAGAAACGGATGGGAACGATGGGAACTTTGGCTGCCTGGATCAGTTTGATGATGCTTTCCTGCCATTCACGGTCCATGACCCGCAGGTTTTTGAATTTAAACATCGAAACGGCTCCTGCTGGGAAGAATCCAACCGGGTGCCCGTCGCGTAAGCGGGTCAGCGTTTCGCGTATGCCGTTCAGATTGGCGGTTGTTGGCTTCATGGCTTCATTTCCCACTTTGGGTTTCACCGAAATGAAATTTTCCTCCATCGTTTTGACCATCGCAAGCATCTGATTGGCCATGAGCTTGTAATCGGAACGAATGCCGGCCATCAGGTCTACCAGCATAACCCCATCGATTCCTCCATAGGGATGGTTCGACACCGTGATAAACGGGCCTTCCCTCAGTGGAAGTAATCGTTCGAGATGCCCGATGAGGTAATCGACGCCAAGGTCTTTCAGCGCCATGTTGGCAAAGTCGGATCCGGAATGTTCACAACACCTTTCATATAAGGCATTCACCTGGTCGATGGCAAAAATCTTCATCACCAGCTTTGCCAGGCGATGTCCCTTATCTCCTTTAAACATGGGAGACAAGTGTTCCATATCTTCTATTTCGATGACTGACCTTTTCAAAATGTTTTTGGTTTTATGGCATCAAAATTTAACTACACCTTTTATAATGATGATAAAAGTAAAAAAAGTTCCTAAAAGTTGCAAATGCAGGTTATTGGTTTAACTCTTTGCACATTTTTTCGTGTTTGATAATGGCAATGATCAGTAATGGATTAAATACCAGTATTTCCACGGCAAAATAGAGCCATTCCAGATTCAGTATCAGCGTAACAAGCATCACCATGCTACGGGAGTTGAAGGTGAAAAAGTCGAGTAGTGGCATCAATTTTAAACTTCGGCTCCTGAAAGCGGCAACCTGATTGTCGGGATAGCCATCAGGATACCTTGAATCCATAGACTCCATGTATTTTCGCAATTGCGGGGTTTTGAATTCCTGATTCAGGGTATAAATATAATAGAGCCGGAAAAATATTTTTGCCACCGGTTGTTTCCACGTCAGGGAACGAGAGTGCGCCTGAATTGATTTTGAATTCTCAAATTCACTATTTTTTCCATTTTTCAGAAAATGAAGGTGCAGGGTTTTATAGTGGTCGATCATTCCGGCCTGGGTGAAATGAGAGAATCCTGAAAGTAAAGCGATCAGGAAAGTCCACCAGCCCCAGCCTTCAAAGTTGATCAACCGGAGACTGATGACAATGTAAAACGTCAGGAACCATAAGTCGCCTGAAAAACCATCAAGGATTCTTCCTATTTCCGATTTGATGCCGGTGATTCTCGATAACTGTCCATCGACACAATCCAAAATGTTGGCCATAACCAGTAGGGCAAAACCAACCATGTTGATTAACAGGTTGTCGGGGTAAAACAGTAAACACCCTCCAACTCCAAAGAAAATGGAAATTACCGTGACGGTGTTGGGTACAATTGGTGTTTTGCTTAACAGCATTGCTATTTTAAAACCTACGGGGCGGTAAAAGAACCGGTCAAGATAGTTCTCCGTATCCCATGATTTTAAAGAATCTTTAAAGGTAATCGTAGATTTTGGTTTATTGGTTTCCATACTTACGCTCTGAATTATTTGTAACTATACCCTCCGTCGCAGACTACAATTTCACCGTTCATATAGCTGTTGTTAATGAGCATCAGATATACATCGGTCAGTTCTTCCGGAGAGCAAAAGCGCCCTAAGGCAACTTTACGGGTGATGTTATCGCGTATTTCCTGAGGTTTGTTTTTTTGCCATTCGGTATCGACAAAACCCGGGGCAACTCCGTTTACCCGGATTCTCTTTTCGGCATAAAATTTAACGAGGTTTTTAATCAGAGCATGTACCGACGCTTTGGTCACGCCATAGGCCAGCGAAACCGAGTGGGGCAGAATTCCCATCAGAGAGCCGGTAAAAGTAATGCTTCCATTTTCGTTCAGCCGGTTGTTGATCTGCTGTAGTAGGAAAACCGGATAGTGAACATTCACGGTAAAGACTTTATTCCAGTTTTCAGGAGTAATCGATCCAAACGTTGAACGGTCGGTAATGCCGGCATTCAGCACAACGGCATCGAGAGTCCTGTTTTTTTCATTCAGAAAATGGTCGATCAGGTCAATGCTGCTTAAATCTGAAGCATCGGCTTCGATCAAGGAAATCCGGTCGGGAGCAATACGCTTAAAATCATTCAACGATTCGTTTGCTTTGGGATCGTAGGCATAAGTAACAATAACTGACCAACCTTCCTTTAGAAGGCGCATGGCAATTGCTTTCCCAATGCCTTGCGTTGCACCGGTAACAAGAGCTGTTTTATTCACTTTTCTTTATTTTTTCCGGTTTGGTTTGTTGTTCAGCATTTAAAACATTATCGTAGGTGTCGTGAATGGTTTTTTTCAACGAAGAAGAGGAAACACCATCACCATAAGGGAAATAGAAAACTTTTACTCCAAGGTCTTCGAGATAATCGTATTTCCCGAACCAATCGTCGCCAACCACAAACGCATCGATATGCAGCTTCTTCACAATTTCGGTATGGTCGAGCGTGTGCTGGGGTATCACAATGTCAACTGCTTTTAACGCCTCAATAATCTGAATCCGGTCGGTAAAAGGAATGATTGGAGGGGCTTTATACGAAGAGACCAATTCATCGGTACTTACACCAACGATCAACATGTCGGCCAACCCACGGGCATAGTTAATCATCTTTAAGTGATTGACATGAAACATGTCGAACGTTCCGGAGGTATATACAATGGTTTTGTTGTTGAACATGGTATATCAGCTTAAGATTGATTTCAAACAGTTCGCAAATATGACTCAAAAATGTTTCAAATAGTGCAAATGCAACGTAAAAATATCTCTTTTTTAAAAAGAGTAATGCTTTTTGTGATTGAAAAAGGGTTACTTTTCACAGTTATTTATTCTGAGGAGGCGCAATCGTGCTCTTTGGAATGAGTTTTACGATTAAGTTTTTGATAACCAGAGAAAAATTCTTTGTCATAAAATAAATTGGTATGGGAACGATCAGCCATTTTGAGGAACGAATTGAACAAGAAAATTTTAGTTCGGTTAAGCTGCAAGATTTGGAATATGAACAGTGTACATTCAAAGGTTGCAACTTTTCGGAAACTGCTTTTAGCCGGGTGGCGTTTATCGAATGCCAGTTTGTAGATTGTAATTTCAGCATGGCCAAACTGAACGACACGGCTTTGCGTGATGTCCGGTTTGTTCAGTGTAAACTGATGGGGGTGGTGTTCGATCATTGTCATTCGTTGCTTTTCCGTGTCCGGTTCGACCAATCGATTCTGGATTATTGCAGTTTTTCGGGTCTCAAAATGAAGCAAACGCCTTTTACTGGTTGCAGTATGGTTGAGGTTCAGTTTGTCGAAAGTGATCTTACCGGTTCACTATTTGTTGGTTGCGATCTTCTCAGAGCACAATTTCAGCAGGTCATTCTGGAAAAGGTCGATTTTACTACGGCAAGAAACTTCATTATCGATCCTAATCAAAACCGGATGAAAAAGGCAACCTTTTCCCTTGCTGGCCTTCCGGGCTTGCTCCAATCGTATGGAATTGTGGTAGAATAGAGGAGGGTTTGGATTTGGAGATAGCTCGTTAAACCATAAAAGGTGTTATTTTTGTTGAAAGAAAAGAAGCCGTATGTATCAGACCAAGAAAACTTTTGTGAAACCCGGGATGAAGATGGCCGATCTGATTTCCGAAAATCCGTCGTTGATGATGTTGCTCGAACATTTCCGGTGCGAGCTGGTCGTTCACGACTATACGGTGGAGCAGTTGAGCCTGCAACATCAGGTGAATCCCGACCTTTTTATCCTGTTCTGTAATTTGTATAACGGTTTTACCCCTTCGGGAACCGGTAATTTGTCGCGTGAAGATGTGGTAACCATTATTTCGTTTCTGAGTAATACCCATCATTATTACAAAAACGACAAGTATCCCGAGATCAGGGAATACATTGAGCAGTTGTACCAGAAGAATAATCTGGCGGAAGTTAGGATGGTTGGTAAGTTCTTTAACGAATATTTCAGCGAGGTGACCGAGCATCTCGATTATGAAGAGCAGGTGGCTTTCCCCGCAATCTGTAAAAAACTGGGTCTCGATGTTCCGGCAGGAAATGAGGGTGGCGAAAGTTACTCTGTTTCGGTTTATCGCGACCACCATACCGATATTGAATCGAAGCTTTCGGAACTGAAGAATCTGCTGCTTAAATATATCCCTTTGATGGACGACCAGATTGTGCGCCGTAAATTGCTGGTTAGCCTGTTCGAACTGGAGTTTGACCTGAACCAGCATTCAATCATCGAAGAAACCATCCTGATCCCGTTGGTAAAAAAGATCGAAGCGGAGGCCAAACGTGAAAAATAAGCGGATTAACATAGCGATCATTGAACCTTCCCAAATTGTCTACGAGGGATTGTCGAATATGTTATTGAAATCGGGGCAGCATTATCAGGTATTCAAAATTGACGATCTGGATGAAGTGCCGCTTACCGTCTCTGATTACGAAATCGACCTGATTATTGTCAATCCGTCGCAGATCCAAAACCGGGCAAGGCTTTACAAAACAATCCGGAAAACCTTGCCGGCACACTGGGTCGCATTGGTTTATAGCTTTTTCAGCAACGAATTGCTGGCTCTTTTCGACGGAGTGATCCGGGTGACCGATAAGCCTGATGAAATGGTACAGGTGATCAACCATTTGACCGGAGCCGATGCCGGAGAGGAAAATTCTTCTCAGGAACCTCTTTCGGAACGGGAAACCGAAGTGCTTGAGCAGTTGGTTAACGGGTTGTCGAACAAGGAGATTGCCGATAAACTCAATATCAGTATTCACACCGTTATCAGCCACCGGAAGAACATTACCCAAAAAACTGGGATCAAAAGCCAGGCCGGGTTAACCATTTATGCGCTTTCGAACAAAATTATTTCAATGGATAATCTTTCGTATTGAACCTTTTTCATCCAACCTTTTTCTTATAAGTAACAGGAGCTATTGGTTGTCGTATGGAGGTTGTGTCAAAGTGCAACCAGTTAGCACTTAGCGCAAATAATAAATAGTCAATTATAAATAATAAATCATTTAACTATTCAGCCTGCTCATCAAAATAGGGGATTAAGAGAATCAAAAAATCCCAATTTTAAGCGATTGTTCCATTCGTTTTCGACTGGTTATTTTGTAACTTGAAAAAGTAATAGAAATGACCAGCGGAAGAAATAGTTTGATTTTTATTGCTCTTGCAGCCATCTCTCTTTGTGGCGGGAAAAATGCAAGGGCAACCACCTCAATTGATTTGAAGGGACCATTTTTATTGGAAGCCACTTACGTTGGCGATATCTACGGAAATTTTGCCGGGGGGATCCAAACCGGAGCAGGATACCTGGGAATGGCAAACCTCAAAATAGGTTTCGATACCGAAAAAGCCGGCTGGTGGAATGGCGGCGAATTTTACGTCAATGGAGCTTCAACACACGGAAAATCACCCAGCGAGAATTTTGTGGGCGATTTTCAGGTGGTTTCCAATATCGATGCAGGCAATCTGGTTTACCTGCACGAATTGTGGTTCCGGCAGTCGTTCCGCAAACTTGAGCTGACCGTGGGGTTGCAGGATATGAACACCCAGTTTGCCGCAACCGAAAACGGCGGATACTATTTAAATAGTTCATTTGGAGTTCCGCCGGTGATTTCGGGCAATGTTCCGGCGCCTATTTTTCCGCTTACGGGGTTGGGAATTTCGGCCATTTATTCAATTTCCGATCGGGTTAAATGGTTGGCCGCCATGTTTGACGGTGCTCCGACAGACTTCGAAAATAACCCGTACAATCTATATTGGGACTGGGATCGTGATGATGGATCGTTCCTGATTACCGAAGTGCAATTGAGTACTACTATTTTTAATCAGGCAGGAACCTGCAAAGGTGGAGCTTATTTTCATACCGGGTCGTCGGAAGAAGATGGGTTGGGAATGAAATCACAGACCGTTGATAAAAGTTATGGAATTTACGTGATTGCCGATCAGGATGTGTGGAAAGGATCGCAACAACGAAGGAGCAGCTTTTTTACCCAACTGGCATGGAGCCCGGGGGAATTGAGCAATCATAATTTTTATGTGGGGTGTGGAGTGAATTATTATGGATTGTTGGGCGATGCCCATGAAAATACGCTGGGACTGGCCGTCGCTTATGCCGGTTTTCACCGGGGATTGCATAAGCATGAATCCGTGATTGAATCTTTTCTGAATTATCGGGCCAATAAAAATTTTTCGTTACAGCCGGATTTTCAGTTTGTTATTAATCCGGCAGGAACCGATGCTAAACTAAAAGATGCGTTCATTGGTTTTCTTAGGGTAAAAATTGAGTTTTAAGCGATGGAGACAGGGAAAGAAACAGAAGCGAAACGCTTTTTGTCGGAATTGAAGGAAGGGGAGAAGGCTGTTATCATCCGGGTAAAAGGTTATGGAGCCTTCCGAAAGCGGATTACTGAAATGGGCTTCATCAGGGGAACGGTTGTCAACGTAATTAAGAAGGCTCCATTGCTCGATCCTATTGAGTATGAACTGATGGGATATCATGTGTCGTTGCGCCGTTCGGAGGCAGAACTTATTGAGGTGTTATCGGAAGAGGAAGCGGCCAAATTTGCCGAACCCAGTTTTGAAGGAACCATCACGGTGGAGCAACTTCGGGAAACGGTTCAGAATAAGGAAAAGACCATCAATGTGGCATTGGTTGGGAATCCGAACTGTGGCAAGACTACGCTCTTCAACCTGGCAACCGGACGCCACGAACGGGTTGGAAATTACAGCGGCGTTACCGTCGATCTGAAAACGGCCCGGTTAACCCACAATGGCTACGAGATTAACCTGACCGACCTTCCCGGAACCTACTCTATTTCGGAATATAGCCCCGAAGAATTGTATGTCCGTCACCATCTGACCAACGAAATGCCCGATGTGGTAGTGAATGTAATCGACGCATCTAATCTGGAGCGGAATCTCTATCTTACCACCCAGCTTATCGACATGAATATTAAGGTGATAATTGCCTTGAACATGTACGATGAACTGGAAAAATCGGGTGCGCATTTCGATTACAAAAGTTTGGCCGCCATGATTGGGGTGCCCATTGTTCCTACAGTTGCCGCTAAAGGAAAAGGAATCTCAGAGCTGTTTGACGAAATTATTGCCATCGACGAGGAACGCGAACCGGTTTTCCGGCACATCCACATCAGTTATGGTTCGCATTTGAATCTGGCGATTGAAAAGGTGTCGGCAGAGATCCGTAAGAATGAGAAGATTACCGATAAATATCATACCCATTACGTTGCAGTTAAACTGCTGGAGGATGACAAAACTTTTACTTCGGAAATTGAAAACCTGGGCGATAGTGCTGCAATTATTGAACGGGCAGCACGTGAACGGGCTAAACTGGAAAAAGAGTTCAGCGAGAAAACCTCTTCGTTGATTGCCGATGCCAAATATGCATTTATCCGCGGGGCGTTGAAAGAGACCTATCGTTCGGGAGAGACTAAAATCTCGGTAAAAAGTTATCGTCCTGACCGGTTGTTGACCCATAAATGGCTGGGATTTCCCATTTTCATCTTTTTTATGTGGGCTATGTTTCAGGCCACCTTTACCTTAGGGAGCTACCCGGTTGACTGGATTTCTGCCGGTGTTGATGCGTTGGGGCGTTTTATTGGTTCTGTTATGCCCGATGGAGCGCTTCACGATTTAATCATCGACGGGATTATTGGCGGTGTTGGCGGAGTGATTGTTTTTCTCCCCAATATTTTGATTTTGTTTTTCTGTATTTCACTCATGGAAGATACCGGTTATATGGCGCGTGCCGCTTTCATTATGGACCGGCTGATGCATAAAATTGGTCTTCATGGGAAATCGTTTATTCCGATGCTGATGGGCTTCGGATGCAATGTGCCGGCCATAATGGCTACCCGCACCCTCGAAAGTCGCAAGGACCGCTTACTGACCATGATGATCATCCCGTTCATGTCGTGCAGTGCCCGGTTGCCGGTATATGTGTTGCTCATTTCGGCTTTCTTCCCGAAAAAACAGGGGCTTGTTCTGTTATCGGTTTACCTCATCGGCGTGTTGGTTGCCATTGTAACATCGCTGCTTTTCAACAAACTGTTCTTTTCAAAAAAAGAAGCTCCTTTTGTGATGGAGTTGCCTCCATACCGGGTTCCTACCATCCGGAATACACTGATCCATATGTGGGACAAGAGTGTTCAGTATCTTTCCAAAATGGGAACCGTTATTCTTGGTGCATCCATCATTATCTGGGCGTTGGGTTATTTCCCGAGGGAAAAAGAGTCGGTACAGACTCCAGTAGCCGTTCATCAGCTAAGTGTAGCTGACTCAACGTTGCAGGTTGCTCAAAACGCTATTTCCCTGGGTGAAACAAACGCTGAAATGAAGTTGGAGCACATGGAAAATTCGTATATTGGAAAGATTGGCCATTTTATTGCACCGGTCATTGCCCCGTTGGGTTTCGACTGGAAGATTGGCGTAAGCATTGTAACCGGCTTTGCTGCAAAGGAAATCGTGGTGGGATCGATGGGGGTGCTTTATCCGTCGGGAGAGGCCGCTGATGAAGCTTCTTCAAATCTTCAGACCAAATTGCAGCAACAGGTTTATTCGCAGGGGCCTAAAGCAGGGCAGAAGGTGTTTACCCCGTTGGTAGCCTTTACGTTTATGTTGTTTGTCCTGCTCTATTTTCCTTGCATAGCAACCATTACGGCCATTAAGCGAGAAGCAGGGAACAAATGGGCGTTGTTTGTTGTTTTATATACCACGTTATTTGCTTGGTTGGTAGCTTTTGGCTTCTATCAGATTGGAAGTTTATTTTAATGCACAGGAATTATGAATCAGGATGTAATTGTTTATATCATACTTGCTTTAACCATCGGGTCGATCCTTTACTTTTCAATCAGGAAAAAGAAACCCAAAAAAGCAGTTGCCGGCAGTGACAATTGTCGTTCTGATGGTTGTTCCGGGTGTCCGCTGAAAGATTGTTGCCATTGATGTGACAAATGTTGTCAAAGAAGGGGCAAAATGTTTGCAAAAACGTTTTGCCCCTTCCTGTTTTCATTCTTCCCATTAAATTTGAACAAGAAATTAAACTTAAAGCCATGAATAAGAAAATCGCATTCTTTCTGTGTTCATTTATCCTTCTTTTTTCAGGATCCACTGTTTCTGCTCAGCGCGAAAAGA
>DAOQAB010000089.1:0-14919 GCA_035353695.1 Prolixibacteraceae bacterium
CCTTTGGCTCTTTTGAAGAACAATTACCAGTCACGGCCTTTGTCAGAATACACAAGTCGTACATGGTGTCCATTGCCAAAATTGAGTCCATCGAAAAACACCGGATAAAGATCGGCAAGGAATTGCTGCCTGTGAGCGAGAGCTACCGTGACAGTTTTTACAAGGTGATTGGCGGGTATTCTGGATAAGAGAATCCGTAAGTCGCTGTCATTCATTTTATTTAAAGTGATAGCTTACATCCACTTTATAAGCGCTTCTTTTCGATACGGTAATTTCGAGTAATCATATTTCGGATAGCCTACCATTAGTGCCGACCGTACAGCATGCGATTCGTCCAACCCTACAATTTGCTTTACTTCAGGCGAATAACCCAGGGCAATCATTACAAAACCTGCCCAGCAACCGCCCAGCCCGTAAGAAGGTAATAATAATTCGAGATGTGATGTAGCAATTACCGAGTCGAGGATACCGCCAGTATACGCTGCATCGGTGTAGCCGATTACCAGCACAGGGGCTTCACGGCAAATCACATCATCGTCTTGCTGGTACGAATTGATCAACTTTTCGAAGCCAAGGTACAATGCAAGATCGGCTTTGGCATCCACCATGCCTTTCATCCAGTTGATTACCGCATCGCTTAACCGGCGAATGGCACTTTTCTCGCAAATCACTACCCACTTGTTTTGCTGCTGATTGATTCCGGTTGGCGAATAACTCACCGTTTCGAACAATTTTTCAAGCATGGTTTTATCCACACTTTTGGGCAGGTACTTGCGGATCGAACGGCGGCTGCTAAAATATTCCGAGAGGTTTTCAGGGTTGATCTCCTGCAACTTTTCTTTCTGAATCATCCGCAATCCGGGCAAGGCATTGTGTTTCAAAGCACCCGTTGTGCAAACGGCCTCGCAATGCCCGCACTGAACGCAACGGGCTTCGTTGTCGTCGGTTATAACTGGAAAGCCGTCGTTTCCTGTCGAGATAAGCCCCATCGGACAAACTTCGGCACATATACCGCATTGCTGGCAAATGGCTGTATTGATAGTTAATGTGTTCATATTAAATGCTTTGGTTATTCAAAAAGGCTTGTAATTTCTCAAAGTACTGTCCTACATGCACTCCATCGACAAAAGCGTGGTGAACCTGAACCGAAAAAGGCAGGAGTGTTTTCCCATCCTGTTCGAAATACTTTCCCCACGAAATGCGTGGCACCGAGTCGTTACGGTTGATGGTGATGGTATGCGACAGGTGTGTGAACGAAATCCAGGGAATGCAGGTAAGGTACACGAAATCGTCGCGCCCGATGAGCGGAGCATAATCGAAATAGACATTCTGATTGTCAGTTAGTTGTTTTGCCTTATTTGCAAAGCCGAACAAGTCACTTTCCATGTCGAGGGTAACGAACTTAAACAGGTCGTCGTTATTGTCGGCAGGCATTGCGGTAAACGATGGATGGAGCTTGTCGTGCAAAACCACCTGTTTCCCTTCCCTCACGCGGTAACGAAAGTTCTCCACTTCGTCGGTTGCCCGCATAACGGCGTAAATCATAGCGTAATAGAACGGCAACCCGTTTTGCCGTACGAACCGGAGAAACTGGGTAATGTCGATATTGGCACAAATATTATACTGCGGATAATCCATCCGGTAGAAGAACTCGAAATGTTCTTTTCGTTTCCAGTTCTCAATATCAATGATTTGCATAAGTATTTAGTTGTTTGTTGTTTTTGTATCCGGGATAACCGTAATCATAATTTCCAGTTCTCACTGGCCAAAACAACCGAGGTTTCTACCTGTCGTTCGGGTATCGACCAATAAATCCGGAGCAACCGTTTTTTTTCATCGACTGTAACCTGGCGAAATCCATGTTTTTTGTAAAAGTCAACCGCCCAAAAAGCGTCGGCCCAAGTGCCAATAAGGATAGGCGTTTTTGCCATGACAATCAGGTGTTGCAGGAGTTTCCCGCCAATTCCTTGTTGCCGCGACTTTGTGCGAACATAGGCATGGCGGATAAGTGTTACATCACTTTTATCCTGAATTCCCATAACACCCAGTATTTCATTGTCATCTATATACTTCCAGAACTCAACGCCTTCGGCGATTTGAGTTCTCAACTCTTCGGCAGGCATATAAGGTTCTTTCCACCGGTCGGGCGGAATGATGCCTTTGTAAGCTATTGCCGCATCGTTTATGATTTCGAGAATGATGTCAAAATCGGTTTCAATAGTGCATTTGGTTATCATTTGAATGTTCTTTAATGTAATTCACTATTAGTCAATATTTTATTCCCTTCCGTAAAACTTCAGGTATGCTTTGATGTTTGTCTTTAGATATTCCACATTATGATGCCCCTTGAACAGATGGTTTTGAACAGATATTCCTTTCTCTTTCAATATCTTATTCAAAATGGAACACCCTTCATAAAATCGGCCTTCGTCTTTATCTCCGGCATCCAGATATACCTGAAAATCAGATCGAATATCTTCGCTTCCCGCAATATGCACCGGATCATATTTTTCCCAGTCTTCTTTACTCTTGAAGTGTGGTTTGTCTTCCTCTTCAAGCGTTAACTCGATGGCGGGCATGTGCCCTCCCACTTTGCAAAACAGTTCCTGATGGCGAAATGCATTGTGAAGCGCGGCATAACCTCCGGCTGAAGCGCCGCCAATATATCGCCCTTTTCTGTCCTGAATCGTGTGG
Source organism: Prolixibacteraceae bacterium (assembly GCA_035353695.1). Taxonomy (GTDB): domain Bacteria; phylum Bacteroidota; class Bacteroidia; order Bacteroidales; family Prolixibacteraceae; genus CAYMTR01. The sequence continues at coordinate 2,695 of DAOQAB010000089.1, forward strand.
TAGGATTGGTCAATAAAAGGAACAAGCTCTTTGATCAGGTAATCTTCGTACATTCCTACGTTGTAAATACGATTTTCTGAATTTAAGATTTCGCTGCATTCTTTGGACGAGTTTAAACCTCGGCTATTTTCGATGCGAGGACAAACAATCATCATCGGTTTTATTTCTCCCGAACTGATCAATTGATCTGCTTTTTCGCTTATTCCGGCTTCAAACAGAATGTCCTCGTCGCCGCTTCTTCCGTGCAAAAAATACAATACCGGAAGGGGTTGTTGAATGTCTATGTTTTCGGGCAGGAAAATGGTCATTGCCATTTCTTTTCCCAGTAAATTACTATAAAAATTTTGGTTTATCGTTTTCGATTTGCTCATTTTCAATACATTAACTATTTGTCGATCAAATCCACCGTTATCACCCTAAAAGTATTCTGGTTGACGGTTATCCTGATATTTTGCTCACGATTGGTAATATATACGTTCTTGCCTTTTCGTTCGAAAAGCTCTTTCTTGGTTTCAGTTATGACCTTGAAAATCAGTTCTTCAATTTCTCCATCCGACAACTGGCAATGCAGCTTTTTATTGATCCGCCCGTAAACCAACCTGGTGTAACAGAGCTTTTGGAGAATTTCGGTTTTACTGATGCCCATTTTATTCTTTTAACTTCATGATTTCCGGCAATTTCTGTCTGATTTCCTCTTCGTCCCAATCCCACCATTTCAGTTCAAGCAACTCGGCAATCTTGCTGTCGGTAAACCGTTTGCGGATTAATTTGGCTGGTACTCCGCCTACAATGGAATAGGGCTCGACATCTTTGGTAACTACTGCCCGCGAACCGATAATGGCACCATCGCCAATGGTAACACCTGCCATGATAACTGCCTCGAAACCAATCCACACTTCGTTGCCTACGATGATGTCGCCTTTGTTGTCCCACGCATCGGTAACCGGAACCTGCAAATCCCATTCGTTGGCCATAACCGGAAACGGATAGGTTGACAACGAGTTAAGCGTATGGTTAGCCCCGTTGAACAAAAACTTCGCGCCACAGGCAATGGAACAAAATTTCCCGATTTTCAGATGGTCATTGTTCACGTAGGGATAATGGTACTGCACGCATTTCTTCTCGAAATCAGCCGGATCGTCCACAAAATCGTGGTAAAACGAATAATCGCCCACTTCGATAAACGGACTTTTTACGCAATTTTTCAGGTAAACGATTGTCTTGTCGTCTTTGCGTGGGTATAGTTGTGTTTTGTCTGCCATTTTATTTTAGTTTTTCCAAGTAAATCATTGTCATATTGCTGTTTACAGCTTCTTTCCTGAACTCTTTATAGCCGGATTTGGAGTATAAATAAAGGTTCTTACTGCTTTTGTGACCTGTAAAAAGCTCGAGCCGTTTACACATTGGGAAAGCCGACTCCATCGAATCGAGTAATCGCTTGCCAATGCCCTGGTTTTGAAAATTGCTTTTAACGATGAGCTTGCCCACGAAACACGTTTCTTCGTCCATAAACCCACGAACCGAACCTATGATTTTGCCTTCGGTAACTGCTTTAAGAAACACCTGTTGGGCAAATTCTTTCTCCAGTGCATTCATATCCTGCAATAAAGGCGGAATGTTGTAATCGTTGTAAATTGCCGCTTCGCTTTGGTAGCACGCTTTCTGTAGCTGAAGGATTGCTTCCAAATCTTGTTTATTTGCCTGTTCGATAGTTGCTAGTATCATAAGCCAGTTCGTAATATTGATTTCCGTTGAATTCGAATTCGCCAATTACTTCCAATCCAATTTTCTGTTTATGAGCCTTGTACGATCTTGGGTTATTTTTATTGATGAATGTAACCAGCACACCGTATCTGTTTGACATGGCTTCTGCAGAAAATTCGAAGAGCTTTTCAACCAATCCGGTGCCACGGTATTCTTTGTCGATGCAAACCGGGCCATATTGGTACGAATCGTCAAGTGTAAGTTTTTCCCCTTGAAAATCAAATTCACCCAAACGGTTGATCATATAGCTGAAGATTGGCCAGGCTGACCCAAACGCCCACGAAGCAGCCATTGCATACCCAACTACACGTTCGTTGACCTTTGCAATAAACAGCCCATTTTCTTCTTCGATTAACCTCATCATTTGTTCTCTTGTAAATGAGGTAGTTACAAAACCATCTGTTTTATCTTCTTCGGCTATCGTATCAATTTGGTATTTGGCATGAAGCCGCAATACAGCATCGATTTCATCAAGTTGGGCGGTTTTTATTTCCATCGGATTAGTTTTTACTTGTAATGGGAAATAACGGTCAACTAGTTGCCCGGCTTCTTTCAACCATTCCTGGCGTTGCTTCAAAGTACTAGTTACAACAATCCGAAATACCTTTCGATCAAAGGTTTTCACCCCGCAAAAATCGAAAATACAGTTTTTCCATATTGTTTCCAGCGGGTCTTTAAAAATTGTAGTTTCGCGTTCTTCAGCAGTATCCGAAGTGTTGAAAACCAATCCGGTTTTGGCTTTAAGCAATCCTATGGGAACGCCCTCTCCATTGTCGCCTTCTTCGAATTTGTAGGCAATTCCGGGACGGATAACCCGGTCGATCCATCCTTTCAATATTGCAGGAGGTTGCCCCCACCAATTGGGGTGAACAATAATAATCCCGTCGCTGCCAACCAGGTCATTACAATGCGATTGAATGGTTTCGTCAATTTGAGCTTGCCGGCACATCTCATCAGCGCCTATCAACGGATCGAACCCTTCGGCATATAAATCGTGGAAAACCACGGTATGCCCGTTAGCCAATAATCTGTCATGGCATGTTTGGGCGATGGCGTGGTTAAAACTGTTTTTATTTGGATGAGCCAGAATCAGCAGGATATTCATAATGTGTTGATTAGTAATTTGTTCTACCTTTTTTGTAATCTTTCAGCATTTTCCCAAAATCCCTGTCCCGTTTTCGTCTTTCGGCTGCCGAAGATTCAAAAAAGTCTTTCTCTTTGTTCATTTTCTGGTAGTTGTCGTACGATTTTGAGTCGATAAGTCCATTTTGTACCGCTTCAATTACCGCACAACCGGCTTCGGTAGTATGGGTGCAGTCGCCGTATCGGCACCGTTTCCCATATTCAAAAATGGCATCAAAAGTTATGGACAAACCTTCGGAAACATCGGTAACGCCCACTTCGCGCATTCCGGGGTTGTCGATCAAAATACCACCGTTCTCCAGCACCACCAGTTCGCGGTGGGTGGTTACATGCCGCCCTTTGCCGGTGCTTGTGCTGATGGCATCGGTCTGCATCACGTTTTTGCCTCGCAAGTTGTTGATTAACGACGACTTGCCTACGCCAGACGAACCCAACATGCAATAGGTTTTTCCACGTTCCATCAACTCCCGGATGCTGTCGAGACCCTCCTGGGTAACGTTGCTGACCGTTATCACCGGAACTGAAGCAATGCGTTGATTTATAGATTTTTCTATTTCAGAAAGGGCAGCACTGTCAATCAAATCGGTTTTGGTAAGCACGACAATTGGCTTCACCCTGGCCGAATGGCAAATCGTGAGGTAACGCTCCAGCCGGTTGATATTAAAATCGCGGTCAACTGCCTGTACCAGAAAAGCATAATCGACATTGGCGGCAATGATCTGAGCTTCGCCCGAATGACCAACCGCTTGCCTGGATATGATCGAGAAGCGCGGGAAAACTTTGTAGATAACACCCATATCGGGTTCGTAAACCGTTAACGCCACCCAGTCGCCCACCGCAGGAAAGTCTTCGCGGCTATTGGCCGAAAAGCGCAGGTTTCCGGTTATTTCGGCTTCCAATTCGGCGTTTGCTGTACGCACGGTGTAGCGTTCCTTGTGCTCGGCAACCACCCGGCCAACGGTAAAATCGCCTAATTCGTTGTCATTCCTGAACTTTTCAAAAAAAGTATTATATCCTAAATCATTGATGTCCATCTCATTTAATTATTATAACTATTTTTCTGGGCTAAAAAGAGTAAATGCAAAATCCCAAAGGATTCAGGGCGTCACAAATTGACTGATGTGTTGAGAAAACCAATTTTATAGACAATTTCTTCGTCAAACCCTTTTCTTGAAACAAATACATTGTAGTAGCCCGATTCAGCTTTCTTTTCAATTGTTACCGATATGTCACCGTATTTGCTTACAACACTAAAGCTTGTTTCACCTGAAAAAGGCTTCCAAACGGTCAAACCATAATTTCTGACCGGCGTTCCATTATCAACGCTAACAATTGCATAAGCACTGCTGGTTTTATCAGGCATTCCCTCTGCACTTAATGTGATCTCGGTGTTACCGTCAATGACAATTTTTTCGATTCCCAAAACCTTAAAGTCGTAAGTGGTGCTTGTCTCTTCCTTTTTGCAACCGAAAAAACAACATGATCAAAATAGAAATAATAATCGTTTTCTTAGTCTTCATTGCTTTCATTCGTATATAGTTTTTGTTTTATTAAACGTCGGTACGTACTCATGGAATAGCCATTTATACATTTTCCTTTTTGTATGTGCTTCTGCACGATGGCTATTTCATTTGTAACTTATTTCAAATTATTAAATCCGAGTCCACTATGAAAAGCGGTACAAATGCCCCAAAGGGGCTAAATCTGAATAACCTCTGGTGAAGTGAAACGTAACCGGGGGTCAACCAGACACAAATATCACCAGCACTGGAAGGGCTGAACCTTGTTACATGACTTATATTCAACCTTTTCAGGGCTGAATCCTTGTTTTGTTTTAATGCCGTGGGCTGACACCCACGGTTATTGAGATTCAGTCCTTTCAGGACTATTTTTTACTTTAGGCTTTCGGAGCAGACTCAATCTCATTACCATTTCATTTTCAATACTATACACTCAATCAACCGGTTCAGCTCATCAGGGTTTTCGAGCATCGGGTAGTGGCAGGTACCTTGTATCGGTAGCACTTCGTAACCCGACGCTGCGTAAGTTTTCAGCAGATTTTCGTTGGTGGGCGAGTTGTTAACGTTGATCAGGTGCATCTTCACAGGCAGTTGCGCCATCATCTCCCGTTCACGTTGGTAGCAGCTAAAACAGTCGGCAATCAGTTCACTGCCAATGGTTTTGTTCATATTGCGGTAGTCTGCTGCCACGCGGTCGGCAATTGCCGGATTGGTAGCTGCGGATAACAATGCCTGTCGGGCATAGCCTTCGGAGATGTTGGCAAAATCGACAGCCAGCATCTTCAAAAAAGAATCAGTCAACTGCTGCATCTCATCGGACAAAGGTGTGGCTGCATTTTTGAAATTGTCGATGCCAATAAACCCGATGATCGATCCGGGACATTGAACTGCCGCTTCGAGAATTATGTCGCCACCCATCGAATGGCCGATAAGTATAACGTTTTGCAATTTCAATTCATTGATTAAAAAGCAAATATCTTTGCCGTATTCCCGAATATTCCACGTGGTGCGGTTGCTTCCCGAATGCCCGTGCCCCGGCAAATCGACAGCAATTACCCGGTATTTCCCTCTGAAATAATCGGCCTGCGCCTCCCAATACGCTTTGTCGATAAACACCCCGTGTACAAATAAAAGTGTGGTGTTGCCGCTACCTTCGTCGAGATATGCAATCGGCACACCGTTTCGTGTCAGTGTTTTTTCCATTTTTTGTTTTTTGTTTATTTTATCCAATGTCTCCCGTTTTATTGTTTTTTTATGTTCCACATATTCCACAACCAACCCGTCAGCGTGCTTTACGGTCATGTTCCAGCCTGTTGGAACAACCTGGATGTCGCGTACGATTTCGGCCTTGTTGTCCAACAGGAAATGGCGGTAGTCGGCAACCGAATCGACCAGGAAAGTGACGTTGGTCTGCCTAAACGGTAACAATGCTTGATCGCTGCCGGCAATGATCAAAAAATTTTGCACACGTGCCAATTCAAGGCCAACTTGCAGGTATTCAAAGCGGTTTGCGCATTTTTCGCCAGTCAGTTGTTCGTAGAAAGCAATTGAATCTTCGATGTTGTTCGTGTATATCCGGCAAAGAACTTGTTTTATCATGGAGTCGCTTTTGAAAATTACGGTCTGTTTTCCTGAAAGAAATACCGCCCTTTGTTCCGGGTGCCTTTCCCGTAGTCGATCGATTTGGTCGGGCATATGTGGATGCAGGCCAGGCATTGTGTGCAATGGCCTTTCCATGTTGGCTTGCCGTTGGCCAATACAATATTGTTTACCGGGCAGGCTTTTACGCACTTTCCGCACGAAATACATTTGTTGTCGCAGGTATAAGGTTTGTCGGTGAGCGAATATTTGACAAATAGGTTATAAATCAGTCCCGATTTAATTTTCAGGAACCGTTTCCCTTTTGCGTAAAAATCAAGGAGTTGGTCGTTCTCGATAGCCGCTATCAGTCTGGGCAAATCAAGCTTTACCTGTTCCATTTTTTGCACCTGAACCTCTTTGCTGTCAACGTCGAACCCTTTGAGGCATATATACGAGTTGGGCATAACTAACGAGTAAACATGCTTGGTTTCAAGCCCTTTGGCTTTAATCGCTTCGGCAAACATCCGGTCGGAATGGCCACATTCGTCGCCACAGGTCATGATACAGTAAACCTGCTGGTTGCTGTACCCTTTCAATTGCATATTCGCAATAAACTGGGTTACAATGGGCGGCATTCCCCACGAATGGATGGGGAACACGAACCCGATTTTCTCGCCGGGCTTTACTTCAAATTCGGGGGCGAGCGGGTTTTCATTGCGCCCGTATTCGCCTATCGGATAAAGGGTATCAGAAAAGTGGTCAGCTAATTGGGCGGCAACCCATCGGGAATTGCCTGTTCCTGAAAAATAGAAGATCATTTTAAATCATTTATTGAACAATATTTGCCAAACAAAGGTGGAAATCTTTTTACCAAATTGTTCTTTCTAAATGTATGAATCCGAAATTTTTGGAGGTGAACCGGGAATATTGGCCCGTGAAACAGATCGGGGCTAGATAATTGTATTTTTGCAGAAGAAAAACTACGGCCCATGCACTATCGGTTTATCCATCCATCGCCCATTTTAGCCCCTTACGTCAAGCATTACTGGATGCTCGAAACGGAAGCCTGGGAGGGGAATGTATGCGAACGGGTTGTCCCGACAGCGAACCTGCAACTGATGTTTCATTACCGCAGGCCCTTTGTAATGACTTTCCCCGACCAGCAGACAGCCCTTCAGCCGCAGTCGTTTGCCAGCGGCTTGAGCAGCAGCTTTATGGATGCCGCCACGCAAGGCGCTTCGGGTGTTATTGCCATTGATTTTCATTCTTATGGCGCCTGCAATTTTTTCCGGTTCTCGTTGCACGAAATTGAAAACCAAAGCATCCGGTTAAGCGACATTTTTACCGACGAAGTAAAGTACCTGGAGGAACAAATTTGCGGGTGTGGCGATTTGGAAAGCCGTATTTCATTCATTGAAAAGTTTTTAATCGAAAAACTGGTTCCCGTTGATGCGCGAGATTTCAGGTTGATGAAACATGCCGTGGAGTTGGTCGAGCAAAGCGGCGGACAAATCAAGGCCAGCCAGTTGGCGGCAAAGCTGGCGGTAACCTCCAAAAGCCTCGAACGCAAATTTGCTTCGCTCGTTGGAAAATCGCCCAAGCAGTTTATTCGGATTGTTCGTTTTCAGGAAGTTATGGACGGGTTGGTAAACCAGCGTCCCCAGCACCTGACCGCGTATGCCTTCAACAACGGCTATTCCGACCAATCGCACTTCATCCATGAGTTTAAAACCTTTACGGGCTACACCCCGCGCGAATTTGTAAAGCTTTGTCCTTGCCGTGAAGATTGGATGGAGGCAAACCGCAATAGCGACTGAATTTCGGAATATTTGAAACCATTGCTGTCCGGTTAAATCTTCAGTACGCTCATTAAGTCAAGATTTCTCACTTCGTTCGAAATGACAATCAACGAGTTGTGAAAGGGAGTCAGGGTAGGTTTTCGGCTTCGCCGAAAACCTACCCTGACTCCCTTTATATTCTTGCAAATAGCTGTCATTCTGAGCGAAAGCGAAGAATCTCATATTTTTACCGACAACAATGATTTGAAACATCAAAACTGGATATTTCCCCGTGGGATAATCTTCATCAGGCAGATATCATCGCCCATTTTGATGCTTTTCAGCAAATCGACTTCCACTTCGCACCCAAAGGCTTTTTCGAAAAGCACTTTGCTGTAGCCGGTTGTGCATTGGCACCAGGTGCTGGTGGGTAGTTTGTCCACTTCGGCAAGCATGGGGCAGGGGCAAAAGGGGAACATCAGATATAGTCCGCCATCGCGGTACGATAACCCTGCGGCTTTTGCTTTGTCCTGATTTGCAAACTCTTCCAGGTTCGAGGCGTTTGCCATCAGTTCTTTCACCAAAGCCAGTTTTTCGTCCATGGCATACCCGCACTGGCAATTCATCCTAATTTTCTTTGCCGTGGGAGCATCAAAATTCTCTTCCAACCGTTTCATGGTATTCTTCACCCATGTTGGATTATCCTCTTGTTTTCCGTCGATGATTGTTAGAGCGGTTGGCTCATTACTTTCTTCTTTTACAGCAGTAAAAATCACTTGCTCCTGTATTTTCCGTATGTCGAACATAGTCTTGTGGTTTTAGAATAATGTCACAAAGGTAGAGCGGACTGAACATTTCATGTTTCCAATTCTTGCTAAATTGGCGGGGAGTGCATTTTTATGAAATTCCGGATATCGTGCTTCAGATTTACATCAGCACAACCGGAAGTGCAATATCGTAACTTAGTTTGTTTTGTAAGCAATCGGCCATCAGACTTGGCGGATAGACTTCGATCAATGGTTTTTCGTCGGGCACATAACCACTCTGCACCAGCCATGTGCCAAAGAGGAAAGCGTAGGCATCGGCAACATCTTCGCGTGTACCCCTAAAATGGTAAACAGCGTACAAAGCTTCGTCCAAATCGGCTGTTTTCACAGTTCCGTGTGAAAGGGTGAATTGCCGGGGAACGGTAACGCAGGCCCGGTAGCGGCATTTCTGATGGGGCGTTATTCCCGGGTTGTCGTAAGGAATTCCAATCAGGATCACATCAGGCTGCAATACTCCCTGTATGGATTGGTTCTGAAAAAGCATATTCCAAGCCTTTGCGATTCCGGTTTCATAACCCTTCAAAGTTTGGGCATAAGCCACATGAAACGCAGGCATCTTCACAATCTCGATAGCTTCAAAATCACCAGACCTGCGTTGTGGCGGCTTCTTGCTTCCCATGATATTCCGTGAATGATAATCCGCCTCATGTTTCTCCAGAAACAGCGATGGTGTTACTCCATGAAACTTTTTAAATGTCCGTGAAAAAGAGGATATCGTTTTAAACCCGCAATCGTAGGCTATTTCAAACAGGTTTGCATTTCTTTTTACACTGATTTCGTTGGCGGCATGTTCCATGCGCAATCGCTCAATGTAGTCACGGGGAGTTTCGCCCAACATGGCCGAAAAAATACGGTGAAAATGAAACGGAGAGAAACAAGCAGCACCGGCCAGTTTTTCCAGCGAAATTTCTTCAGAAAGATGCGCTGAAATATAGTCCACCGCCTGGTGAATCCGCTCCTGATAGGCTTCTATGGAACTTTGGTTGCTCATAATAAACAAATAGCTCAACTATTCAGTACAAATTAACCACTAAAATTCTTAAAAATGAAGCCCTGCTGACATACCGTTGACACTCTTGGGTAATAGATTTGTTGCAAATCTGCTCAATGTCGCATTTTTACAATTTCAGGAATAACGGAAAAACGAAATTTGCCGCACTTAAAAATCCAGAGCCATGAACAAAGATCATATCTATGTGCTTAATGCACACACCAACAACCTGAAGAACATCTCGGTAGAAATTCCCCGGCACAAGTTGGTGGCATTTACCGGGGTGTCGGGTTCCGGAAAATCATCGTTGCTGTTCGATACCATTTATACCGAGGCACAACGACAGCTGGTGGAGACTTTCTCGACCTTCGCCCGTACCCGAATGCCCAAACTCTCGCGACCGGATGTGGACGATATTCTGAACCTCTCCACAGCCATTGTCATCGACCAAAAGCGAATGGGCAACAATCTGCGCAGTACGGTTGGAACGTCCACCGAAATCAACACTTACCTGCGCTTGCTGTATTCCCGCATCGGACAACCATTCACCGGGCCATCGTTCTATTTTTCGTTCAATCATCCTGAAGGAATGTGTCCGCATTGTCATGGACTGGGTAAGCGTGTAAAAATTGATCTGGATCAGTTTCTGGATCAGGAAAAAACCATTCGCGAAGGAGCGATTACTCACCCGTTTTACAAAATCGGAGGTTTCTACTGGAAGGAATTTATGTCGATCGGCATTTTCGATGTTGACAAAAAGCTAAAGGATTTTTCGGCAGAGGAATTGGATAAATTGCTTTATTCCGAACCGTTTCCGATCACCAATTCGAAGGAGAAACTAAGCTATACCAAAAATTTTGAAGGAATTGCACGGAAACTGGAGAATGCCGTTGCCGGGAAAGCGGAAGATGAGGCTTCTGAGGAAGATAAAAACGCGTATTCGCGGTACTTTATTTACTCGGTTTGCGGGCAATGTAGCGGTTCGCGGATCAACGAACGTGCCAGAGCAGTTACCATCAAAGGCATCTCCATCGATCAGGTCTGCACGATGGAATTAACCGATGTGCATCATTTTCTGACGGATATTGACGACGAAATATCGCGCCCCATCCTTCGAAAAGCACGGTTTCTGCTTGAACAGCTTATCGAAATCGGCGTAGGTTACCTGTCGCTCGACCGACCTGTTTCCACCCTCTCCGGTGGCGAATCGCAACGGGTAAAAATGGCCAAACAGCTCGACTGTAATCTGGTAGATATGCTCTATGTACTCGACGAACCATCTATCGGGCTTCACCCGCGCGATACCGAAAAATTGCTGTCGATTCTTTTCCGGTTGCGCGACAAAGGAAACAGCGTATTTGTAGTGGAGCACGATCCTGATATCATTCGCGCTGCCGAATGGATTGTGGATATTGGTCCGAAAGCCGGGAAGTTTGGAGGAGAACTAGTCTATAACGGTGAACCGGAAGGGCTAAAACAGGTCAACAGTATGACCGGCAAATATCTTTTTGAAACACAACAACCGGTATTCCGGCGCAAACAGGCCAGCAGCTTTTTCCGAATCGACCACGCCACAGCCAACAATCTGCGCGATGTTTCGGTGAGCATACCGAAAGGAGTACTGACCTGCATTACCGGGGTAGCCGGTAGTGGCAAGAGCAGCCTGATCCACGAATGTTTTGTCAGGCAGCATCCCGAAGCGGTGGTCATTGATCAATCGCCCATCGGGAAATCATCAAGAGCCAATCCGGCTACGTTTATCGGCATTTTCGATCATATCCGGAAAGAGTTTGCCGCGGCGACCCGTTCCGAAGCATCGCTGTTTAGTTTTAACTCCAAAGGTGCATGCCCCAAATGCAACGGACAGGGCGTTCTCAGTTTCGAACTTCATTTTCTGGATGCGGTGAAAACCGTTTGCGACGAGTGCGACGGGAAACGCTATCATTCCGACGTGCTGGAACTGAAGTATCACGGACAAAGTATTGCCGATGTCCTCAACATGACGGTTAATCAGGCCGACGAGTTCTTTAAAGTTCCCAAAATCAACAAACACCTGAAACTGCTGCGCGAAGTAGGTTTAGGTTACCTGAAACTGGGGCAAACCTTGAGTTCGCTTTCAGGAGGCGAATCGCAACGCCTGAAAATAGCCACCGAACTGGGCAAGGAGAGCAACATCTATATCATGGATGAGCCCACCACTGGCTTGCACATGTCGGATATCGATAATTTCTACCGGATCATCAAAAAACTGGTTGATCACAACAACACCGTGATTATTATCGAACACAACCTCGACATCATCCGATATGCCGACTGGATTATCGACATGGGACCCGAAGGTGGCAAAAACGGCGGATCGGTTTTGTTTGAAGGAACTCCCGAAGATTTGGTAAGTTGTAAGGAAAGCTATACGGGGAAGTATTTAAAAAATACGATTGGGAAGTAAAATTGCCCGTCGCTGCCTGTTATTCAGGGCTTCACTCGAAGTGAAACCCTGAATAAAAAGGCTTGCAGCCAATCTCTATCTCTGATTATAAACTTTTGCTGAATCTTACTTAATTACAACCCAATACCACTTTTTTTGCTCGACTTTAATTCGTCGTCGTCGGTTACCTGAATTT
>DAOQAB010000090.1:0-14784 GCA_035353695.1 Prolixibacteraceae bacterium
ATAAAAGATCATGAAACAAAAATTGCTTTGTACAAATCTGTCAGTTATCGCGTTTTCATTCGGATTGTTATTCGTAACGCCACCCTCAAACGCCCAAACGATCAACGCTAATAAAACGGGCACCCAAAACGGCTTTTACTATTCGTATTGGAACCAGGGGAGCGAAAATACTTCTTACACCGGGATACCCGTAATGACGCTGGGAGATGCCGGTAATTATAGCGTTACCTGGTCGAATGTTTACAATTTTACAGCAGGTAAAGGTTGGTCAACGGGGAGTCCCGACCGGATTATCGACTTTTCAGGAACCTTTGACGGAGGCAGTAACGGATATCTGGCGGTATATGGCTGGACAAAAAACAAACTGATCGAATATTATGTGGTTGAAAGTTATGGCTCGTGGACACCTCCGGGTGGAACTTCAAAAGGAACTTTCACCAGTGATGGCGGAACGTATAACATTTATGAGACAACGCGAACAAATCAACCTTCCATTATTGGTACAGCAACTTTTCAACAGTATTGGAGTGTACGTACCACAAAGAGATCGAGTGGAAAAGTAACATTTGCAAACCATGTTGCTGCCTGGAAGGCCAAAGGAATGGAGTTAGGCACAACTTGGGATTACCAGATCATGGAAACAGAGGGATATCATAGCAGTGGAAGTTCCAATATTACCGTGAGTGAAGGTACTGCATCTTCAGAAACATCTTTGAGCATTGATAAAGATTTCGATGTTTACCCAAATCCGGTAAAAGACAAGCTCAATTTTACACTTCCCGGATCACAATCGGAAGTTCGTTTGCTTTCTGTCAATGGCGCACAACGGATGGTTTTCAAAACAGAGAACCCGAAAATAGAAATTGACATGTCGAATTATGAAGCTGGAATTTACATCCTTGAAGTTTTAAACGAAAGACAAACAATTACCAAAAAGATTATTAAGCAGTAAGTACCCAACAATATACGATCCTGCATTTTCATCTACTAAGCGCCTTGAAGGATTGCCCATGCATTCAATATTGCCAATCTTGCGAGGTTTAGGGTCAACCGAGCGAAAAATTTTGCCAATCATGCGAGGTTTATAGTCAATCGAGCAAGTGATTTTGCCATTCATGCAATATTTATTCCCGATTGTGCGTGCTTTTTTGGCCTTTGGGCTCGCTCGGGCAGTAAAAAACTTCGCTTGGGCGGACTCAACGCGTGACCGATCGTTCAAAAACTTCTGCTGATTGGTTTCAGCGTGCTACCGATCGCTTTTATTTCACTGCGGTTATATAAAAATCATGTTTTTGTTGTAAATTTCTTTGAAACTTGCTGTTGATTTAAGAAAAGGGATATGAAAGCAATTGTAAAAAGCAAACCGGAAAAAGGTATTTGGATGGAAGATGTTCCAATTCCAGTACCCGGAGTGAACGAAGTATTGTTGAAAATCAGAAAATCGGCGATATGTGGCACCGATCTCCATATTTATAAATGGGACGAATGGGCCCGGCAAACCATCAAAACCCCGCTGATTATCGGGCACGAATACGTAGGCGAAATTGTGGAGCGGGGAAGCGAAGTAACCCAATATGAAATAGGCGACCGGGTAACCGTTGAAGGTCATATTGCCTGTGGCCATTGCCGGAATTGCCGCCGTGGTCGCCAGCATATTTGCGACCACACCGTTGGGATTGGTGTTCAGCGCGACGGTGGTTTTGCTGAATACATTGCCGTTCCGGTCAGCAACGTGCTGAAGATCGACGAGCGGATCCCCGACGAAATCGTCTCCATCATGGACCCGCTGGGGAATGCCTGCCACACCGCCTTATCGTTCCCGCTCATTGGCGAAGATGTGTTCATTACCGGCATTGGTGGCCCCATTGGTTCACTGGCCACAGCCATCTGCAAATTTGTCGGGGCCCGCAATGTCGTTGGAACTGACCTGGTACCTTACCGCCGCGAACTGGCCCGCAAAATGGGTGCCGACGAAGTAATCGATCCTCTCTCCGATTCCATTGAAGAGGTGATGAAAAAAATGAAAATCACCGCCGGTTTCGACATAGGACTCGAATGTTCAGGCTCGCCGGTTGCTTTCAACCAAATGATCAACCACATGTACAACGGAGGAAAAATCTCACTGCTGGGAATTTTACCACAAAACACCACCATCAACTGGAACAAAGTTATTTTTAAAGGGCTCACCTTGAAAGGGATTTATGGCCGCGAAATGTACGAAACCTGGTACCAGATGGAGATGATGCTGACCCGCGGGCTCGACATTTCACCAGTTATTACACACCGGTTTAAGGTCGATGATTATCAGGAAGCTTTCCGCATTATGGAAGAAGGAAACTGTGGGAAGATCATCCTCGAGTGGGAATAAACCGTAACGAAAATTCACGTTAAAATCGCCCGGTTTTCTCCGACATTCCTTTGCTAATTCATGATTATAATTAACTTTGGAACTGTTCAAACATTGTTTGTTCAGGAATAGAATAGCTTAACCAACAAATCCATTCTGCGTGAAACGATTAAAAAACACATTGGTTTATGGTACGGTTTTGATCGCTTTTGCCCTGTTGTTTTACTGGATCAGCCAGCAGGGAGCACAGCTTGAAGTTGGGAAACACATGGTTGTTCACAAACACAGCGACGGTCCCTGGCTCGATTTTGTAAACACGGTCAACACCAATTTTGCCCATCCGCTGTCGATTCTTTTAATTCAGATCATCGTCATTATAATCGTTTCGAGAATTTTTGGATGGTTCTTTAAACGAATCGGGCAACCAACGGTTATTGGCGAGATTGTTGCCGGTATTATACTCGGCCCATCTCTTCTTGGTTTCTTTTTCCCCGATTTTTTTCTGGTGCTTTTTCCTCCCAAATCGTTCGACAATCTGCAAGTGCTAAGTCAGGTTGGCTTAATCCTGTTTATGTTTATTGTTGGCATGGAACTCGATCTCAGCGTATTGAAAAACCGAGCCCGGGAAGCAATTGTTGTAAGCCAGTTTAGTATCATTTTTCCGTTTGCCCTCGGATCAATTCTGGCATTTTTCCTTTTCCAATCTTTTTCGCCCTATGGCACACAATTTCTCCCGTATGCGCTTTTCATTGGAATAGCCATGAGCATTACCGCTTTTCCGGTGTTGGCGCGAATTGTGCGCGAAAGAGGAATGCACAATTCCAAGCTGGGCACCATCATCATTGCCTGTGCCGCATTCAACGATATTACCGGCTGGTGCCTGCTGGCTGCTGTGATTGCCATCACCAAGGCGGGTTCATTTACCAGTTCCATCTACGTGATCCTGATGGCCATCGCCTATGTGTTTATCATGTTTAAAGTGGTAAGGCCTTTCTTAAAACGGATTGGCGAATTGCATTCATCGCGTGAAAACCTGACCAAACCCATTGTAGCAATCTTTTTTATCGTATTGATTATCTCGTCGTTTGCCACTGAACTCATTGGAATCCATGCTCTTTTTGGCGCTTTTGTAGCCGGCATCATCATGCCCGACAACGCGAAATTCCGGAATATTTTTGTCGAAAAAGTGGAAGATGTTTCGTTGGTGCTACTTCTTCCCCTCTTCTTTGTTTATACCGGTTTAAGAACCCAGATCGGACTGTTGAACGAATGGTATATCTGGGAAGCCACAGGGTTGATCATTCTGGTCGCTATCGTTGGAAAATTTCTGGGAAGCACCATTGCGGCCCGCTATGTAAAATTAAGCTGGAAAGATAGCCTGACCGTTGGTGCGTTGATGAATACCCGCGGATTGATGGAACTTGTGGTGCTGAATATTGGGTACGAACTCGGGGTTTTAACCCCCGAAATTTTTGCCATGATGGTCATTATGGCGCTGCTCACCACCTTCATGACCGGGCCGGCTCTGAATCTCATCAACAGAATATTTAAAGTCGAATATGCCAAAACCCAGCCGGTTATTGCATTGCCCGATAAATACGATATCCTCATTTCATTCGGGAATCCTTCCCGTGGTAGAACGTTGTTACGGTTCGCCAATGCCCTGACCCAAAAAACGTCGGGAGAAACCTCCATTACCGCCCTCCATTTTTCGCCCACCAACGACGTGAGCAACTACAACATCGACGAATACGAAGTGGAAAGCTTTACCCCAATTTTGGAAGAAGCAACTATTCTGAAACAAAAAATAGTAACCCTTTTCAAAATTTCAAACGACATAACGGCCGACATCATCGAAACAGCCAATGTGGGCAGATTCGATCTGTTGCTGGTTGGCTCCGGCCAATCGATTTATGAAGGAAGCCTTCTGGGAAAAATTTTCGGTTTTACGACCAAAATCTTCAACCCCGAACGCCTGATCGGAACGGTAACCGGAAAAGAGAGGCTCTTCCAATCGTCACCTTTCGACGATAAAATCCGGTTAATCCTGACTAAATGCACCACACCGGTAGGCATTCTGATCGAACGAAACCTAACTGGTTTCCACAATGTCATTGTGAGCTTTCACTCCTCCGATGATGTTTTCCTTCTTCAATATGCCCAAAAACTGGTACTGAATTCGGGTTCCTCCATCTCGTTATTAAACCTGGCCCCAACCTTCTTTTCCAACAACCAGTTGAATGAAGCAATCATTCCTTACAAAATTGATTACCCCGACAATTACCGGTTCATCAACGAACAGGAAGCTTCTGAAAACCAGATCAACCAAACGGATTTGATCATTGTCAGTATGAGCAGCTGGATTAAATTATCCCATGTGAAAAAAGGATGGATCAAAAACATCCCTTCAATTTTTATTGTGAAAAACTGACGGCACCCCTTGTGCTTAAATGAAATTCTTGTCGATATACGCCTGGAACTTTTCTTTATACTGATCGCTCACCGGGATGTATTCTTTGCCAAAAACAATCCGGCTTCGGTCGATGGTCTCGATCTGCTCAAGGTTGACGATAAACGAACGGTGCACCCTCATGAACTTTTCCTCGGGCAGCTTTTGTTCGATCGAGCGCAACGAATTGAGCGACATGATTGGCTTTGCTTCGTTCTTTACAAAAACCTTGATGTAATCCTTCAACCCTTCAATGTAAAGGATATCGTTGAAACTGATGCGGCGGATTTTATACTCCGACTTCAGAAACAGAAACTGATTGTTAGCATCGGCCACCGGTAGGGTACTGTGTTCGAGCTCGGCTTGTTTGAATGCCTTCTGAACTGCTTTCAAAAACTCTTCATAGCTGAAAGGTTTCAGCAAATAATCGGTCGCATTGAGTTTGAAACCTTCCACTGCATACTGAGGATAGGCTGTGGTAAAAATAATTTTGGCAGAGGTCTCGAGGGTACGCACAAATTCGGTACCCTTTAAATCGGGCATTTGAATATCGATCAAAATCAGGTCGACCAGTTCGTTGTGCAGGAAATCGAGAGCATCGAGCGGATTATCAAAAGTATCAACCAGCTCAAGAAATGGAGTTTTCGAGATATAATCGGAAAGAAGGGCTAATGCCAGTGGTTCATCGTCAATTGCTATCGTTTTCATTTTCATGGTCTACCGTTATTCTAATTCAATTTTTAAATGAATACTAAAAACATTATCCGTTTGCATGATCGATAGTTGATGTTTTCCGGGGAAAAGCAGGGCAAGCCGTTTCTTCACATTGTCGAGCCCAATACCGGAATGTTCAGGATCGGATGGCTGGTTGCTTTTAAACAAAGAATTCGACGTTGAAAACTGGATTTCTCCGTTCTGAATCGCCATGCTGATATCGACAAAAGATGTTTCTCGGTTACTGATCCCATGCTTAAACGCATTCTCGATAAAAGGTACAAAAAGCAACGGTGGAATACTAAAATCGCTGAATTCGGATGGAAACGAAACTTTCAGATCGACTTTTGGGCTTAACCTCAACTTCATTAAGGCAATGTAATTGGTCATAAATTCAATTTCGAGGTTAATGCTCGTTTCGCCATGTTCAGAATCGTAAAGCAGGTAACGCATGAGTTTCGACAATTTCAAAATTGCTTCCTGCGCGGCTGGGGTATCAATACTGGTCAGCGAATAGATATTGTTCAGGGTGTTGAAGAAAAAATGAGGGCTGATTTGATTTTTCAAAAAAGCCAGTTCTGAATGAAGCTTTTCCTTTTCAAGCTCTTTGCGCTGCCGTTCATTCTCGCGATGCCGCTCCATAAAGCCCAGCCCAAGCGCAAATCCGGTAATCATAATGGAAGAAAAAGCAAAATTCAGGATCCGGAAGATCTCCATTGGAGGCCGTTTCCCGATACGGTCCTCTTCCATCTTTCTTTTTACTTCGCCCAATAGTTTGTTCTTTTCAGGATTAAATAAAACTTGATCGTTTATGTAAACCAATACAAAATAGAGCGCCAGAATCAATAAAAAGGCAGCCAAAAAATAAACGGCCTTCTTATTCCGGAAATAAAATTTCGGTACAAACCACAGGTAATTAACATAGAAAAGCAAGCCATAAACAATGGTATTCACATAAAAGTGGGATAAAAAACGAATATCTCCAAACCCAAAAACTTTAAAAATATACTGAGGAAAAAAGAAAATAATAACCCAGATCAGCACGTGCAGGGCAACTTTCAATCTTTTGTCTGATATGATTAATCCCATCTCATTCATTGAATTATAACTCAAAAGTAAAAATAAAAATGCAATACATGAAGAAGAGACTCCGGATTAATGATCATCATTTTCTCCGAAGTCTTTTAATCTAACCAACTCGATAGTTATTCATATCTCAATGCATCAATTGGGTTTAGCGCGGCGGCCTTTCGTGCCGGGTACCAACCGAAAAAGATACCAATAGCCGAACAAACGGCAAAGGAAAGAACGACCGAATCGGTCATCACCACAACGGGCCAACCCATTACTTTTCCAATCACCGCACTGACAAGATAACCGAGAATAATTCCAATGATCCCGCCAAAGACACTGAGCATGGTCGATTCGATCAGGAACTGCATCAGAATGTGTTTCCCTTTTCCCCCAATCGACATACGCAAACCAATTTCACGGGTCCGTTCGGTAACCGACACATACATGATGTTCATGATCCCGATACCTCCCACCAACAACGATATCCCCGATATGGCGCCCAAAAGAGCAGTAAGGATATTACTCACCGAAGAAAACGTTTGTACCAGTTCTGACTGCGACATAACCCGGAAGTCGTTTTCTTCTCCTTCTTTGATTTTGTGGGTTCGACGAAGGGTTTGTGTTAATTGAGCAATGGCTTCATCATTTTTATCTTCGCTTACAGCCGAAGCAAAAATTGACTGAATATAGGATATTGACAAAATCCTGCGTTGAACGGTTGTATATGGCGCAACAATGATATCATCCTGATCGTCACCCATTCCGTTTTCCCCTTTTTCAGCAATAACACCAATAATTTTCAAAGGAATATTTTTGAAACGCACGGTTTGCCCTATAGGATCAGTCCCATTAGTAAATAAATTCTCCTTAATGGTCTGACCAATGAGGCAGACTTTTGCCATTGAACTAATCTCCTTCTCGTTGAAGCAACGGCCGTCGGCAATGGAAAATTTACGTGCCGGGAAAAAATTTTCATTAGCTCCAACGATTGAAGTAGGCCAGTTTTGATTCCCATATACAGCCTGTCCGCTTGCACGTACTTCGGGCGAAACAGAACTAATGGCCGAACATTCTTTTG
This sequence comes from Prolixibacteraceae bacterium, assembly GCA_035353695.1. Lineage (GTDB taxonomy): Bacteria > Bacteroidota > Bacteroidia > Bacteroidales > Prolixibacteraceae > CAYMTR01. The sequence goes on from DAOQAB010000090.1 coordinate 7,663, forward strand.
CAATAGCTTCTACATCGCTCAGTTTCATACTCTGAGCGTCGCTGTTGCCCATCCTTACTCCACCCCGCTGTTCAGAACCCGGCATGGCAAAAATAAGGTTGGTACCCATCCCCGACATTTGATCCTGGATGCTTTTTTTCGAGCCTTGCCCAATGGCCAGCATGGCAATAACCGATGCTACACCGATAATGATCCCAAGCATGGTAAGGAACGCCCTGAATTTGTTTCGCATCAAAGCACCCCAGGCTATCTTAATTAAATTTCGATAATTCATTTTGTTCCATTTTAAAGTTGATTTTCTTCGATGGGCAGCGTTTTCAATACCTGTGCTGCTAGTAACTGATCGGGAACATAGCCTTCGCGGATGACCAATCCATCGCGAAAAACAATATTCCTTGAAGTGAGCTTTGCGATGTCCGGCTCGTGAGTAACGAACACGATGGTTTTTCCGTCTTCGTTTAACCGCTGGAAAAGATCCATTATCTCGTACGACGTCCGGGTATCGAGGTTACCAGTAGCTTCATCGGCAAGGATGACCACCGGATCGTTAACCAGCGATCGGGCTATCGCCACCCGTTGCTGCTGCCCACCAGAAAGCTGGTTCGGGGTGTGATGCATACGATCGACCAAACCGACAGATTCCAATGCCCTTATTGCCCTCTCCTTCCTCTCTTTCGCTTTTACATTTGGATTGTAAAAAAGCGGAAGCTCCACATTCTCCAATGCCGTAGTCCGGGCCAACAGGTTGTACGATTGAAAAACAAATCCAAGTTTGTTGTTCCGAAGTTCAGCCAACTGGTTTCTGTTCAAATCGGAAACGCTGATTCCATCGAGCTTGTAATCGCCTGAAGTTGGTTTGTCGAGACATCCCAGAATATTCAGCATGGTCGATTTCCCCGATCCACTAGTTCCCATAATGGCCACAAAATCGCCTTCTTGGATGTTCAGGTTAATGCCTTTTAGCGCATGAACGGTCACATCACCGACGTGGAAATCTTTTTTGAGTTGAGTTACCTCTATAATCGATCGTCTCATAGCCATTGTTTTATTTTCGTGGTCCACCCGGACGGGCTGGCATGAACGGGCTACTGGCCGTGGCTGCTTTTGCCTGTTTCACCGTTTGTTTCTCTAAAGAAGTAACTACTTCATCATTTTCGTTCAAACCCGAAATGAGCTCATAATTGATACCATCGGTTTCTCCCAATTCAATTTTCCGTGGGTGGATCATCTCACCCTCTTTGACCCAAACGGTTGTTCCTTCTTTCCCATTCGGCTGAAATCCACCGGGAGACGGTATACCTCCGGGCATAGATCCTTTACCTGGCATTCCTTCGCCCATTCCCATCTCAGGGTTTCCATTTTCAGGAGGAGTTATCTTACCCGATTTTTCCAACGACTGCATATAAGCCACGATCAGTTGCTGATCGGGAGAAAAGCGCACGGACTTTCCTGGTACAATAAGGATGTCCTTCTTCTCACTAACATAAATTGAGATATTTGCGGTCATTCCTGGCATTAATTTCTTATCCGGGTTGGGTGCATTAATAATTACAGTGTAGGTAACCACATTTGACGAAGTAACCGGTTGTAACCGCACTTGGGAAACAGTACCCTGAAACGTCTGATCAGGATATGCATCTACTTTAAATTCTACCCGCTGATTTGTTAAAACCTGACCTATATCGGCTTCGTCAACATTTGCTTCCACCTTCATTTGTGTAAGGTCGTTGGCTATGGTAAATAGTTCCGGTGTGTTGAAGCTGGCAGCTACGGTTTGGCCTTCATCTACCGCCCTGTTCAAGATAATCCCGTCGATGGGAGAATAAATACGGGCATAGGCAAGGTTGATTTTATTCCTTTCCAATGCTGACTTTGCATTATTCAGATTCGATATCGCCTTTCGGTAATTGTATTCAGCCAAATCGTAATCCGATTGTGCAATTAGTTTCTTCTCATACAACGCTTTGGTTCGTTCGTATGTAGCTTTTTGGTAATCAAGTTCTGCTTCCGAATTATCAACAGTAGCCTGGCTCTGATCAACCTGCGCCTTCAGCGGTGTTTCGTCGAGTGTTGCCAGCAATTGCCCCTTTTTAACCTGAGAATTGAAATCGACATAAATTTTTTCAATTTCGCCCGAAACCTGAGTGCCTAATTGCACGGTGGTAATCGCTTCAAGTGTCCCCGTAGCGGTAATGGTGTTGCTGATTGATCCCTTTTCAATTTTTGCGGTGGTAATGGAATAGGTCGCTTTCGGACCCCGTTTGCCAACGAAAAAGGCAATCCCTGCAAATACAACCACTGCGACACAAATTAAGATGATGATACGTTTCTTCATGACCTGTATTTTTCTTTATTAATCAAATGTTACGGTACTTTTACAATGAAATTGGGATTCCTTTATAAAAGTCTAATATTTTATAGCAAAAAACCAGATTGTACTTTGACTGAAGTAATTGGCTTTCAGAAGTAATCAAATTGGTTTTCTGTACAAGGAAATCGACCGAATTGATCATGCCCTGCTTGAATTTTTCTTCAGCAAGCAAATACGATTCGTTGATCGATTTTTGGTTTTCCAGACTGGCTTGGTATTTCACCTGAGCAGAAGAAACATCGGCACAAGCCTGTTCAATATCTTTACGCAATTGGTTCCGGGTATTTTGCTCGTCGAGCGATGCTTCATCAATTCCAATGCGGGCAACAGCAAGATTTGTCTTCACCTGCTTTTTTTGGTAGATAGGAATCTGAAGAGATAGAGCGACCGAAGGGCTTACAAAATTCCCAAGCTGATCAAGATAGCTATTCTGGCTTTGACTCGAATAGTTGGAGCTAATACCTGCCGACAACGACAAACTTGGGTAATAACCTGCTTTAGCAATCGTTTCGTCCAATCTGGCACTTTCAGTTGATAATTCAGCATTCTTGATTTGCGGCTTAAACTCAACGGCCATTTTAAAAACCTCATCCGACAATGGAGAGAGGTTTTGATTCAGCAAATTGGTCAAATCGGGCAACACGATGGCAAAATCAGTTGTAACGGGAAGTTCCATCAACTGCATCAGTGTGATCTTTGCCATGGTCAGTGTGCTTTGGGCATTGGCAAGAGTGAGCTTCTCGCTGGAAAGCTCCGATTGGATTTGTAAAAAATCGGATTTAGAAATTACGTTCAGGGCCAGCCTTTCCGTTGCAAGAGCCAGTTGCTCGGCAGTTGATTCAAGCTGTTTCTCTGAATTCTTCACCTGCTCGTCAGCATAGAGTACATTCAGAAAGGCATCCAGGATGTTTAGTTCCAACGATTCCTTAACCGACTCGGCATAATATTTTCCGCTTTCGAGGTTCAGCTTGGTTTGCTTCACTGAATTTTGCAATTTGAAACCATTAAAAAGTGAAACACTTGAATTCAAATTGTAACGGGAAGAACTTGAACCTTCAATTCCCCCATACTCTTCTCCGGTTTCAGCAACAATACCTTTACCCCATCCAAAATTCTGGCTAACCGAAGCGCTCACTGAAGGCAAACGATTGGCTTTTGCCTGCTCGGCCAAAACGCCATATCGATTGATTGACAAGTTTGCCTTTTTCATGGAAATGTTATGCTCGACGGCATACCTGAGACAAGAGTCCAGGCTCCATATCTGCTCCTGCGAAAAACCAAAAATTCCGGTCAGGAGCATCAGGCAAACAAGGATGATACGTTTAAAATGTGTTCTCATATCTTTTTCTAATTTTGACACGAATGTATTGGTGGTGGCAAAATCAAAAAAAAGTAATCGGCGTTCAGCCCTTTTTTGATGTCAAACTGTTCACTTTTATCTCGAATATTGATTGAGAAAAGGCAACAGCAAGCTATACCTTCTTCGTTTCAAATGACTTTTTTACGATCCAAATCAAAATCATTTTTTTCATCATCAATTCATCTATCTTTGCAACATTATACAAATTCATTAAAAATTGCATAACCGTGATTAAGAATGACAAATTCGGATGGCGCCACATCGGGCCACGTTCCCATGAGATAGATCAAATGCTTGAAACCATTGGGGTTTCATCGATGGATGAACTGATTGATCAGACCGTTCCTAAAAATATCCGCCTTGATAAGCCACTTAACCTGGGTCCGGGTCTGAGCGAACGCCAGTATTACCGCAAAATACACGACCTAGCCCAAAAGAACAAAGTGTTCAATACCTACATTGGCATGGGTTACTATGATACTATTACCCCGGCTGTAATCCTTCGCAACGTATTCGAGAATCCAGTTTGGTACACTTCGTACACACCCTATCAGGCCGAAATTTCACAGGGCCGGCTCGAAGCGCTGCTTACTTATCAAACCATGGTTTGCGACCTTACCGGTTTCAAACTGGCCAATGCTTCCTTACTCGACGAAGCCACCGCCGCCGCTGAAGCCATGATCATGATGCACAACACCCGTTCGAGAGCCCAGCAAAAAGCCGAAGCCAATGTGCTGTTGGTCGATGAAAAAATCTGGCCGCAAACGCTCGATGTTCTCATGACCCGTGCCGAACCACTTGGCATTGAACTAAAAATCGACGAATCTAAAAGTTTTGGCTTCAACAGTCAGGTTTTTGGGGTGATTGTTCAGTACCCAAATTCAGATGGAAACATTGAAGATTACACCGCCCTGGTAGAAACTGCCCACAAAAATGAATGCAAAGTGGCCGTTGCTACCGACCTGCTGAGCCTTGCCCTGCTCACTCCTCCGGGAGAGTGGGATGCCGACATCTGTTTTGGATCATCGCAACGGTTTGGAATCCCCATGGGATACGGTGGCCCCCATGCCGCTTTCTTTGCAGCCAAAGAAGAATACAAACGCAGCATGCCGGGCCGCATCATTGGCGTTTCGAAAGATGCCAATGGAAACCGGGCATTGCGCATGGCATTGCAAACCCGCGAGCAACATATCAAACGCGAAAAAGCCACTTCCAATATTTGTACTGCTCAGGCCTTACTGGCAACCATGGCCGGATTTTATGCCGTTTATCACGGTCCGCGGGGCATCTATTCCATTGCCGCCCGCATCCATTCCATTGCCAATTTGCTTTCGCAGGAAATTGAAAAGTTAGGATACAAACAGGAAAATGAATTTTTCTTCGATACCATTCGTTTTAGCCTTCCTCGCCATGTAAAACGGGAAGATATTGAGTGGCTGTCGCTCGATCTGGAGATGAACTTCCGCTATTTCGAGAATGGCGAAGTGGGTCTGAGTATTGACGAAACGACCAACCTCGACGATATCAACTGGATTGTTGAAGTGTTTGCCAAAGCCGCCAACCGCCAGGTACCCAACTATACCAAATATCCTGGTGAAAAATTTATCCATGAAAAATTTGCCCGTAAAAGTGATTACCTGCAACTTGATGTTTTCAACCGTTATCGATCTGAAACCGAAATGATGCGCTACATCAAAAAACTTGAAAACCGCGATATTTCGTTGACCCATTCGATGATTTCGCTGGGTTCGTGTACCATGAAACTGAATGCGGCTACCGAAATGCTTCCTCTGAGCTGGATCGAATTTGGTGGCATTCATCCCTTTGTGCCAAAAAACCAGGCTATGGGTTATCAGATTATGATCGATGAACTGAAACACGACCTGGCGCAAATTACCGGTTTTGCCGATGTAAGCCTGATGCCCAACTCGGGCGCAGCCGGTGAATATGCCGGACTAAGGGTGATTTTAGCCTATCATGAGAGCCGCGGAGAAGGTCATCGGAAAATTTGCCTGATCCCTTCATCAGCCCACGGGACCAATCCGGCCAGTGCAGCAATGGCTGGCATGGAAGTGGTCGTAACACCTTGCGATGAACGAGGCAATATTGACGTTGAAGCATTAAAACAGAAAGCCAAAGAACATAAAGACGACCTGGCTTGTCTGATGATTACCTATCCGTCGACCCACGGGGTTTTCGAAGCTTCGGTAACCGAAGTCTGTGATATCATCCATCGGTTTGGAGGGCTCGTTTATATGGACGGCGCCAACATGAATGCCCAGGTAGGATTGACTTCGCCGGGAAAAATCGGGGCCGATGTATGCCACCTCAACCTGCACAAAACCTTTGCCATCCCTCATGGAGGCGGTGGACCGGGTGTTGGCCCTATTGCCTGTGCCAAACATTTGGTTGAATTCCTTCCTTCCCATTCGGTAATGAACAACGGACACATTGGGATCCATGCCGTTTCGGCAGCTCCCTGGGGAAGCGCTTCGGTTCTCCCGATTACCTACGGATACATCAAAATGCTGGGTGGCGATGGCTTGAGAAAAGCAACCGAAGTTGCTATTTTGAATGCCAACTACATTGCCCACCATCTGAAAGACAATTATGGAATTCTCTACACCGGCGAAAACGGCCGTGTAGCCCACGAGATGATTTTGGAAGCCCGTCATCTGAAACAGGCATCGGGTATTTCCGAAACCGATATTTCAAAACGGTTGATGGACTACGGTTTCCATGCCCCAACCCTCTCCTTCCCGGTTCATGGCACCCTGATGGTGGAACCAACCGAAAGTGAATCGTTGCAGGAACTCGACCGCTTCATAGAAACCATGAATTCGATTTACAACGAAATTAAAGAGGTAGAAACCGGGGTGGCCGACAAAGAGGACAATGTGCTGAAAAATGCTCCGCATACCCAGTTTATGTGTGTGGCTGATGAGTGGAACCATCCGTATGCCCGCACCAAAGCAGCTTATCCGCTTGAGTGGATCCGCGAGAACAAATTTTGGCCTTCGGTAACCCGTATCGACGATGCCTTCGGCGACCGGAACCTGGTTTGCACCTGCGCGCCGGTAGAAGACTAAAAAAGGAAAAAGTCAATAGGAAATAGGAAGCCCCGCTTGAGAGTTCAGGTGGGGTTTTTTGTTTTATTTCAATGGTTTTTGTTTTGCACTTCGGATGTTCAGCAACACAATAGTACCTTTTCTTGGTTTAACTTGATAAGTCGCAATTGTAAAACGGTTTATAGGGCCACGGTGGGTGTTTTTCATGGTTTTGGATGGTTCCAGCAAATAGGAATTTATCTTCAGCAATTCAATAAATTGATATGTTTTCTGAATGAAATTTCGAATTTCACGATCTGTCCAATTCGTTTCAAGATAGTTGA
>DAOQAB010000091.1:0-14771 GCA_035353695.1 Prolixibacteraceae bacterium
AAAAAGAAATAAAATCCTTTTACAAAATACATTTTCGATTAGTATACCAGCAAAACGGTTGTTCTTTGAGCATCCGTTTTTTTTATCCCTTTTAAAAACGCTCCACGATCCCTGTTTTACCGACAAATTTTGGTAACTTACCCACTCCTTATAAAATAAGTAAAATAGAAAGTTCAACTTTGAATCAAAAATTAAACAGTATGAGAACAGATCAGGAAAAATATTGCTTTAACTGCGGAGCAGCAATTGACTCAAGGGCGGTAGTATGCCCAAAATGTGGCGTAGCACAGCCCGATTTTTCAAGAAATAGTTCTACCAACAGCCGCTGGCTGGCAACCTTGTTGCTTTGTATCTTTTTTGGTGTGTTTGGCGTTCATCGTTTCTATCTGGGGAGAGTGGGCACCGGCCTCCTGATGTTATTCACCCTTGGCGGCTTGGGTATATGGTATGTCATCGACCTTATTTTAATTATTGTAGGGCAAATGCGCGACCATGACGGAAATTTAGTAAAAGCACAACTCGAATAAACCCTTATTTTTAACCTGTGCGCAAGGCCTTCCAACAATGTTTGGAGGGCTTTGCTTTTTTAAGCCACCAGTAATCTTGCACTTTCTGAGCTTATAACAATCAATATTAACAGATTACCGAGCACCTTACTGGTCGGGTTTCTCCAATAAGCGCAAACTCCGAAACAGTAAGTTACCTGCACAATAGACCTTGAGGGTTTTGAAAACCCTCAAGGTCTATTCATCCGCCCCCTGCTAGTCGGGATTTGCAATCCCGACTTTAACAACCAAGGATTCCAGCCTGCCGGCTGGCAGGTGCAATCCGTTTTTTCTGCTCCTGCAAGTGACAGCGATTTAGCTCCGCTGGTATTTTTGAAAAGCAAACCGGCTCGCAAATGCAACCACATAAAACAACGGAATAAGAAGGAATCGTATTGGCCGTAAAAACGATGCGTACTTGTTTGCCAAATGATGCGTACTTGTTTTTGCTATAGCAGGGGCAATGTCCCGCTGGTCTGGTTTTCCCCAATAAGCACAAAAGCCTAATAAAAACGTTGGAACTAGCGGCTGTTGAAAACCATAGTTGGTTCAGCATTACAAAGTTAGGTTGCCGGCATAGCTTCAAACAATGAGCAACTTGTCCAAGATGGTTTTTACAGGCTGTTCCCCTGCGCTCCCTGCGGCCTCTGGTGATTCCAAACCATTGCCTGTCCCGTAAGCGGAAAGTGGTTCTCCGGGTTTCGTTTGTTACGGAGTAGTAAGGTACCGGCGATTTAGCTTCGCTGATCTTCGATGGTTATTGCCGTCTGTTTTTTATTATGGCGATTGTAATTGAGAATCGACGGAGTCAAATCGCCACTCCATGTAGAAACATTTAATCCTGACAGGATTTTGGAATTCTGTCAGGATTAATGCAACGAAACAACAAGGGGTTTCAAAACCACGATGATCGGAATTTGCAATCGGGGTCAGTTTTAAAAATGTGGAAAGTGGTACATCCAACTCCTCCCGTTCAGTTGCAAAATCAAACACCCCTCTCTTCCATGCTCCTGCAAGAATTGTATCCTCGATATTGAAAAAATATCATCGTTTTAAAAGACAAACAATTCAAGTTTAAATCATTATTTTTGTAGTAAAATGATTAAAGTATATGGATATACCGGCTACAAAACTTCAATTTATTGAGCAATATCTTAAAATCAGTGATGAAGCAATCATTGAAAAACTGTATCAAACACTTAATAATGAAGTATCGAAAAAAAAACGGCTCACACTGAGTAAAGAGGAAGATGAAGCCATAACCAGAGGACTGGAAGATCTGAAAAATGGCCAAACTCTTACCGGTGACCAAGTGAGAGCACAACTGAAAATGAAATACCCTGATTTGATAAAATGAGAAAAGAAATCATGATTTAAACATTTTTTCGCTCTGCCGGAATAGTAGATGCTTGCAGCTACTGGCGTTTCATGTATAAGGAACGCTTGGAGTTTTAGAATATATCGGAATGGGTGCCGGTATTTGTGAAAAGCAGTATTAATTTATCATCATCTTGCTTCCAGACCAACAACCAGTCTGATTTTATATGGCACTCCCAACACCCGGCATATCTGCCGATAAGTCTATGTGGTTTGTATTCCGGAGGCAATTTGCCAGTATCTGCAAGTAGTTGAATAGTTTTCTCCAATAAATCAATATTGCAACCCCGTTTTTTACATAGTTTAGATTGTTTAATGAAAAGCCCGGTGTATTCAATGCTATACATGTTACTACTTTATCTTACTCATTAAATCAGCAACGTTTTTCGCCTTGTAAACACGTCCAGCCTTTATTTCATCTAACGATTTATCGAGCCCCGTTTTCGGTTTATGTGTTTTTGTTTTTTCGATGCTAACTATACCATCTTTCGATAAGTCACTAATTAAGGTCATTAGTTGCTGCCCTTTGCTTACCGATGTATTAACCTTTATTGTTAACGTTTCCATTTTATTCTACTTAAAATTCAATTGTAAAAATAGGGTTTTCAAACAACAATTACCAGAATGACCCTCATTTTGGGCTGAATACCTTTGGGTTTTAATGGTAGCTGGGACACCCAAATACGCCCCCTGCTAATCGGGTTTACCCAATAAGCGCAAAAGCCTATAAAAACGTTGGAACAACCGGCTGTTGCCTGGCCGTAAGGTTAAAATTTGCGTTAAAGTTACTTGCCTTGGTTACCGAGGCTGTCCAAAAAGTAGCATCGACTAACAGAATACTTACGATTCGATAGTTCATTGGGCTGAAAGCCCAATTTATTTTAGCCCAAGGCAGCGCCTTGGGGCTGTTAAACAAATTTTAATAGTGCGCCCTGAAAGGGCAAATTATTGATTAAGTTGGGCTTTCAGCCCGCCATCTGCTTTTTTATATCAATCCCAAGGCGTTGCCTTGGGCTGAATTAATCTAGCCCTTTGGGCTATTTCTTTCAATTTGAAAGTTCTGGAAAACTACAAAATACTTTTTGGACAGCCTCTAGCAGGGGGTTGGTTCAGCATTACAAAGTTAGGTTGCCGGCATAGCTTCAAACAATGAGCAACTTGTCCAAGATGGTTTTTACAGGCTGTTCCCCTGCGCTCCCTGCGGCCTCTGGTGTTCCTAACCTTTTGCCTGGTCCCGTAAGCGGGAAGTGGTTCACCGGGTTCCCGTTTATTACGGAGCAACAAGGTACCAGCGATTTAGCTCCGCTGATCTTCGATTGTTATTGCCGTTTATTCTTATTATAACGATTGTATTGGAATTAAAAATCAACGAAGTTAAAATCGACGAAGTCAAACCGCCACTTCCAGCCCGCACAATTGTATTCCATATACTCAACTCCGACAGGTCTGCCGACGCTGTCGGGTTGAAGCAACCTGTCAACGTTTGCAAGACTTGACAGCGTTGAATCAATAAAGCCGTTCGACAACTTCCCCAGCGCTCTCTGTGCCCTCCGGTGTTTTTAAACCTTTGCCTGGTCCCGTAAGCTGGAAGTGGTTCACCGGGTTCCCGTTTGTTCCGGCGAAGCAAGGTACCAGCGATTTAGCTCCACTAATCTTCGATTCTAATCACCGTTTATTCTTATTATAACGATTGTATTTGAATTGAAAATCAACGAAGTTAAAATCGACGGAGTCAAATCGCCACTACCACCTTGCACAATAGACCTTGAGGGGTTTGAAAACCCTCAAGGTCTATTCATTCGCCTTTTAGACAAAATACACACACATTTCCATCAATCGGCCCTTTGTTTTTCTATAAAAATAGCTATGACAAAAATCCCAGACTGGGACGAACAACACAACCGGGAAATTGTACAATACAGATTCTCCCCCTAAAAAGAAAAAAATCACCCCCCTATCTCTGTTAAAAAAATTAAATTTACAGAAAAAATATCAACATTAATCTAATAATCTAAATCTATGATTTCAAAATCATTAAAGCAATTGAATCATTTGAACTTTATTCGTTCCCATCTCGTCCTGATACTTTTGCTGGTATTTCAGGTGGCAGCATTTGCCCAGGGACGGAAAATATCTGGTACAGTTACCGACGCGGCAAATGAATCACTGCCCGGAGTAAACGTGGTCGTGAAAGGCACTACGATTGGAACCATTACCGACATTGATGGAAAATATTCCATTCAGGTCAATAACACCGCCAAGGAGCTGGTGTTCTCTTTTATCGGATACGCTGAACAAGCCGTCGCAATAGGTAGTAATACGACCATCGATGTCGTTTTGAAAGAAGATGTTCAGCAACTGAATGAAGTGGTTGCCATTGGTTATGGCGTTCAAAAGAAAAAGCTGAATACCGGTTCATCGGTCAATGTAAATGGTGAAAACATCCAGAAATTAAATACTTCGAACCCGATTGATGCATTGAAGGGGGTAAGTGCCGGTGTGAATATCACCCAAAGTAACGGACAGCCCGGTAGCGACGCGAAAGTTTTTATCCGTGGTGTAGGGACAATTGGTGATGCAACCCCTTTATATATTGTAGATGGAGTTTCAACCAGCAGTATCACTCACCTGGCTCCTTCGGACATTGAAAGTATCGACATTTTGAAAGATGCAGCCTCTGCTGCAATCTATGGATCCCGTGCTGCAAACGGCGTAATCCTCGTAACAACAAAATCGGCTAAGCAAAACAAACGGCCTACCATCTCATACGACTTTTATAATGGCTGGCACAGTGTAGCCAAAAAGCCGGAGCTCCTGAATGCACAACAGTACATTGAAATCATGGACGAATGCAATAAGAACTACTACGAAAGCAAAGGAAAAACTGTTCGTGAAATCAAATGGGATACCCAAGTCCCCAATTACGACAAAATCGTAAGTGGTGAAAACACAGGGACCGATTGGTTGTCGGAAATGATCGATAAAGATGCCTATGTACAAAGCCATGCCGTTAATATAACCGGTGGAACAAAAATGTCGAGCTATTCAATGGGTTTTAGCCGGTTGGATGAAGTTGGTGTTGTGGGTAAAGGCACAAACAATGAATACAAAAGAACCAATATCCGCTTAAATTCCGATCATGTACTTTGGGAAAACAAGGGACTCAATATTGTAAAAGTTGGAGAAACCCTTTCGTTTACCAACAGCCATAACCCAACGGTTCGTACCGGGAATATTTATTGGAACGACCTGCACAACGTGATGGTTGCAAGCCCAACATTGCCAATGTATGCCGAAGACAACAGCGACCTGGCCACACCCTATCATTATGCGACCAATTGGAATTCAAGCGAAGCAAATCCAATTGCTTTAATGATTTATAATACCAAAGAAAGTACCAATTCAAACAATTCTATTTTAGGAAGCTTTTATACCGAAATTCAGCCAATCAGCAATTTGGTTTACCGTTCACAATTTGGTATCAATGCATGGTATGGTAATTCCAGATCGTATGTTCCTGTTTTCACCTTAGCCAAAGAAACATTTACGACAAAAGACAAAGTTTCCCAAAGCATGAGCCAGGGATATAACTGGACTTTTACCAATACCATATCCTACAAATATCTGTTAGGCAAACACGAAATTTCCGGGCTTGTTGGTAACGAAGCAATCCGAAACGCTCAAAGTTTAAGTTTATCCACTTCAAACGAAGAAACTATTTTTGGCGATTACGAACATGCCTATATCGACAATGCCAAAACAATTTCCTCCAACACCTCCATTTCAGGTAGAGATGATTATGGATGGGCCATGCTTTCATACTTTGGCCGCCTTTCGTATAATTACGATGAAAAATACATGTTTACAGCCGTACTTCGTGCCGATGGTTCTTCTAAATTTTCCGAAGGACACAAATGGGGTGTATTCCCATCGGTTTCTGCCGGATGGGTGGCTACCAACGAAAACTTCATGAAAAACCAATCGGTAATCAGTTTCCTGAAAATCAGGGGTAGCTGGGGACAAAATGGCAACCAAAATGTTGAGGATTATCAATACTTATCAACTCTTTCTTACACCGATGCAACCTATTATTTTGGGACTAATAAAACCATAAAGACACTGGGCGCTTATCCTGCAAGGGTTCCCAACTATGACATTACCTGGGAAACATCCGAACAGACCGACTTAGGTTTCGATGCCAATTTCTTTAAAAGCAAATTAAATATCTCATTCGACTGGTACCGGAAAGATACCCGCGACTGGTTGGTAGAAGCTCCTGCCCTTGCTTCTTATGGAACAGACCCTGCAGCCATCAATGGCGGATCGGTTCGGAATACCGGTATTGAAATCGTTGCTAGCTGGCACCAAAATATCAACGACTTTAAATACGATTTCACCGCCTCTCTTTCCAAAAACAAGAACTATGTAATCGACATAGCCAATGAAGAAAAGATCATCCACGGCGAAGCAAACGTATTGAGCCAGGGGACCTCTGAAATGAGCCGTGTAGAGCCAAACTTACCAATTGGTTATTTCTGGGGTTATAAAACAGCCGGGATCCTTCAAAATGACGTTGATGTGGCTAACTATGTAAACGCAGACGGTGTTCCCTATTTCAAAGATTCCAGACCGGGTGATGTCATTTTTGTAGACACGAACAAAGATGGAAAAATTTCAGACGACGATAAGGTAATGATTGGCGATCCCAATCCGGATGTAATTATTGGTTTCCAACTCAACACTTCTTACAAAGGCGCCTACCTGCAGGTTTCTGCCAATGGAATGTTTGGTCATCAGATTGCAAAATCGTACCGTTCATTTGTTGATAGTCCAAAACAGAACTATACAACCGAAGTGTATAATCGCTGGCATGGCGAAGGGACATCGAACAAGATGCCGATCCTTACTACAACACCGACCCGAAACACCATCAATGTGTCAGATATTTACATTGAGGATGGCGATTTTATGCGTATCAGCAACATAACATTGGGATACGATTTTAAAGCGTTATTCAAACAATTACCAATTGGTGAAGCACGTCTTTATGTTTCAGGTAAAAACCTTTTCACTTTTACAAAATACTCAGGTATGGATCCGGAAGTTGGATATGGTTCTTCCAATAAAGATTATGACTGGCAATCAGGTATTGACCTGGGATTGTACCCATCGGCAAGAACCTATTTGATTGGATTAAGTATTACTTTTTAATGGATAAAGAGACAACATTGGTTCTCATTGACGAAAACCACGAACAATGATTCCATTTGTCATTAATAATTAAACAACTCTGTAAAATGAAAAATATAAGATACATATCACTTCTCATTTTGGTTGCCCTGGTAACCAGTTGTGGCGAAAACTTTTTGGAAAAGAAAGACCTCTATGAGGTCTCTGACGAAACATACTACTCCAATCCCGAAGAGGTTCAAACTGCCTTAGCCGCGGCCTACTCAACCCTACCAACGACGGGAGTTAATGATGCGCTCCTGATTGCCAACCTGATGTCGGATGACTGTTTAGGTGGTGGTGGATCGGGCGATACCGGTTTCCACGATATTGATGGTTTCACCAATTCGTCTGAAGACCTATATCTGCCCATTTGGCAAAACTGCTACAAAGGGATCCTTCGTGTAAACATGATCATCTATCGGATTGACAATGCCAAATACAGCAATGAAACAGAAAAGAACCGCGATCTGGGCGAAGCCTATTTCTTACGTGGTGTTTTCTATCTGCGATTAGCTCAGATCTTTGGGAATGTACCTTTGATTACGCTTCCCGATGCCGTCAATTATCCGAAAGCTGAAACCAGTGCCCTGTTTGGTCAAATTCTTTTCGATTTCAAAAAAGCAATTGAATTAATGCCATCGACCAAGTACGCCGATGTTTCGACCGATCGTTTGGGACATGCAACCAAATGGGCTGCCGAAGGGTTCATCGCCCGCGCGTTCCTGTTTTACACCGGGAAATATAACGTTTCAGATGCCACTCTTGCCGACGGAACAACATTGACCAAATCGGATGTAATCGCTTATGTTGATGACTGTGTTGCCAATAGCGGGCACGGACTTATTCCCGACTTCCGTAACCAATGGCCTTATGCTTATGCAAATACAACCTACAAATATGCCGTCGACAATAAACTGAATTGGGTTGGTGAAACCGGGGACAATGTAGAAACCATGTTTGCACTCAAATTTTCTCCTTACGGAGGTTGGA
This sequence comes from Prolixibacteraceae bacterium, assembly GCA_035353695.1. Lineage (GTDB taxonomy): Bacteria > Bacteroidota > Bacteroidia > Bacteroidales > Prolixibacteraceae > CAYMTR01. The sequence continues at coordinate 8,145 of DAOQAB010000091.1, forward strand.
ACTCACCCACGGTAATAACTTATTCAAATCAACTTACTCTCTACATGGGAATCCGGACTGGTGGCAAAAGTTATCAGGATTTCGGTCAGGGATGGGGTGGCGGCCCCGTTAACCCACAACTTTTCGAAAGCTTTGAAGCTGGAGACCCCCGTAAGGCAGGTTCAATTACCGATGTAACCGATCCAAACGAAGGCGATATCTCTACAAAATATGTTTGGAATGCGGACAATTCCGTGCACGAAACCGGTTTATGGCAAAAGAAATACACCCCGATATTGGTGAATGGCAGTGGGATGTACAATGCCATATTGGGTGCAGGAACCCAAACCAATTACCAGCTCTGGAACATGCAGGATGAAGTACTGTTGCGCTTTGCCGATGTTTTGTTAATGGGTGCTGAACTGGGTAGTGCAAAAGCTCAGGACTATTTCGACCGCGTTAGGACCAGGGTTGGCTTGGCAACCAAGACCGTATCGCTGGATGCCATCAAAGATGAACGCCGTCACGAACTGGCATTCGAAGGGTTAAGGTATTACGACCTGTTACGCTGGCACGATGAGGTAGCTGCCTTTGCCAAAGCTACCAATATCAAGGTTCAGAACCTTGCAATTGAAGATACTTATTCCATCACTTATCGTCCCGAAACCAACGGATTCGCGCCAATACCGGAATCTCAGGTTAAACTCTCTGACGGAATATTGGTACAAAACCCTGGCTGGTAAACAAATTCCACATCTGATATATACCGAAGGCTGTTCATTCTTAGGATGAGCAGCCTTTTGTTTGGTATCGGCATTGCTCTCTTTTCTTCAGTCCGTTTGTGAAAGTTCCGGCAAAAACTCTTTCTGAATCCGCCTAAATAAGGGTTTTTTCATTATTATTGCACCCCAAAAAAAAGGCTTATTTAATTGGAACTATTTATATTGTCGTATGAATTGTTATGTCAAAGTACAACCAGTTCATACTTAGCACAAATAATAAATAGTCGATTATAACTAATAAATTACTTATGTGTTTTTCTGCCAATGCAAGTTTTACCGCAGGGGCCATTATTACCGCAGCCGGAGTCGCTACTGAAATAATTGCCCGTAAACCCGAACAACGGCTATTTGCCAGTATTCCCTTTTTCTTTGGAGTCCAACAAATTGCCGAAGGCTTCGTCTGGATTTCGCTGACCAATCCCGATCATTTGCTGATGCAGAATATTTGCACCTATCTGTTTTTAATCATTGCCGATTTGGTTTGGCCGGTGATGATTCCTGCATCCTGTTTGCTGATGGAAGAAAATCCCCGTAAACGAAAAATATTTAAAGGATTGCTAATAGCCGGCATTCTGCTGGCATTATACTATACTTTTTGTTTAATCTTCTACGAAACAAAACCCGAAATACTGAATTGTCACATCAATTATGCAGGCGATTACCCCAAATTATTGATTATTCCAGCTTTTCTTGTCTACCTGGTTGTCACGATAACCCCGTTGGTCATGTCGAGTATCAAAGGAATGCTTTGGCTGGGCATTATGCTGTTTATCGGGGTCATCGTATCCTTAATTTTCTACATGGAAAATGTAACTTCGGTATGGTGTTTTTTCGGGGCAATAATCAGCATCATGATTTTCTGGGTGTTGAAAAAAACCAAAACCGAAGCCATTCATTCGTAGTTCTTATCTCCCGTTTGGTTTTAGATTGCTTCATGGCCTAAGAATCGGTTCATGACCATTCCGGTTGTGTAGTTATGATCATTCCGGATCATTTCGTTGGTCGCTAACGGTCGTTTGTAAACAATTGTAATATTTTACCGTACATTCCGTAACTTTAACCAGCCATCAATGACCGATATTCTTGTTTTTGTTCCGGAATATTCATCACTTAGCGGTGCGTAAAAGAAAAACCAATTACATAAACTTTAATTTCATGAGAAAATTTCAATTCATTCTGTTTTCAGCGCTTATACTCTCTGTTCAATGGAGTTTTGGACAGGACGATGAAGCACGATTGCTCCGTTTCCCGGCTATTTCGGGCGACAAAATTGTGTTTAGCTATGCGGGCGATCTTTATACGGTCTCTTCCAGCGGAGGAACAGCCCGCCGGTTAACCAGCGATATCGGCTACGAAATGTTTGCCCGTTTCTCACCCGATGGCAAACAAATTGCCTTTACCGGGCAGTACGACGGCAACACCGAAGTATATACCATACCGGCTGAAGGTGGCATCCCGAAACGGGTTACCTGCACCGCCACATTGGGGCGCGACGTTGTTTCGGACCGTATGGGGCCCAACAACATTGTGATGACCTGGACTCCCGATGGAAAACAGATCGTCTACCGCTCACGCAAACAAACCTTCAACGACTTCAAAGGACAACTCTTTATGGTTCCCTCAACCGGTGGAATGTCGACCGAGTTACCACTCTCTGAAGGTGGTTTTTGCTCCTACTCTCCCGACGGGAAAAAGCTGGCGTTCAACCGGGTCTTCCGCGAATTCCGAACCTGGAAATATTACCGCGGAGGCATGGCCGACGACATCCGGATCTTTGACCTCAACACCAAAGAGGTGAAAAACATTACCAACAACGACGCTCAGGATATCTTCCCCATGTGGGCCGGCGATGAAATCTTCTTTCTCTCCGACCGCGACCGTACCATGAATATTTTCGTTTATAACACCAAAACCGGAGTTACCACCAAGGTTACCAATTTCACCGAATTCGATTGTAAATTCCCTTCCATCGGAGGCGAATTCATCGTTTTTGAGAACGGGGGCTACCTCTACAAATTGAATGTTAACGATAAAAAAGCCGAAAAGGTAACCATTCACATTGCCAGCGATTTCATTTATGCACGCAACGAAACAAAGAGTGCCGTTAAACGGATCCAGAATGCCGACCTGTCGCCCAACGGCGAACGGGTAGTCTTCAGCGCCCGCGGAGAAGTGTTCAGTGTCCCATCGAAAAAAGGGATAACCTATAACCTGACACAAACCTCCGGTGTGCACGAACGCGATGCCGTTTGGTCGCCCGATGGGAAGCAGATCGCTTATCTCTCCGACCAATCGGGCGAATTTGAAGTATGGGTTCAGCCACAGGATGGCTCTCAGCCGGCCCGACAAATCACCAAAGGCGCCGACACCTACTATTTCAACATCATCTGGTCGCCCGACAGCAAAAAGATTCTCTGGAGCGACCGGAAACTCCGCCTCCGCTATGCCGATGCCGAAAGTGGCGCCATTACCGAAGTGTACCAGGCCCGCTACGGAGTCATGCGCGATTATGCCTGGTCGCCCGACAGCAAATGGATCACCTTCAGCAATCCAACCGAGAATCGGTTTTCGGTAATCAGCGTGTACAATACCGATACCAAAGAGATCCGCAACATCACCGACAACTGGTACGATTCCGGGTCGCCAAACTTCTCTGCCGACGGAAAATACCTGATCTTCGTTTCCGACCGCGACTTCAACCCGACGTATAGTCAGATTGAATGGAATTACGCATACGAAAACATGGGAAAAGTTTATCTGGCAGTCCTTTCCGCAAAGACCCTTTCACCCTTTGCCCTTGAAAACGACAGTGTGAAGATTGCGGCTACCGAAACACCCGAAAAGAGTGACGCAAAGAAAGAGGCCAAAGACGATAAAAAAGCAACCGATAAAAACGATTCGAAACAGGCAAAAACCGTTATCGATTTCGACGGGATTGCCAACCGGATCATCTCACTGCCTATTGCTTCGGGCAATTATGGGAATGTCTATTGCATCGACGACAAAGTGTATTACAACCTGTATGGCGATGCCACCAAAGCCAAAGTCTATCTGCTGGGTAAAAAAGAAGAGAAAGAGCTGGGAGCGTTCAACTTTGGCATCTCGCCCAACAACAAAAAGATGCTGGTACACGAGAAAACCAACTGGGGCGTGATTGACCTTCCCTCCGATCAGGTAAAACTGAGCGAAACCATCGACGTGAACAAAATGGAAGCATGGGTCGATTATGCGCAGGAGTGGAAACAGATTTATGACGAAAGCTGGCGGCAAATGCGCGACTTCTTCTATGTGGAAAACATGCACGGTCTCGACTGGAAAGCAATGCACGACAAATATGCGCCACTGGTTCCGTATGTCCGTCACCGCGACGATCTCACCTATATTATTGGCGAACTGATTGGCGAACTCAACATTGGCCATGCTTATGTGCAGAGTGGCGAACGTCCCGAACCTCAACGGATCAAAACCGGATTACTGGGTGCCAAAATCAGCTCCGACGCTTCGGGCTATTTCAAAATCGACAAACTGCTGCAAGGTGCCAACTGGAGCAACTCCCTGCGCTCGCCACTGCTGGAAATTGGCGTCAATGCCCACGAAGGCGACTACATCCTTGCCATTAACGGAACCAGCACCAAAGGGGTCAGCGACATCTATTCCCTGCTGGTGGGAAAAGCCGATACCGAAGTGGAGATCACCCTCAACAGCTCTCCTGCCGAAAAAGGAGCACGGAAAGTAATTGTAAAACCCATCGCTGACGAATCGACGCTTTACTATTACAACTGGGTACAATCCAACATCGAAAAAGTGTCGAAGGCCACCAACGGCGAGGTGGGCTACATCCACATTCCCGACATGAGTTCCGAAGGACTGAATGAATTCGTGAAATACTTCTATCCTCAGTTGAATAAAAAAGGGCTGATCATCGACGACCGTGGCAATGGCGGAGGAAACGTTTCGCCAATGATCCTGGAACGATTGATGCGCGAAGCGGGCCGCTCCACCATGCGCAGGAACCTGCCCGATCCAAACCCGGTACCCAATGCAACCCTGCTGGGTCCCAAAGTTTGTTTGATCGACAAATATTCGGCTTCCGACGGCGACCTCTTCCCTTATGGATTTAAACGGTTTGGCGTGGGAACTGTAATTGGCACCCGCAGCTGGGGTGGCGTAGTTGGCATCAGCGGCTCACTGCCCTTTATCGATGGCGCCGACCTGCGCAAACCCGAATTTGCCTCCTACTCTTCGGAAGAGAGCAAATGGATTATCGAAGGCCATGGGGTCGATCCCGACATCGTAATCGACAACGATCCCTACCGCGAATACATGGGGTCCGACGACCAGCTGGATAAAGCCATCTCGGTGATTATGGAAAAGATTAAGACCGAATACAAACCGCTGCCGGCCATTCCCGCAGCACCCGATAAAACAAAGTAATATCTTAAAAAAAGGTAACAATGGTTCGTTAGAAGTTGGGCTAAAGCCCTTATGGTCTGTCATTATCAATTGCCACGGCATTAATGCCGTGGCAATTGATTGTCGATGGATTAGGGGCTTCAGCCCCAAAATGTACCGAACGATTGCACCAACAATCGTGTCCCCTTTATTTCAAGCTAATTCGTTTTGAAAAAATTCGTAATTTTCCTTCACATTAAAACCTTTCCGATGAAACACACAATCTATCTTTTAGCCATTCTCTTCCTGGTTGCCTGCCAAAACGGGAAGAAAGAAAATACAGGTTCAGAAACACTTGCCGACCGTTTACAGCACTCCCGCTGGGTCGATTTGACCTATTCGTTTGATGAAAAATCCGTTTACTGGCCAACCAATGTTCCATTCCACCACGACACCGTTTCGTATGGTATGACGGCAAAGGGTTATTTCTACTCTTCATTCAAATTCTCGGCCGAAGAACACGGTGGAACTCATTTTGACGCCCCGATCCACTTTGGTGCCGACAGAAATACCATCGAGAAAGTTCCCCTGAAGCAACTAAATGGCCCGGGTGTTGTGATCAATGTGTCCGAAAAGGCTGCCAACAATCGCGATTACCTGGTCTCCATCGAAGATATTCAGGCGTGGGAAAAGAAACACGGAGCAATTCCCGATGGTGCCATGATTCTGCTCTATACCGGGTATGGGAAATTTTACAACGAACCTGAAAAATACCTGGGAACCCGTCTCACAGGCCCCGAAGCTGTAGCCCAGCTCCATTTCCCGGGACTGAGTCCTGAAGCGGCCCAATGGCTGGTCGATAACCGGAAAATCAACGGCATCGGGCTCGACACCCCCAGCATCGATTACGGCCAGTCTTCCGACTTTATGACCCACCGGATCCTTTGCAACCACGGCCTGACGATGTACGAAAACGTTGCCAACCTCGATCAGTTGCCCGAGACCGGTGCCTATATTGTAGCCCTGCCCATGAAAATCAAAGGGGGAAGCGGATCTCCATTACGGATTGTGGCAATAATTTAAAACAATTTCAATTGGATCAATGAAAAAACAAAGACCGGCAAAAGCTGAAAATGAGAATTCAATCTGTTTTCTGGATGAAACAGAATACCTTTTATCCACCAAAGCGAATAAAGAAGCACTTATGGATGGAATAAATCAGGTTAAGGCAGGGGAAAAGGTAAAACGTTAGAATTGACTAATTTATGAAAATAGAACAGTTAATCTCACCTGTTTAAAGCGGAAAAGCAGCAATTAATTGAAGAAATAGTGCTTAAAATTGAAACCGTTTCAAATCGTCCTTACCATTTTTTATAAAATAAATTTTTACTATATTTGAAAGCAGTATTTATGAGCCATTTAGTGATGGAATCTCTTCATTTATCCGCTCCTTTTTTACCCTCTTAAGCCATTC
>DAOQAB010000092.1:0-14723 GCA_035353695.1 Prolixibacteraceae bacterium
TGTGGCCACGTCGGTTGAGTTGAGGTTCAGCACCGAGGAGAGCGCTTGTCCGTATTCGGCCGAATATCCGCCGGAGTTAAACTGCACACCGCTGAAGAGCGATGGGGAAAAACGGCCACGGGTTGCAACATCGGGTGTTTTGGAGTAGTACGGTTGTGCGGCAATTAACCCGTCAATGTAGGTTTTCGATTCGTAGGCATCGCCTCCGCGGACCATCAACCGTCCATCATCGGGTGAAGCCTGGGTCCCGGGCATGGTTTTCATGGCTGCCATGATATCGGCATTGGTGCCGGCGGTGGTATAAATATCGAGCGGTTGCAGAATCGAAGCCCTCTTTTCATCCGAAGCAGCAAACACTCCGGCGGTGATGGTCACGGCATCGATGGTGTTCACACTCTCTTTCAAAATCATATCGATGGCTACTGGTTTCGAAAGGTTGATTTCACTTTCCCATGTTTTGAACCCGATGAAGCTGGCTTTCAGTTTTTGCAGCCCTTTGGCCGATGTAGTAAAATGAAATTCTCCGTTTTCATTCGAACTACCGCCATCATAGGTTCCTTCAATGTAGATATTTACGCCGGGAAGCGGTTCGTTTTGGGCATCTTTTACCGTGCCCGTGACAACGGTTTGGGCAAGCCCGGAAAAAGCGATCAGGAAAAGAATAAGAAAAAGTGGTGTCTTCATCCGTAAATAATTTGTTTTTTTAGTTGTCGGATGCCAGCCTGTCCGGCAGGCAGGGAACTCACATGACTCATTTTCATTGGTATTTGTGATGGTGTATAAACATGTTCGTTTCATGGCTATTTAAAATTTGATAGCCCAAAGTTGATGTGTTGATCGGGAATGGAGAAAAGAAGGTTACCGAAGTGTAGAGAAAGGGGGATGAAATGTTGCTGTAGAGACGTGGCATGCCGCGTCTTTGGCGAAAGGGCGAATGGGCGACCGTTCAAAGAGAAGAACCTTTTCGAGTTGCGGGTAGCAGTTGTCGTTGTTGTGTGCTGCGCGTTGTCAGGTTATCCGCTTCGTGTTTTGAGATAGCGACCGTTAACTGACAACTTTGACAACGATGACAACCGTTCAAACAGCATCCAGTATCCAGCATCCCCGCCTGCGGTGGGCAGGCAGTATCCCCACCTGCGCTAAAACTATGGCGGGCAGGCAGTATCGAGTATCCTATCGCAATCTGTTAATAACTTGTGTACCAGTTATACAATCGCTGAATTCCTTCGTCAATTTCTATTTGGTGATGCCAGCCCAGTTGGTGTATCTTCGACGGATCGGTTAATTTGCGCATGGTTCCGTCTGGCTTTGAGGCATTGAAAACCAGATCGCCGTTGAAACCGGTTTTTTCCTTTACCAGTTCGGCCAGTTGCCTGATGGTAACCTCTTTCCCTGTCCCAATGTTGATATGGGTATTCCTGATTTCCCGGTTGCGATTGTTCTCCAGGGGAATGGTCTCTTTAAAGTTGACCTTTTCCATCACAAACACACAGGCATCGGCCATCTCTTCGCTCCACAAAAACTCTCGCAACGGAGCTCCGGATCCCCAGATCTCAACCGAGGCCGAATGATTATCCGTGAGAAGAATGCCGTATTTCGACAGTTTTTCCAGGATCGTTTCTGGTGAGGCGCTACCATCGACCCCTTCGATGGGCCGTTTGTCAAGATCGGCACGAACCGCATCCCAGTCGTTATTCTCCAGACATTTTCCCAGATGGATCTTCCGGATCAGCGCGGGCAGTACATGCGATGTTTCGAGGTTGAAATTGTCGTTGGGACCATAGAGGTTGGTGGGCATTACGCTCAGGTAGTTGGTGCCGTATTGCAGGTTGTAGCTTTCGCACATCTTGATCCCGGCAATTTTGGCCAGAGCATAGGGCTCGTTGGTGTATTCGAGGGGCGAGGTTAACAGACAATCTTCGGACATGGGCTGTGGCGCTTCCCGCGGATAAATGCAGGTACTGCCCAAAAAGAGCAGCTTTTTCACCCCGCTCCGGTACGATTGATGGATCACATTGTTCTGGATCATCAGATTTTCATAGATGAACTGTCCCCGGTAGGTGTTGTTGGCAATAATCCCGCCCACTTTGGCAGCTGCCAGAAAGACATATTCCGGTTTCTCCTCGTTGAAGAACTGTTCGACGGCATGGGGATCCATCAGGTCCAGTTCATCGATGGTTCGCCCGATCAGGTTGGTATACCCTTTGTTTACCAGTGTTTTCCAGATGGCAGAACCCACCAGGCCTTTGTGCCCGGCCACGTATATTTTTGCATTCTTTTCCATATTCTAATCTACATTTTCAAATTTCCACATTTTCAAATCCTCCAATGGTCACATTCCATTTTCTTTTCTTCTGACTTTCAGTTTCATGGCTCCCTTAACCGGTTTTTCGGATACAAGGATCAGGTATCCGCCACCGCCGGCACCTGCCAGTTTCCAGGCAAGGGCTCCGTCTTTGTACTCTTCGATGGCTTTGTTCACTTCATGGTTGACCATCGCCGGGAACATGCGTGTTTGTGCATGAAATGAATCCAGAAAGGCTTCGGCAAATTGTTCAATATCTTTCTGAAGGATGGCACTCCATGCCCGGTCGGCTGCATCGGCCAGCGCTTTCACATTCCCGGTGTTGATATGGGTCTCTTTGAGCAGATCGAGCCCTTTTTCCCGTGGCCATAAAAGCACCATGGATAGGTGTTCTTCGAGCCAGTTGAGGATCCCTTCGTCGTGGACCGATTCAAATTTCAGGGGCCAGTAGGCATTGTCGTAGTAGTGGCGCACCAGGCCGGGCATACAGATTCCAATGGCATCCTGGGCACCGGAGATAAGCTTCGAACCCGGGGTGTTTTCAAACTTGAAGAGCAGCTCGGCCAGCCGTTCCGGTTTTTCAAACGGAAGGTGGTAAGGCCATATCTTTTTGGCGGCATTCCGGGTCGAGGTGCTCATGCCACACCGTTCGTTGTATTCAATGATTGGTTCGAGCGAAAGGGTAATGGCCCATCCCGGATGGTATTTCGAGACGTAAGGCTGGTCAATCCAGGTTCCTGCCAGGTCAATCCGGTAGGGCAGGGTGCAGTGGTCCGATTGCCTCAGCGAGGTGGTGCTGCGGGCCGGAAGTCCTGCATCGGGTATGCGCTCCAGCACTTTCAGTTCGATTCCCAGATCGTCGCAAAGTTGCTTCTTGGCTGGTGAGAAGCCATCTTCGTTGACTATAAAAATGTCGGGTTTCAGCGTGCGGAGCTCGTTCTCAAAATCCATGATTCCACTCCCGGTGTTGATAAACGCATCGGTTACATGCCGTACCGATTTGACCATGTAGAGCCGTTCCTGCTCACTGTTGATGGTACTGCGCCCTTTCAGGTCCTGAATGGTGGCGTCGGAACCCAGCCCAACGTATAGATCGCCATAGCGCGATGCCTCTTTAAAGAATGCCACATGCCCGCTGTGCAGCATGTCGTAACAACCCGACACAAATACGCGTTTATTCATGATAAAAATATGACCACAAATTGCACAAATTTTACAAAATCCAAAAAAACTAAAGAATCCACGAATTATAAATCACCGGAGGTAATTAAAAATCACCGGAGTAAAAAAGTTTGTCCACAAATTTCACAAATTTCACAAATTTCACAATTGAAAATCACCGTAGGTAAAATCCACGAATTATTATAAAACAATCCTTTTGTATTGAAGGCTCTTCGTTCCAAAGTTGACTAAAATTCCTAACCGAAATTCAGAGCTCTTCAGATAACTCAACGTTTGATTCTCATCGACCAATGTACTGGAAGCTTTCAGTTCAACGATGATTTTGTCAAAACAGATAAAATCAGGGACAAATTCTTTTTTTAGTTTTTGCCCTTTGTAATAAACATTTAATGGATATTGACTTAAAAAAGGTATGTTCTGTTCTTCAAATTCAATTTCCAGCGCTTCCTGATAAACCGCTTCAGGAAAGCCACACCCCAGTGTGTTGTGGACTTCCATACAGGCTCCAATGATCTCATAACACTCTTTTTGGTAGATAGGTTCTGATTGTTGCAGTGGCTCCATACGATTTCCATTTTTATTGTTTTACTACCAATGTTGGCATCCATCGAAAGAATTGGTGTAATTGGTGCAATTCGTGGATTATTTTTTTTAATTGTGGTCTATTTTTTTCTAATTCGTGGATTATCTCTTTTTATTCAAAGTAATTCATAATCTTATATCCCCCTTCTTTGAGGTAGTTCTCTTTTTGCATCAGTTTGATGTCCGACTGCATCATATCGGCAATGAGCGCCGGAAGATCGTAGCGGGGTTCCCAACCCAGTATGGTTTTCGACTTGGTGGGATCGCCCAGCAGCAACTCTACCTCCGACGGGCGGAAATAGCGGGAGTCAACCCCCACTATCAGCGGACCTTTTTTATCGGTACTGTGCAGCATCCGTTCTTTTATTTTATTCAGGTATTGCTCACCCACTTTTGCTTTGTAGCGGCTTTCTTCGATGGCGGTGAGGTATCCTTTCTCGTCGATTCCTTCTCCGGTGAAGGTGATTTCCAGTCCGATCTCTGCGGCAGCCATTTTGATGAAATCGCGGATTGAAGTGGTGATTCCTGTGGCAATGACGTAATCGTCGGGTTTATCCTGCTGAAGGATGAGGTACATGGCGCGGATGTAATCTTTGGCATGGCCCCAGTCGCGTTTGCTCGAGAGATTTCCCATGTAGAGGGTATCCTGTAGTCCCAGGGCAATGCGGCTGATGCCGCGGGTAACTTTCCGGCTTACAAAAGTCTCACCCCGGATGGGCGATTCGTGGTTGAAAAGGATTCCGTTGCTGGCATGCATCCCGTAAGCTTCGCGGTAATTCACCGTGATCCAGTAAGCATAGAGTTTGGCGACTCCATAGGGTGACCGGGGATAGAAGGGGGTGGTCTCCCGTTGGGGTACCTCCTGTACCAATCCGAACAATTCAGAGGTGGATGCCTGGTAGATGCGGGTCTTTTCGGTTAATCCCAGTAAGCGCACTGCTTCCAGGATACGGAGGGTTCCCAGGCCATCGGTATTGGCGGTATATTCGGGTGTTTCGAAACTGACCTGCACATGGCTCATTGCTCCAAGGTTGTAGATCTCATCTGGCTGAACCTCCTGGATGATCCGGGTCAGGTTCATGCTGTCGGTCAGGTCGCCGTAATGGAGGATCAGGTCGGGGTTTTCCACATGGGGATCCTGATAGATATGGTCGATCCGCTCGGTGTTAAACATCGATGCCCTCCGTTTAATCCCATGAACTTTGTAGCATTTTTTTAGCAGGTATTCGGCCAGATACGCACCATCCTGACCGGTAATCCCGGTAATAATTGCTGTTTTTTGTGACATAGTGTATTGAATTCGGTTTATTTCATCGTTCGTAACCAGGATTAGCAACCCCGGTTGGTTTATCTGATGGCAAAGTTAACAGAACTTTTCTTGTTCGGTCCTAAAAATTGATAATCCATCATCCGATATGGGCAATGAAGAAAAGCAAAAAGGAGATGAAAGAAAATTTCCGGGTGTGCTTTGCGGTTATTCCACCAGTGTCTTTTCAAGATATTTGCTTTTTTTAGCGGACGACCGGGATGCTTCGGCATCACTTTTCATGGCATCCATCAATGCCTTAAACGCTAAATTGCTCTGAACCTTAACGGAGTTGGCCAATGCCTTTTTTCTCTGGTAGATGACATCGGGTACAAAGGAGAGCATCATGGCCGTGGTGAAGAGCAGGAAAAGCTGTAAATTCACATTGGTTTCAACCATATCCATCAGGTAAACCATTCCGATCAAAAGCAAATTGGTACTTACCAAAATCAGGGTTGACTTGAGGTGTGAATAACCCAATCGCAACAATTTGTGATGAATGTGGTTTTTATCGGGTGACATGGGCGACATCCTTCGACGGATCCGAAAGAAAAACACCCTCACCATATCAAAGAGAGGAATCGCCACAATGGCCATCGAGAGTGCGGGAGAGCAACGAAAGAACTCATTGCTTTTGGTAATGGCAAATTCATTGTATTTGATTACAAAGACGGCAAAGAGCAGACCGAGAATCAATGACCCGGTATCGCCCATAAATATTTTATTGACTTTCCCATAGACGTTAAAAAAATAGAAGGGGATCAGGCTGCCGGCAATGGCAAAACAGAGAATGGTGTAAGGCAGTTCGTGAATAGAAAAGAACAACAGCCCAAAGGTGGAGGCAATCAAAATTCCAAGGGAAGCAGCCAGCCCATCAATTCCATCAATCAGATTGACCGCATTGATAATGGCCACAATGGCCAGGAAACTAAAGAGCAGGCTTACTGCATAATTGATCTCGTAGATTCCAAGGACCCCGTGCAGATTGGTGAAGCGGATATCTCCAAAAACAACCAGGATCAGGGCGCAAATCATCTGGATAATGAATTTCTTTCGTGCAGGCATGATCATGATGTCATCTTTGATTCCGATGAAGAGCAGCATAATCATTCCTGCCATGATGTACCTGAAATCGAGAAAAATAATATCAAAAAGGCTCAGCAGCGTAGCCAGCATAATTCCGATAAAAATGGAGATTCCGCCCAAATTGGGCACAACCGTTTTATTTACCTTCCTTTCGTCGGGGTAATCGAAGAGGTTTTTTACTTTGGAAACTCTAACAACTACTGGAATTGTTATGTAAACCAGAAATGCAGCAATAATTGAAGCAAGAATAATTTGAACTATTGGTATCATACTTTTGGGGTTTATGAAATACCTAAAAAATCAGCTGCAAATCTATGTCAATTATGGTAAATTGTCAATACCTTTTTGGTAATTTGTTATTATTTTTTTATGGGAAGTTGCATTTTTTTCACAAACCATCAAGTTTTGAGCAATTTATAAAGTAAAACAGATCATTAAATATCAATTACAATACCCAGGCTTCCGCAGAAAAGTGCCTGAGAAGGTGGTGCTGTAACACCACTTTGGTTGCTTTTCCACCAGGTGCCGCCAAAACCAAGCGACCCGGTGATCCGGAAATAGTCGAGCGCGCCGCCCCTGATTTTGTAATCAAAACGGAAATCACTCATTACGGTCCAGTCGTACAGGCCATCTTTCCCAAAATGCAGCAGCGGATAATCGTATATTTTCCCCAACTGACTGCGGTTGATGTCTCCATAGATCTGGTAGAGGTTGTCGCTGGCCAGATCGTTGGTGCCGTGAATGATCAGCTTGTTATCGAGGGTCAGGATTAGGTCCGGTATCAACATATTGGTCAGGGTCCAGTTCAGCTCACCCGAGTTCGGCGGAAGATAAAAACCCAGGTTGGTGCCGTCGTGGGTATAGGTCATCATCATGGGGCGATCGCCATAAGTTTTTAAACGGGTTTCGGTATAGTGGGTATAGGCAAATGGGGTTAATCGTGTGTATTTAAGCGTGGTGACGGTACCTGGAAGAAACTGGGTGAGTAACCCTGTTTTGAAACCAAGCTGCCAGCCATACCGGTTTCGTGGCATTTTCAGCAGATCGCCCGATTTGATAAAGCTGAATTCATCGTTCAGAAAACTAAACCAGGTTTTTCCCACGCCCGGAATGTGAAAGGCCAGATCGATGCTCATGGAGTTGTTGTCGTAGTCGCCCACTTCCAGTTGCGAAAAGTGGGTAAACACGAAGGGCATTAGGTAGGATAGCTCCGACCGTTTGGTCCATACGTTGGTGGCGGTGGCCGAAATCTGCAACCAGCCCCATGGTGTGTATTCGATTAAATGAAGTGCATAGAGGTTCTCCAATAGACCGGTGTCGTACCCGTAGATATCGACGTTGGTGTAGGACTGGCTGTGGTTCGAAAAGAGGGAGCCGACCAGCATGGAGTAACGAAAACCGGAAGCGGGGTAAATTTTTAGCTCCACACCCGGGAAGCGCCGGGCGGTAGAGGAGAGGATCAGGTTGTGATCGTCGTTTCCCCAGGCACGCCGCTGGTTGTTCATGCTGAGCTGAACCGCCCCGTCGAGCCAGTTGGCATTGAGCTCGGTATAATAAATCATTCCGATGCTAAGCTTCTTATCGTTAATGTTGGAAGTGACACTCCATTTATCGGCCTGTTCCTCCGGATTATCGGAGTCTTCCAGGGTTGGTTTGACCTTTATAATGTGCTGATAAAGCGTTTCGTAGTTAAACTGATAGGGCAGACAAGAGTATCCGATGGACTGGTAGGGGAGGTTTACTTTTTTGTCCTTCACATACGACCGGTAGAACAGATCGGGGGTAAGCCGTTCGAAGGCCCCGCCAATGACCGCATGGAACGAGATATTTTGTCCCAGGTCGCCCGAAAGGTACGGCATGCCAATTAAACTGGTTCCCCAGGTACCGTTGGTGCCTAGCCCGGTTCGCGCAGTCGCTTCGGCACCAAATCCCACGACCGTAAACGCTTCGCCAAATTCCTGTTTGTGAATCTGAAAACCATTCGATTCGCGGGTGAGATCGTTCAGGTAATTGGTCAGGTTGGTATTCTCGTATTCAGTCAGCCAGTTGTTGTTCAGGATCTCTTTGAGCAGTTTGATGACTGTGACTTTGGTGTAGGGACGGGCCTGTGGCAAAAAATTGATTTTACACGAAGCCTCACAATAATCGAGAAACTGATAAACCGGATTGCTCAACGGGACAATCTTGTTTTTTAACCGAGTATATTTCAGGTCGTACTGGTCGGACTGCGCCGATGATTTATCAATGGGCTTTTGGGCCGTCAGGATGGTTACCGGGAAAAGAAGCAAAAAAAGGAGCAACAGGGAGTAAAAACCACCCGTTTTAATCGATTGATGACACAGACGATGGATTGAAAATAGCGGCCCTCCGAATGATTTCCCCCGCTTTTGAACGGGTTCATCCGGTATGGAAGGGATATTATTCGAAGGTACTCCAGTGAACCAATTTTCCATTCTGACTGATTGTTTGTTTTGTACAAAAAGCGTTGCCCGCTTTTTCAGGTGTCGCAAAGTTAACTATTTTAGAGAAATAAGCTATTTTTTTGATAAATGGCGAGAAGATTTTTTATTCAAACAGATTCTTTTTCGGACTGTTTCAATCGGGAAAGTGGATACTTCCTGAAAAATTGAGGGTTGTATCCCGGCTTTATGGCGAATTTTATCGTTAAATGATAAAATAAAGGTTACCTTTGAAACAACAAGACAAACATTATGGCTCAACAAAAAACGACCAGCAAATCTTGCGAGATGGATTTGTATTCCGAAATGTCTTTTCAAACCAGCAGGCTGGTAACCCAGACCTATAGTACCTCGTTTTCCATCGCGGTACGTTTTCTCCCGGAGGAGATGCGCCGGGCTATTTTTAGCTTGTATGGTTTTGTACGACTCTCCGATGAGATTGTGGATACCTTCGGCTCTATCGACCAGAAAAATACCCTCGAAGATTTTGAACGACAGCTTGATCGTGCCATGAAGGATGGTATCAGTATAAACCCGGTTTTACATTCGTTCGCGCTGACCGTCTCGAAATATGCGATTCCGGCTGATCTGATCGACTCGTTCCTGAAGAGCATGAAAGCCGATCTCGAAAAGCAGGTTTATGCAAGCGACGACGAACTGCGGGAGTACATCTATGGTTCCGCCGAAGTAGTTGGGCTGATGTGCCTGAAGGTCTTTGTGAATGGAGACAAACCACTTTATGAAGCGCTTGAAAAACCGGCCATAAAACTGGGCTCTGCCTTCCAAAAGGTCAATTTTCTGCGCGATCTTCGATCCGATGTGGAGCTGTTGAACCGGACCTACTTCCCTTCGTTTGACATCCATTCCTTCAACGAAGCGGTGAAGAATGAGCTGATTGATTCGATCCGGGCCGATTTTGACGATGCTTACCAGGGGCTGGTCCGGCTGCCGGGAAAATCGAAACTGGCCGTCTATATTGCCTACTCTTATTACAGGCAGTTATTGAAAAAATTAAAGTACACTCCGGCATCCCGACTGATGAACCAGCGGATCCGGGTTTCCGATCCTGCCAAAATGGTGTTGCTCTTCAACGCCTGGCTGCGCTATTCGTTACGACTGATAAACTAATTGTGTTACTTTTTACCTGCCTACCGGCAGACAGGCTTTTTACTTTTTTTAATGACTATTTACCATTATATCAGCTATTACCGGGAGCGGCCTCAGGAGGTGCGGAAGTTCCTAGTCATTTTTTATATTGTTGGGACGCTGGGGATGATCCTTCCCTGGAGCTTCCCGCTCTTTGTCTGGTTAACACCGCTGGCTCTTCTGGTGAACTTTGTGGTGCTCTCGTTTTTTCACCAGAGCGCCATCAACCGCCGGATGATCGGCTGTTTCGTGGCGATTTTCCTGCTCTCCTTTGTGGTGGAAGCCATGGGCGTGGCGACCGGCAAAGTTTTCGGAGGGTATGAATATGGACGGGGACTGGGTCCCAAATTGTTTCACACCCCGTTGATGATAGGCCTCAACTGGCTTTTTCTGGTTTATACCACCGCTTCGGTGGTTGAAGGGTGGAAGCTTCCCAACCTGTTGAAGGTGGTGGTGGCCTCCCTGGGGATGTTGCTCTACGATCTGGTGATGGAACAGGTAGCCCCCGCCATCGATTTATGGCACTGGAAAGGGGAGGTGGTGCCGCTTCAGAACTATTGCGTCTGGTTTATCCTGGCGCTTTTCTTCCACTCCCTCCTGAAGATCTTCCGGATCAGGATGGAAAACCCGATGGCCCGGATGATTTTCGGTTGCCAGTTTTTGTTTTTCCTGACACTGTATATTTTCTTTAAAATAATTGTATGATCCTGAAAGCAAAACATCATCTGCTCCTCTATCCGTTTTTCGAATGGTATGGTCACTCGATCCTGAAAAAGGATTTTGGAACTCATTCTATCGAGGGCGAACTGAACGATCGTCATTTGCCTCTCCTGCTGCTGTCGAACCACATCAGCTGGTGGGATGGCTTTTGGGGCTCCGAGGTGAATATCCGGCTCCTGCACCGCAAATTTCATGCGATGATGCAGGAAGATCAGCTTCGCAAACATTGGTATTTCAACTATTCCGGCTGTTTCTCGGTTTGCCCGGGGGCGAAAAGTGTGGTGGAGAGTTTGCGTTATACAGTCGAAATCCTGAAGGATGCCCAAAATATGGTGCTTCTCTTTCCCCAGGGGGAGATCCAAAGCATGAACGACCCGGATATCACCTTTGAAAAGGGGGTTGCCTGGATACTGAACCATCTTGAGACGGAGATCCAGGTGGTGTTTCTGGTCAATCTGGTCGACTATTTTTCCGATCGCAAACCGGGCCTTTATTCCTATATCCGGGAGTACACCGGAGAGAGCAGCCTGTCATCGCTTCAGGAGGAGTACCGGCTTTTCTATTCTCAATCGGTTGAAAAACAAAAAAAACGAATCGGATGAGCGTATTGGCAACGATCGTTCTTTGTTTCACGGCGCTTCAGTTTCTGGTCGCGCTGATGAACCTTCTCTTTGCCCCGAGACTAAAAGCCGGAGGCGAGGCGTTTCAGGGATTGGTTTCGGTGCTGATCCCGGCGCGGAATGAAGAGGAGAACCTGCGGAATTTGTTGTCCGATCTGCAAAACCAGGAGGTTCAGCATATCGAAGTGCTTGTTTTTGATGATCTTTCCACCGATGGCACCGCGGAAGTGGTTGCCGCTTTTGCCGCGCACGATACCCGCTTCCGGCTGATCCATTCCGATGGGTTACCTGCCGGCTGGCTGGGTAAGAATTACGGCTGCCATTGCCTCTCCCAGCAGGCGAAGGGTGAATACCTGCTTTTTCTCGATGCCGATGTCCGGGTGAAAAACGGGATCATCCGCCGTGCGGTGAACCTGGCCCAAAAGCGCCGGCTGGGGCTGCTTTCCCTCTTTCCCCGGCAGCGAATGGGTAGTGCAGGGGAGTGGGCAGCTGTGCCGGTAATGAATTTTATTCTGCTAACCCTGTTGCCACTGGCACTGGTCCATCGGTCGAAATTTGTTTCCCTTTCGGCGGCCAACGGACAGTTTATGCTGTTTGAAGCCTCCCGTTATTTCGAAACAAAGCCCCACGAACAATTCTCGAACAACAAAGTGGAGGATATTGCCATTGCCCGGTATTTCAAACAAAAGCGGATCCCGGTGATATGCACCGTGGGCGATCACTCCCTTGAATGCCGCATGTATCCCGGCTTTCGGGAGGCGGTAAATGGCTTTTCCAAAAATGTGATCTCCTTCTTTGGCAACTCCTTCCTGCTGGCCCTTCTCTTCTGGCTTATCACTACCCTGGGCTTTCTGGCCGTCTCTTTTGCCTTTCCCGTTTCGTACCTGGTTGCCTATATCGCCACCGTGATACTGACCCGGATCCTCGTCTCAGTCACCAGCCGGCAACCTGCCGGGTTGAATATCCTTTTCCTCATTCCGCAGCAAATCTCCCTGGGAATCGTTATTTTTAGGGCTTTTATCAACCGGATCAAAAAAGAGTACACATGGAAAGGAAGAACGTTCTCCTAGCACTCCTTCTGCTGCTTTTGGGCGTTTGTCCCGTTTCAGCCTCCGAAAAAACGGAGATCTACCAGGCCTATATCCGGAACGATATGGCACGGTGGCAACGGGTGGTCGATGAGATGGGAGAGCAGAAAACGCCCACTAACGAATACCGGTGCCAGTGGCTGAATTATCAGTATGGATACATTGCCTGGTGCATTGGGAATAAGAAAGATGAGGAAGCCAAACGCTACCTGGAGTTGGCCGAAAAGAATCTGCTCGCCCTGGAAAAAACAGGAAGCAACCCTTCGCTGGTCAATTCCTATAAGGCGGCTTTTTATGGTTACCGGCTGGGGCTGAACCTGCTGAAAGCGCCCTTTTTGGGGCCGAAGAGTATCGAATGTGCCCGGCTGGCCATGAAACAGGATGCAACCAACCCGTTTGGGTTTATTCAATATGGCAATATCCAGTATTACATGCCGGCTCTCTTTGGCGGATCAAAGACGGTGGCATTGAGTTATTACCAAAAGGCAGAGAGCCTGATGGAGCGAAACCCGGAACAGATTAGGGAAGACTGGAACTACCTGAGCCTGCTGGTTCAGATTGCCGAAGCGTTCACCTCAACGAAACACGATCGGGAGGCAAAGGCGTATTATGAAAAGATACTGAAAATTGAACCGGGCTTTTCGTGGGTGAGGGATGAACTCTACCCCGGAGTGCTCAAAAAAATGAAATAGGATGGATAAACGTGTTTTGATTGTCGGAGCCGGAATCGGCGGGTTGGCAACGGCTTTGCGGCTAGTAAAGAAGGGGTATCAGGTCGAAATCGTTGAGATGAACGGGCAGGCGGGTGGCCGGCTGAACCAGATCAAAAAAGAGGGGTTCACCTTCGATACCGGCCCCAGCTTCTTCACCATGACCTATGAGTTTGAAGCGTTTGCCCGCGATTGTCACATCGAAATGCCCTTCCGGTTTGTGGAACTCGACCCGCTCTATTCGGTCCATTTCAGCGGCGACACCCGCATGTTCAACCTCTATAAGGATATTCACCGGCTGGCCGAACAGTTCTCCGAAATCGAACCCGATTTTGAGCAAAAGATGAACCGCTACCTCAAACGGTGTGGGGCCGTGTTCAACGATACGGTCGATCTGGTCATCAAGAACAATTTTGATTCGATCGCCGGTTACCTGTTAACCCTCATGCGGGTGAATCCCAAACATCTTCCCATTCTTTTCCGAAGCTTCTGGCAGGAGGTGGCGCGCCATTTCACCTCCAAAGAGGCGCGGCAAATCGCTTCCCTGGTGGCTTTCTTCCTGGGACGGACCCCCTTCGATACCATGGCCATCTACACCCTGCTTTCCTATACCGAGTTTAAACACGATGGCTATTACAATGTAGAGGGGGGAATGTATAAAATCGTGGAAGGCCTTGTAAAAGAGCTGGAGAAGGAGAAGGTGCCCATTTATTATCACACCGAAATTGTGGATTTTGTCGGGAACGGAAAAAAACTGGAGTCTCTGGTCGACCGGGAGGGAAAACAATGGAAGGCGGATGCTTTTCTGGTCAACGGGGATGCGGCGGTATTCCGGGGTACGATTTTTAAACGGCGGAACTATTCGGTGGAAAAACTCGACCGGATGAACTGGACCATGGGATACCTCACCTTTTATGTGGGGCTGAAGTGTAAACTGCCGCAGGTGAACCACCACAATTACTATCTGGGATCCAATTTTGAGGAGTATGCCCACGGCATACTTGACGATCCCAATACCCTGCAGAAGCCTTATTATTATGTGAATGTGTTGTCGAAGTTTAATCCGGAGTGTGCGCCCGAAGGGTGTGAAAGCCTCTTTTTTGTCTGCCCGGTACCCAATCTGCTGAACAAACCCAACTGGGACGACCGGGATGCGATTGTGGAGAGTATCCTCACGGATTTCTCGGCGAGGATTGGTCAGGATATCTTGCCGGAGATCGTGACGAAGACGGTCTATACGCCGCTGGAGTGGCAGCAACAGTTTCATCTGCACCGGGGTAGCGGGCTGGGGCTGGCGCACAACATGGGACAGATCGGGGCTTTCCGTCCGGCCAATTTTGATGAGAAGTTTAAAAATGTCTTTTATGTGGGGGCGTCGACCATCCCCGGTGCCGGGCTGCCGATGGCCATCATCAGTTCAAAACTGGCCTTTGAGCGGATCGAGAAAACCCAATAACCCCCCGCCCCCCTGAAGGCTGTATGTTTGTAAAAGGATAAGCCTACCAAGTTTTTGTAAATT
>DAOQAB010000093.1:0-14637 GCA_035353695.1 Prolixibacteraceae bacterium
CTACAGTTCGATTTGTTTGATATTAAGTTTTAATTTTTAACGCACCAGCAGTGTTTTCAGATAAACGGTATTTTTACCACTTCTGCTTTGAGAAGTTTTTCACGGATGACAATATAAACGTTATTCCCCAAGTCGGATTGGCCAGACTGGATGTACCCCATTCCAACCCCAACTCCCAACACGGGTGAAATTGAACCGGAAGTAACATGCCCAATAATTTGGCCTTCTGCATTGGCAATATCGTAACCATGACGGGGAATTCCCCGGTCGATCATTTTAAAACCTCGTAACCTTCGGGAAACGCCTTCCTCTTTTTGACGCAACAATAATTCTTTATCGATAAAATTCTTTGATGTAGTAAATTTGGTAATCCAGCCCAAACCCGCTTCAATTGGCGAAGTCGTATCATCAATGTCGTTTCCATATAAGCAAAAACCCATTTCGAGCCGAAGGGTATCACGCGCTCCCAGCCCGATGGGTTTAATCCCAAATTCAGCACCCGCTTCAAATATGGCATTCCAAATCACCGGCGCAGCTTCATTATAAAAATAGAGTTCGAAGCCTCCAGCTCCGGTATAACCGGTTGCCGAAATAATTACGTTCTTCACTCCGGCAAAGGTTCCAACTTTGAAAGTATAATATGGAATTGTTTTTAAATCAATATCGGTAAGTTTTTGAAGTGCCTCGATTGATTTTGGCCCCTGAATGGCCAGCTGAGCAATGTTATCGGAAGAATTTTCAAGTTCAACGACCATATCGTTCTGAGAAAAAAGCCAATTCCAGTCTTTCTCAATATTTGAGGCGTTCACCACCAGCAAATATTTTTCAGTTTCATAAAAGTAGACCAGCAAATCATCCACAATACCGCCTTTCCCATTTGGGAAACAGGAGTATTGAGCTTGCCCAGGCACCAGTTTCGACGCATCGTTCGATGTTACTTTCTGGATAAAGTCGAGCGCTTTCGGCCCTTTCACCCATATTTCGCCCATGTGGGAAACATCGAAAACACCAACACCATTCCGAACGGTAAGATGTTCATCTTTGATACCCGAATATTCAACAGGCATATTATACCCAGCAAATGGCATCATTTTGGCACCAGCCGCAATATGAAAAGAAGTAAACGGAGTATTCTTCATAACCTCATTTTTTAGAGAGCTTCAAAAAAACAAAACTAAAAGGAAAGAAAAAATGAAATCATGAAAAAAGTCATACAAACACCAGTAAAAAGGAGAGCTGTTTTTTTTGTGGTTAAACTCAATTTTTGCTATACTTGTAAAATATTGATCAAAAAAAACGAAGTATGTCTTATACAGATCTTAGTTATTTAAAGGAAATTACCGGTGGGGAGAGCAGCATTGTGAAAGAAATGATTGAAATGTTTCTGGAACAGGTGGAAGAGTTTAAGGTAAATATGACCAACTATCTGAATAACAAAAATTACATTGAGCTGGGAAAAGAAGCACACAAAGCAAAGTCGTCGGTGTTAATCGTTGGAATGGAAGATTTGGGGAAAAATCTCAAGAAGTTACAGCTTTTGACCGAACAAAATGCTGAAGTAGAGACATATCCTGATTATGTAAAAATGTTTATCGACCAATGTACGGCGGCGAAAACCGAACTGGAAGAAGAATTGAAAAAATTATAAAAAAAGGGGCTTAAGCCCCTTTTTCATTTTTAAAAACCAACTCATCTTCGTCGACATCGATAGTAATATCCTTTCCTTTCTCGATACTTCCGGCCAAAATTTGCTTTGATAAATCGTTGAGGATGTATCGCTGCAACACTCTCTTCACTGGCCTGGCACCAAACTGAGGATCAAATCCCACGGAGGCAATCCAGTTCACCGCTTCGTTGGTCATCGAAATGGCAATTCCCTGTTCCTCCAACCGGTCAGCAATCCGATCAAACTGTAATCTGACAATCTTTTTAACTTCCTCCCTACCTAATGGCAGGAACATGATGGTGTCGTCAATACGGTTCAGAAACTCGGGGCGAATGGTTTTCTTCAGCATTTCGAAGGCATAATTTCTTGCATCTTCATAAACCTCGTACCGGTTTTGTTCGTTGATTTTTTCAAACAACTCCTGAATGTGCTGCGAACCAATATTCGAAGTCATAATAATAATTGTATTCTTGAAATTCACCACCCTCCCTTTGTTATCGGTTAAACGTCCGTCGTCGAGAACCTGCAACAAAACGTTGAAAACATCGGGATGTGCTTTCTCTATTTCGTCGAACAATACGACCGAATAAGGTTTGTGACGTACAGCCTCGGTGAGCTGACCACCTTCATCGTAGCCAACATATCCCGGAGGAGAACCGATCAAACGGGTTACTGAGAATTTCTCCTGATACTCGCTCATATCGATACGGGTCATCATGTTTTCATCGTCGAAAAGATATTCGGCCAATGCTTTTGCCAGTTCGGTTTTCCCTACACCGGTCGTACCCAGAAAGATGAAAGATCCGATTGGCCGCTTCTCATCCTGCAGCCCGGCCCTGCTGCGCCGAACCGCATCGGCAACAGCCGCAATCGCTTCTTTCTGACCAACCACTCGCTTGGACAGTTCATCATCCAAATGGAGAAGCTTCATCCGTTCATTTTCCTGCATCTTCGAAACCGGAATGCCGGTCCAGCGGCTCACAACTTCGGCAATATCATCGGCATCAACTTCCTGCTTGATCAGTGAACTTTTCTTGTGCTTTTCCTCCAGTTCCGACTGCAACCGGTTGATTTCATTTTCGGCATTCTTAATCAGCCCATAACGAATTTCAGCAACACGGCCATAATCGCCCATCCTTTCAGCTTGATCGGCCTGGTATTTCAAATCCTCAATATCTTTTTTATTCTTTTGAATCCCATCAATCAACCGTTTTTCTGTTTCCCATTCAGCCCGGTACTTGCTCCGTTCTTGCTGTAAATTGGCCAGTTGTTCTTCGATAACTTTCAACTTCGAATGGTCATCTTCTCGTTTAATGGCTTCCCGTTCAATTTCAAGCTGTTTGATCTTACGTTCGATCTCATCCAACTCCTCGGGCAGGGAATCCATTTCCAACCGAAGCTTTGAAGCGGCTTCATCCATCAGGTCAATGGCCTTATCGGGTAGAAAACGCTCGGTAATATACCGGTGCGACAACTCTACCGAAGCAATAATCGCCTCGTCTTTAATCCTCACTTTGTGATGGTTTTCGTAGCGTTCCTTCAAACCACGAAGGATTGAAATCGAACTTGGCACATCGGGTTCATCGACCATTACCGGCTGGAAACGACGTTCGAGCGCCTTATCTTTTTCGAAGTATTTCTGATACTCGTCGAGCGTAGTAGCACCAATGGCACGCAAATCGCCACGGGCCAATGCGGGTTTTAGGATGTTGGCTGCATCCATGGCACCTTCACCTTTTCCTGCACCAATCAGGGTGTGAATTTCATCAATAAAAAGAATGACTTCACCTTCGGCCTTGACCACTTCATTTACAACCGATTTCAACCGTTCCTCAAACTCGCCCTTGTATTTGGCTCCAGCCACCAAGGCACCCATATCGAGTGAAAAAATCAGCTTCGACTTCAGGTTTTCGGGCACATCGCCTTTGGCAATACGCTGAGCCAAACCTTCGGCAATTGCCGTTTTACCGGTGCCTGGTTCGCCAATCAGGATCGGGTTATTTTTGGTTCGACGGGTAAGGATTTGCAGCAAACGGCGGATTTCATCGTCACGGCCAATTACCGGGTCAAGTTTTCCTTTCTGCGCCTGTTCAACCATATTAATGGCAAACCGTCCCAGGGAATTAAACGTGTCTTCAGCCGATTCACTTTCAACCTTTGCTCCTTTACGCAATTCCGTAATCGCTTCCTTTAACTCTTTCTTTGAAACTCCACTGTCTTTCATCAACGAGGAGACCTGATCGCTGGCATCGAGCAAACCTAAGAGCAAATGTTCTACTGAGACATACTGGTCTCCCATCTCGGTGGCATATTTAATTGCCTGCTGAATAGATACATTTGCCGCATTTGACAAATAAGGTTGTCCTCCGCTGACCGTGGCATAGCTCTCAATAATCTTATTCAGAGCCAGATTCATTACCGGAACATTTACCCCCAGCTTATTGAACAAGAAACTACTGATATTATCAGCAATTTCTTCTACGGCTTTCAGAATATGTCCGGTTTCAATCGCTTGTTGACCATACGAGGCTGCAATTTGTGCTGCCTGATTGATGGTATCTCGTCCTTTAATTGTAAAATTGTTTAAGTTCATATTTTTTCCCTCTTTTCGAAAGATGATCCTTTCAATTTTAAACCCAAATGGAATTTACGGAAAAAATGTCATCTAAAAATATGAAAAACAGCCATTTTTTCCTTCAAAAGAAAAGAGAACCTGAAAAAATGTACTAAAAATATTGGAAGAAGTGATCAGCGGACAACAAATGAATCGATCACCTCAAATGGGGTATTGTCTTTATCCAGACCTTCGATAACAATATCATATTCTCCACACTCAGAACCAGTATTAAAATGAATGACGGAACCTTCAGCATCAACGCGGAATGAGGGTTCCCAATAAAGACAGTTGCCAACAATTGGGGCCGATTTACAATATTCAGGAAAACCAACCGATTTTCCGATCAAATCGTAATCAAGCATAATGCCTCCCTCTGGAAAACTGATGGTTGAAAAATCGAAGGTTTTTGTAATAAAATGAATAATCCCACCGTAAATATTATCCCCTTTCAGATAAGGCACCTTAACAACCTCTACCCGATCGATTTGCTTTGGAGACAATTTAAGGATGCTTTCTGCATCGTCGAATTTAACCAGATCAACCATTACCAATGGTTCATAATAAGCCATATCGGGATTGGTGCTGTAAATTTTCAAATAGTTTTTCGAATCGATCTTCTTTAATCGGATGTTCGGCATCAATTCTGAAACATAATCTTTTACAGAAGGCAGCTCAATAAATTGATCAAATTTCAACACAAAGTCGGGTTTTCCATAAAACAGATGATCAAAAGAGATTTTCAGTGAATCTGGAGTTGAAGAATATTGATGGAAAATATTCTGCAACTGACTATTGATTATCACATCCTCATAAAGTTTACGATCTTCATCATTGATTTCAAAAGGAATATAGGGCAAAGTAATTTTCTGTCCCGAGAAATCGTTATCGACCAAAACAATGGGCACGACACCCTCTTTATTGGATGTTGCCTGAATGTAAAGATCGTATTGACCACACTCGACTCCCAAATCGAAATAGAAATTTCCAATTGAATCGGTATAGGTTTGCCTTGTAAGAGGATTTGTGGTGAATAGTGTCATCCAAACCCGGGCATAGGGAACAGGCAAACTATCCGCTCGGTTAATCACCTTCCCAGACAAAGAGACCCCCCGTGTTTCAGGAATATAGCAGATCGCCTTTATCGGCTGAGCATCGTCATCAGCATGAAAGGTCAATGAATGATGGGTTCCTTTCCTGACAACCGACACGGACAGCTGATCCTGCAGACCGACATCACAAGTGGTCCTCAAACGAATTTGTATATCACTATTCCGGGAGAAAACCGAATCAGGCTTATCAATTGAAATACATTTATTTATTTCGTTGCGAAAAGAACTAAAACGAACACTTTTTTCACTGCCTGCTACATTGGGATTTAACCCGGTGGTAACGGGATTTATAATTTTCACCGGTTTATAAGCATAAGAATATGGGGACTGATTCCGCATCCACCGGGTATAGCCACACAAGTAATAGTTCCCGGAAAGAATATCATGAGGAATAATCAGATCGCCACTGGCGCCATGAGCCACAAACATCAACTTTTCTTTGCATACCGATCTTCCATCGGGGGTAATAATCTCACAATATGCAACATTACTCCAATCGATATTCGAGCCCTGATCATTCGCCCGATTGATCAGTTTCAAATGAATCACTTCATCCACGCAATAAACATCCCGGTCGGATATCAGATGAAGTTTTTCAACGGGCATCGTACCTGTTTTCATATTGCCCGGTTGAGCGAACAACCTCCCTACTGAAAAGATAATCAGCAGCAATAAAAAACCGAATCGAAATTTCACCAGTTCCTTTTTCATGGCCTATTTAAAAAAATCAGGTTTTTCTACTACTCCACCTTGTTTTTTACAATCGACACAATCGATCGTTGTACGGCCTTTCTGGAAAGTTCCATCAGGAGCGTTATCATATACAAAAAAAACTAATTTGTGGTAAGGTAACGGTCCTGTTGAAAATTCAGCATCACACAATCCCACATCATAAAATTTCAGTTCAGGAACCGAGTTAACAACAATTCTCTTCGTTGTTTCAGAAGAAACCGAGAAATATCCCAACACGACTTCCGTTGAATCGTTTTCATTTACAAGATTTCCCCGGGGTCTTGCTGGTTGTTTGGTATATAAACCATCGGTCGCCTGATTATTCTTTTTCAAATCACCCCAATAGCTATATGACTGTTTACTAAGAGAATGTTGCCTTACCAAGATACTATACTGATAAAGCAATCGTTGAGAATGGTCATCAACAAAATGCAATTTGGCTTTCGTATACCGGTTTTGAGTTAATCCATCGGTAGAAAGCAGGTTTATATCATTTAACACCTCTGTTTTATAACAGACAAATGAAGCACTACCTTCCCGATAAATCCGATCGGGATCCCAATATTCGGTTGCCAACCAGGTAGCATGATATTCATACGTCTCCTCAACAATCCACCGGTAGAACTTTCCAAAATAATTGGTTGCATTGAAATCGATATAGAACTGAAGTCCATCGATCATTTCTCCGGAAGTCTCGGTTTCATGATGTTCCAAAAGATAATAGACAGAATCGACTGGCGGGCAAGGAAGCATTTCTTCGTATGAACTTTTGTAACGATTCCCATCGGGGGTTTGAACAATCACTTTAAATTGATTTCCGGGCATCAAATATTCCTCGGGTATTGTTCCGGAATAAACTCCCGTGCTCTCGGCTTTTTCACTGAAATTAAAAACCATACTGTTTTGATCCACCACCACCACCTGACAGCCGGAAAGCCCCAAAAATTCTGCTTTTTCAGTTGATGACGTATAGGATACGGTTATTGTTTGTTCCTCACAATTATCAATAAGATTCCCTTCAATCACAATCTTTGGTTTCGAATTACTGGAATTATCCAGATAAAACCTGTCGATACACGAAGTAAAGGCAAGCATTACCAATGAAATGAATAGATATTTAATGATTCGCATAATTACCCAGTTTCCAATTCCATGAAATAGTAAAAACAGGAACACCAACCACCGAGTACTGATATCCCTTTATCAACCCATCCTCCGACTTGAAGAAAACTGAGTTAACATTTTTCCTTCCTGTCAAGTTATATACACTAGCCATCCAGTAACTATGTACCTTCTTTTTCTTCTTCAGGTTTCCCTCTACTTTGACCGAGAGATCGGCCCGAAAATAATACGGTATCCGGTATTCGTTTCTCTCGGAATAATCGACATAAGGGAAACTTTCGAGATAATAGTAGCCAATAGGCAGAGTTACAGGCCTGCCAGAATTATAAACCACGTTGGATGAAATCGAATACCTCCGGTTAATCTTCCAGTTCAATACCATATTCAACACATGTGGCTTATCAAAATTCGACGGATACGACTTCCCGTCATTAATTTTTTCCCAAGTATTCAAACCATCAACGGTAATATTTGATCGTGAATAGGTATACGACAACCAACCATTGAATTTACCAGCTTCTTTACTAATCATCAATTCAGCGCCATAAGCATCCTGAACACCCTGAAGGATCGTGGTTTCAACATAAGGTGTTGAAAGGAAATCGGCACCATCCTTGTATTCAACAATATCATTACCCTTCTTATAATAGATCTCGGCTGAGAGCAACAGTTTGGGAACATTTACCCGATGATAGTATCCCAGTGAATATTGCATCGATCGCTGTGGTTTTATGTGATTATCAGCCAATTTCCACTGATCATTGGGTGCAATCGAAGTGGTGTTGCTCAGCATAAACAGATATTGATCCATTTGGGTGAATGACATCTTCAACGAACCGTTTAATGAAACACGAAAGTCGAGCCCGGCACGAAATTCAGGATTGGAATAAAAAGCAATCGATTCGTTATTGCCATATTCCTTCGTACCTTCGACCGACAAATCACTTTTTTCAACACCCGGCTTATACATCCGGACCGTTTTAGGCCCTAATGCCGAAAAATAACTATACCTCAAACCCAAATAGGCAGTTAACCTGCTACCAATTTTTACCTCATCGCTAAAAAAAACGGCCCCTTCCATGGCACGTTCTTTACCGAGGGAAACAATCGACCGAAGCGATTCATCCCCATACGGATTTACATTACCCCGATCGAGATGATACAAAATATTGCTAAAGCCCAGCTGGACGGAGTTGTACTTATTCAAAGACCAATCCATTTCGGTACGAAGTTCATACTGGCCAATCCGATACGAATGTTCATACGCATCCGACAAAGTTGACTCATCAATCGTTTTAAAGTGGTAGTTGCTTCCAACCAGATATCCTGAAAGTTTTAACCTCGGGTTGAAACGATGGTTGTATTCCAGAACACCGCCAGAATTTCCATAGGTATAATTGGTCAAACCATTCAAATTAAAATAATCGCTTGAAATATAACCAGATAAACTCAGTTTGTCTTTTGGGGTCAGATCATAATCTATTCTTGAAATAATATCATAAAAAGAGGCTTTACTATTTCTCAAATCAGGATCTTTCAACTGTTTCAAAATCCAGTTTGAATAGGTGGACCTTCCACTGACAATCAACCCCATTTTATTTTTAATCAGAGGTGTTTCGAGTTCAATATTGGCTGAAACAGGACTAATTCCACCCTCTGTGAAGAATTTATCTTTGGGAGCATTGCGAATCTGAACATCGAATACCGACGACAGCCTGCCCCCATAAGAAACGGGTATCTGACCTTTATAAATAGAAAAATTCTCAACAGCACTTGAGTTGACCGAAGAAAAGAATCCAAACAGATGGGAGCTATTGTAAACAGGAATTTTTTGAATATAAAACAAATTTTGATCGGCATTTCCGCCCCGAACATTCACCCCACCTGAACCTTCACTTACACTGACAATACCAGGCAAAAGCTGGGCAATTTTCAGCACATCCTTCTCTCCCAACAAGGTTGGCATTTCTTTAATCGACATGTAATCAACCGATTCAATACCACTCCCAGTACCTCTTTTACCTGTAACTTTTCTCACCTGCACTTCGTCGATTGAAAGAACACTCTGGGACATTTTCAAGGTAAATGAACCACTGGAATAGACTTTTAACTGGCAATTCTTCTCTTGCATACCCACACATTGAAAAACAACAGAATAAGTTCCCTGTTTTAAATGAATCACAAGATCGCCATTGGCATTGGTTGATACGCCCGCACCATTATCTTTAATAAAAAGAGTGGCGCCAATTAAAGGGGCATTGGTTGATTCATCCATCAGGTGCCCCAACACTTTTACCTTTTTCGATTCATTAATCTGTCCTGGCACCCCAACTTCTATAATCGTTTGGGTATTAGCATCACGGCCCACTAAAAACCCCAATGAATGATCGATTGCTGATTTCTCAACAATCGGATTATCCTTTAAAAAATAAAGAGGAAGCTTCGTGACAAATGCCCTTTTAGAAAACAAATAAATATTCCCGGTTCCACTAACATAATAATCAAGTTTCCCTGTTTCTGCGATTATTTTTAAGAATTCCGTTAAACGTATACTATCTGATTCAATGCTAATCTTCTCCGATTCAACAGATGAAGGTAAATAATAAAAACAAATTGAATTAACCCTGGAAATCTCTTTAATCAATTCACCCATCGGATAATTTGAGTAACGCTGGGGTACACAAATTTTCTTATCCGGTTGAGCAAATCCCCAAAAGAACGGAAGAATTAAAAAGATCATTATCAGCCCCAGTCTGTTCATCATAAAACCGTCTCAATATATCCAATTAGTTTTTCCAACTGGTCGGTTGTCACTTTCTTCATACGAACATGGTTCGATGAAAGATATTTCTTTATCTCATTTCGTTTTTGCGAAGGGAAAACCGATAAAAATTCCCGTTTATTCTTAAACCGATAAAGAACTGAATCATAGACGATGTACCTTTGTGGGTTCTCTTTTGAATAGGCATAACCCGACTTTTGAGCTGTCGATTTTACCTCTTTCTCTTTCTGCCAGGCTACATAACAAGAAATCGTCCCTTGATGGATCAACTGAACAAAATCACTTCGAATAGCAGGAACCGGATTCTTTATAAAAACCGATCCCCCGATATAAACCGTATCGACCTGATTCGCATTTAGTACGATCTGCCTTTGAGCGCCTATCGGATCGACAAATGTCAATACAAAATTTTGGGAATAAATATCATAGCGAATTTTTTGATCGACAAACTTAGTACCATTTATTAGGATGGAACAATAGGACAATGTATCATCTCCCAAGAAGGGATGCCCACTGAAAATACTTCGATCGACATAAAAAATCTTACCTTTATATAATTCATTTTCAATGCCATATTTGCCATCAAAAAAACTTCTTTTTTCTTTGGCGGAACAATCTTGTGCTCGAACAACGCTCGAACAAAGAGAAAAAACGGCAAAAAACCACAGTAAAATATATAATATACTATTTTTCAATCAACTAAAAATAAAAGAATTCTTTGCTAAGATAATCTTTTATTCAACTATGTTAAATAAATTAAAAAAAATATGTGGTCATTTCATTAAAAATTTTCCTGTCAAAAAAAGGGATTGAAAAAGTATGGCACAAAATTGAGAAAGATGGAAAAGAAAAAGGATGACCATCGCCATCCTTCCTAACTAACTAAACCTAAATCTATGAAAAAAACTTTGAAAATCTGCTCTACAAAGATAGATCAAACTTGAAATTAGTCGCTGAAAATCAAAGTTAATGATTGTTAATAAAAACCATTCAAAAAGCTAATTTTTGTAAAGAATTATTTGCACAAATTCTATTACAGGAAAACAAAAACATTAACTTTGAAAACTGTTATAAAAACCTGTTGAACTTTTTCACCAATGAGCCAAATTCTTGTTTTATTGATTGTTAATAATAAAACATATTTCAATAAAGATAGATTTTTATCATTCGTGATGAATTTGGTGATTAAAAGAGCAATTCAATAAGAATTTACGAAAATTACATACTAAACAACTATTTTAATATCTTAATTAACTCATAATTATGACAACAAAGTTCGTTTATACTTTTGGCGGTAAAAAGGCCGAAGGTAAAGCAGATATGAAAAATTTGCTTGGCGGGAAAGGTGCTAACCTTGCAGAAATGTGCCTTTTAGGATTACCAGTACCAGCTGGATTTACAATTACAACTGAAGTTTGTACTGAGTATTATAAAAATAACTGTGAACTTCCGGCCAGTTTGATGGATGATGTTTGGGCGTCAATGAAACAAACGGAAGAAATCATGGGAATGAAATATGGCGACCCTGAAAACGCATTATTGGTTTCGTGCCGCTCTGGCGCCCGCAGTTCAATGCCCGGAATGATGGACACCGTACTAAATATTGGTCTCTGCTCTGCAACCCTTCCCGGGTTTATTAAAAAAACGAACAATCCACGTTTTGTTTACGACTCATACCGTCGTCTGATCATGATGTACGCCGACGTGGTAATGGAAAAAGCCGAAGGCATTGAACCCGCAGGCGATAAGGGCATCCGCAAAGTCCTTGACGAAATGCTCGATGCATTCAAACACAAAAGAGGTTACGCTTCCGATACCGATCTTACGGCTGACGATTTAAAACAACTGGCCGAAGAATTTAAGATTACCGTAAAAGAAGTATTGGGCAAACCTTTCCCCGACGATGCCAAAGAACAATTGATTGGTGGTATCAAAGCAGTTTTCAAGAGCTGGAACGGAAAAAAAGCGATCTCTTACCGTCGCATCGAAGGGATACCCGACGAATGGGGTACTGCCGTAAATGTTCAGTCGATGGTGTTTGGTAACATGGGCGACAGTTCGGCAACCGGCGTTGCATTTACCCGTAACCCGGCTACCGGCGAAAACAAATTCTATGGCGAATGGCTGGTTAATGCCCAGGGAGAAGACGTTGTTGCTGGTATACGTACACCCAGCCCACTCAACGATGACACCAAAAACGAACAAAATAAGCACATGAAAAGTATGCAGGAAGCAATGCCTGAAACATACAAGGAGCTCGATGAGATCCGCAACATTCTGGGCCATGCCTATAAAGACATGCTCGATATTGAATTCACCATCCAGGAAGGTGTTCTTTACATGCTCCAGTGCCGCGTTGGAAAACGTACCGGTACAGCTGCGCTGAACATGGCCATGGACATGCTCGAAGAAGGACTAATTGACAAAAAAACAGCCGTAATGCGCGTTGAACCAGCACAGTTGGACGAACTGTTGCATCCAATTTGTGATCCTGCCGAAGAAAAGAAAGTTTCCGCTTTTGTAAAAGGATTACCTGCTGGCCCTGGTGCTGCTGTTGGTAAAATTGTTTTCACTGCCGAAGATGCAGTTGCCTGGTTCCGAAAAGGAGAAAAAGTTATCCTCCTTCGTGAAGAAACCAATCCGGAAGACGTTGAAGGAATGCGTGCTGCAGCTGGGATCCTTACCGCCCGCGGTGGTATGACTTCCCATGCAGCGCTTGTTGCCCGTGGCTGGGGAAAATGCTGTATTGTAGGTGCCGGTGGTATCCATGTCAATTTAGCTGACAAAACAGCCCGTATCGCAGGAACCGACATCGTTTTGAATGAAGGCGACATTATTACACTGAATGGAACAAAAGGTGCCGTATATTTAGGGGCATTGAAATTGATGGATGCATCGGAAAATCCACGTTTCCAAGCATTCATGAAAATGGTCGATGAATACCGCACCATGGGGGTTCGCACCAATGCCGATACGCCACTGGATGCCAGGATTGCCCGTGACTTTGGGGCCGAAGGTATTGGCCTTTTCCGTACCGAACACATGTTCTATGGCGAAGGTTCCGACCAGCCATTGTTCCTGCTCCGCAAAATGATATTAAGCAACACCGTTGAAGAACGCCGCGTTGCATTGGATGAACTCTTTGTATTTACAAAAGAAAATCTCAAAGGCACCCTCGAAGCAATGAATGGGCTTCCTGTAACTTTCCGTCTGCTCGACCCACCACTCCATGAATTTGTGCCACAGAATGCCGACAAACAAGCCGAACTGGCAAAAGCCCTTGGTATTACACAAGAAGCAATTGCTAAACGTGGTGAAGCACTTCACGAAAACAACCCAATGATGGGACACCGTGGTGTTCGTTTAGGTGTTACCTACCCTGAGGTTTCGGAAATGCAGATCAGGGCCATCTTTGAAGCCGCTGGTGAATTAAAAATTGAAGGAAAAGATCCTCATGCCGAAATCATGGTTCCAGTAACCTGCGATGTTTCAGAACTGGATTTCACCAAGAAAATTGTCGACAAAGTATATGCTGAAGTTTGCGCTAAACTTGGACTGAGTGAAATTGACTACAAATATGGCACCATGATTGAAATTCCACGTGCCTGTTTGCTCGCCGACCGCATGGCCAAAACCGCTCAATTCTTCTCTTTCGGCACCAACGACCTCACTCAGATGACCTTTGGCTTCAGCCGTGACGATATCGGTGGATTCATGCACGATTACCTCGACAACAAAATGTTGCCTGCAGACCCATTCCAGACCATCGATCAGAATGGTGTAGGTCAATTAATCGACATGGCCGTTAAAAAAGGCCGGGGAACCCGTCCTGAACTCAAGGTTGGCATTTGTGGTGAACAGGGAGGAGACCCCGCATCGGTTGAATTCTGCTTCAAGACTGGATTAACGTATGTTAGCTGTTCTCCTTTCCGGGTACCAATTGCCCGTTTGGCAGCAGCTCAAGCAGCTATTAAGAAAGGATAATAATACAACAATTAAAAAAAATGAGCCCTGTTCCGATGATCGGGACAGGGCTTTTAACCTTAATTTTCACACCATGAGTAATGTCTCTTACATCACCCATAACGGGAAAAAAGTTCTGTACATCGATTACACCAAAAGCAAAAACATTGATGACACACTGGCTGTATTAGATGAAGTAAAAGCAGAATTTTACAAAACCTCCGGCGTTTGGTTAACAATTAACGACTTCAGAGGCGGATATGGCAGCACAGAATACATGAAGAAAGCGAGCCAATATGCCCGTGAACACTTTAATTCTCGTCCATCAAAAAACACAGCGATTGGAGTTACCGGACTAAAGAAGGTTTTGCTTCAGGCATACAATACCGTCGTTAAAGATCCCGTTGTTCCTTTCGACACTCTGGAAGAAGCGCTGAATTACCTAACGAAATAAAAGTCTGAAACAAAAAAAGGGAACGATGTCGTTCCCTTTTTTTGTGATGAGCCGAATCTCAGATTCGAACTGAGGACCCCGAGATTACAAATCACGTGCTCTGGCCAACTGAGCTAATTCGGCATTAAATAAATGAAATGAGCGGGAGACGGGATTCAAACCCGCGACCCTTAGCTTGGAAGGCTAATGCTC
>DAOQAB010000094.1:0-1728 GCA_035353695.1 Prolixibacteraceae bacterium
CGGGTGGTTTGCATCTGCTCGTTTTTAAACTCCCGGCTCGATGTCGAAAGGAAACTGTCCACCGCAGGTTTATCAATGGTTGTCCCTTCCTGATAACATTTGCACTGAATGGCCCAGTAGTCGCCTTCGAGGGTGAGCGCTACCAGATCAATACCGGTATCGGTTCCTCCCAAATCGTTGCGCCCGGGGAATTCGTTCCAGAGCCACACATTTTTAAACAGAAAGGCATATTTGGGGTCGGTAAGCAGATAAGCCTGCATCAGTCGTTCAAATCGGTCGCCCTTATCACGTTCCGAAAAGGCATTTTCGCGGTAGTTGTCCAGTATTTGCTGAAAGGTCATGGTTTGTATCTATAGTGGCAAAGGGATAATTGGCTCAAACGTTATCGGGAATCGAAAGCGTTGTTGAACAGTCATCCAAAGCATCTCGTTTTAACTAGTCAAACTTAACAAATTATTTTAAACAGATAACCAAAACAACGTTTGTTCGATGGTGGAAAATTTGAAATTGTGATAATAAAAATCAAACAAATCGTGCATCCCCCAAAATTTCCATCCATCATTTTCTCTTTTTTTAACCCCAACCAACTAAAAACCACCATACACCCTCTTGCGCCGTATTGGTTTATTTTCATACCTTAGCCTTAATAAAAAACAGATAATCATGTTGTTGGTTTATCTGACCATATTCTCCGCCTTCATTACCATCTTTTTTTCGCTGGTACTGTTGCTGAAACCCTCGCCACTGAGGCGGGCCAACCGTTTACTGGCCATTACCCTGCTGCTGATGGCCCTCTTCAACCTGCTTACCGGTTTCCTCTACATGGCCCACTCCTACCCAACCACCCGGCTGCTTGCCTGCTACTTCCCCCTCAGCAACGTGGTGCTAATGCTTATAGGCCCGTCGCTCTATCTCTATGTGCGGGTGCTGCTGGGCTATAACGAATCGGTACGGCGATGGCGCACCTGGCTCCATGCCCTGCCGGTGGTGCCGTCGCTGGTTTATCTGGTGTGGTTTGCCTTGCTGCCCACCGATGTGCGTATTGCACAACTGCAGGCCGACTATATCTTAATGAACTGGGACAACCGGGTGCTCGATACCATCTTCTACCTTCAGGCACCATGCTATCTGGTAGCGGGG
Organism: Prolixibacteraceae bacterium; assembly: GCA_035353695.1. Classification (GTDB taxonomy): domain Bacteria; phylum Bacteroidota; class Bacteroidia; order Bacteroidales; family Prolixibacteraceae; genus CAYMTR01. The sequence goes on from DAOQAB010000094.1 coordinate 1,141, forward strand.
GTTTGGCTTATCCACCACCGTAAGAAAGGGGCACGGAAGGACAAAACCGTGACCAGCCGCCTTAGCCTTGGCTGGCTCTACCATTTTTTAGCCATTGCACTGCTGTTGTTGGTGGCAGCCATTGTTTTTTCTGTCAGCCGGAAGAACGACTTCACCAATACCCTATGCAGCATGCTGGTAACCGATGCCCTGGTGCTGTCGCTCTTTATCCAGTCGGTATGGCATACCGGGCTGATGATGCAGCAACCCAACGAACCACACCGCAATATAGAGCACAGGCTCCACCTCGACGAGGAGCTGGCCAGTCAATACCTGTCGAGGTTGCGGGCCACCCTGGAAGAGAAACCGCTCTACCTCGACCCCGCCTTCTCGCTCCACGACCTTGCCAGCCATACCGGCATACCCGCCCATCATCTCTCGCACCTGCTCAACAGCAAGATGGAGAAGAATTTCTCCGATTTTATCAACGAATACCGCATCGGGTACTCCTGCAAGCTACTCAACAACGGGGAGATGAAACACCTTACCCTCGAAGCGCTGGCCGAAGCGTGTGGCTTCCGGTCGTACTCTTCGTTTGCCCGCTCGTTC
>DAOQAB010000094.1:1828-9258 GCA_035353695.1 Prolixibacteraceae bacterium
AGCGCTGGCCGAAGCGTGTGGCTTCCGGTCGTACTCTTCGTTTGCCCGCTCGTTCAGAAAATTTACCGGGAAAAGCCCTCACCGTTACCGGGTTGTCCATCTCAACCCAGCCTGAGAGACCATCTGTTTCCAGAAAAAAAGAGCGGGAATAGTTCGGATACCCACGGGAACTTGAAAGGATACCGCCTTCACCGGGCAGGTACTCCCGGGAACTTGAAAGGATACCGCCTTCACCGGACAGGTACTCCCGGGAACTTGACAGGATACCGCCTTCACCGTACAGGTACTCCCGGGAAGCTGACAGGATACCGCCTTCACCGTACAGGTACTCCCGGGAAGCTGAAAGGATACCGCCTTCACCGGACTGGTACTCCCGGGAAGCTGACAGGATACCGCCTTCACCAGACTGGTACTCCCGGGAAGCTGACAGGATACCGCCTTCACCAGACTGGTACTCCCGGTAAGCTGAAAGGATACCGCCTGCTGCGTGCTGTTCCTCCGGGGAAGAAAAAAGGATACGGCCATCACCGGGCAGGTGTTCCCGGTGAAAAAGCAATTCAGGGCCGGGTTTAACAACGGGGGCATTGTGCCTAAATGGAAACCGGTAACTGCATGTCCCGATTTTTCTCCTTCAAGACTTTTGGTCATATTATAATCTGATCAAAATTGCAATACCAAACAGGATGTCCACCTCCATATCATCTCCTACCTTTGACTCAAAATCAAAAAAACAGGTGTTATGATTCAATCTGCATTACACGTAAAAGCCAAAGAATTTACCAAAGTAAATCAACTGGCAGGAAAGGTATCTACCGGCATCACGGAAAACCCGACCATCTTTGTTACGCCCGATCCGTCAATGGAGACACTAAACAGCGAGAATACCAAATTGCTGAACCTGATTCATGCCAAGGATGGCAGTAAACAGAAGAACCAGGCCGTACTCGAACAGTCGCAGGTGGTGTTTGACCTGTTGAAAGATCTATCTGTTTACGTCGATAAAGTTGCGGATGGCGACAAAGCCATCATCCTGCTGTCGGGTTTCGACTGCAACGAAGATGCAACGCCACACAACATACCGGGGAAAGTAATCATCCGGCGTATTACCGACGGGTCAATAGCCTGCAGCGCCAAGATCTATATTGAAACCCTGCCCGATGCCGACCGTTACAAGGTAGAAACATCCACTACCCCCAATGACGCATCGAGCTGGAAAACCGTACTGGATCCGGCTTCATCGAAAAATCTGGAAATTGAAGGATTAAACAAGGGACAAGAAATTTATATCCGCGTTACCGGGGGCAATACACACGGCTGGGGCACTCCCAGCGAATACATGTCATTCATTCCGCGATAGGGTACACAGATCGATCATTTTGTGGACAACCCGCCGTGAGCTTTCTCCGGCGGGTTTTGTTTTTTTAATAAAAAAATGTTCCCCAATTTGAAAATATTTGGGATATATTTGAGTCTATATTCTAGCAAAAACGATTGAGTAGAATGAGAAGACGTACCTGTTTAGTCATTGCATTTGTTTTTTTCACTCTTTCACTCCCGGCACAGTGTACCGATTATCAGAGTGAGATGCAGAATGTTGAATCATCGGCTTCGGTTGCGATAAAAAACATAAAGAAAGCCGTTCAGGCAGCAAAACTCGAAGACGGGCAACGTTCGTTGGATAAAGTAATTTCACAGGCCGAAGCGATGATCAAATCCATCAATCTGGCAAAAGAGTATGCTTCGGATTGTGGTTGCAGCGAAGGAACCAATACCGCCACGCTATTACTTGCTGCCGTTTCCGATCTGTTGGCTCAGACAAAAGATGCAGCCGACCAGGGTGTTCTCAGCGAACAAAAAGAAGCAATAAAGAAACTGACTCCATTGGTTCAGGGAATCAAAGATCAGGCATCGGATGGCCTTTCCTATTGTTTTCAATAGCGAAAACTACTCTTTCAGCATCAATCTCAACTTATCGAGTGCCGTCAATGCAGCACGGGTAATGTTTCGTTCCCGGTCGCTAGAAAAACGGAATGCTTCGGCAATGGTTTTTTCCGGTCCGGCAACCGCAATCCAAACCAACCCAACTGGTTTTTCCGGTGTTCCCCCCGAAGGCCCTGCAACTCCCGATGTGGCAACACCGTATTCGGTTCCGATTACCTTTCGCACACCTTCGGCCATTTGCCTCACTACCTCTTCGCTTACCGCACCATGCCGGATCAGCATCTGCTCTTCAACGCCCAGCACTTTTTGCTTCACCTCGTTTGAATAGGCAACCACCGAACCCTTGAACCATTCGGAACTTCCGGGAATTAAGGTAATCTGATGGGCAATCATTCCGCCGGTACAACTTTCGGCGGTAGAAACCATCGACTTTTTATCTTTCAGCAACTCCCCGATTACCTCACTGATGGATATTTCGCCATAACCATAGATGGCATCGGGAATAATCCGGTTCAGTTTCTCGATCTGGCTGTTGACTTCGGCTTCCAGTTGTTTTTCATCCTCGCCAAAAGCCGAGAGGCGTAACCTGATCAGCCCCGGGCTGGGCAGATAAGCCAGATGAATGTGTTCCGGAAGGGCATCTTCCCAGCTTTCAAGTTCTTTTGCCAGGAATGATTCCGGAATGCCAATGGTCTGAATGGTACGGTGTACAATTCTTCCAGCGGAATTTAAGGCTCTCAGTCGCGGCAATACCTGTCCGGTCATCAAATGTTTCATCTCATAAGGTACACCGGGCATGGATACAAAAATAACGCCTTCGTCTTCAAACCACATTCCGGGAGCTGTTCCTGCCCGATTGGGCAATACGGTACAACATTCGGGAACAAGCGCTTGGTCGATGTTCAGCGGTGTTACCTCCAATCCCCTTTTTTGGAAGATATCGGTAACAATTTGCAGCGTTTCGGCATTCTGAACCAATTGAGAATGAAAGTAGGATGTCAGTACCTTTTTGGTGCGATCGTCCTTGGTGGGGCCTAAACCGCCGGTCATCAGCACGATATTGGCGCGTTTGCGGGCATTGTCCAGTGCTTCGACCAACTGTTCGGGGTTGTCGGATATGGACGTGATTTGAGCAATTTTTACCCCGATGGCATTCAGTTCGGTGGCCATCCATGCCGAATTGGTGTCGACAATTTGCCCAATCAGTATTTCATCTCCAATGGTAATAATTTCTGCGTTCATGATTGTTTGGTTTCTAAATGGTTTAAGCGTTGCAAGAGTGTTGGGTGCGAATAGTTGAAAAATACATACAACGGATGAGGTGTCAGGTTATTCAGGTTTTTAACCGAAAGCTTTTTCAACCCTGAAGCCAGTTCCGAAGCGAGTCCGTACTGAGCGGCAAAGGCATCGGCCTGGTATTCATTTTTTCGTGAGACCAGATTGGTCAGTATGCTCAGGAAGAATGAAAGCGGAGAATAGAGAATTCCAAAGGCAATCAGGCCAATATGGAAACGGGGCTCTTCAACTCCCAGTGCGTTCGATAATACCGGCGAACCCACCAGAAGGGAGAAGATATAAAGCATGATCCCGGTTTCAAGAATCCCAATAAAAAGCCCAGTGATGTTGTGTTTCTTCTTGTAATGCCCAATCTCGTGGGCCAGCACAGCCACAATCTCGTCGGTCGTCAGGTCGTTGATCAACGTATCATAAAGCACAATCCGCTTTTTGGGGCCAATCCCCGTAAAATAGGCATTGGCTTTGGTCGAGCGTTTTGATCCGTCGATGACATAGATATTTTTTAGCTGAAATCCGGCTTTAGAGGAGAATTGCTGAATTTTGTTTTTCAATTCCCCATCTTCGAGCGGTGTTTGCTTATTGAATAGTGGCACAATTACATTGGAATAAAACATGGTCATGAAAAGGGAAATAACAGTGATGATTCCCCATGCCCATAACCAGAAATTGTTGCCGGTTTTTTGCCACACGAAAATAATCAGAGCAAGCAAACCGCCTCCCAATATCGCTACAAGCAACCATCCTTTCAATTTATCGAGGAGAAATGTTTTGGAGGTTGTTTTATTGAAGCCAAAACGCTCTTCAATCACAAACGTATCGTATACCGAAAAGGGCGTGTTCAGCAGATCGGAGGCCATTCCCAGAATTCCGAAAAACAGGAGGGCCGAAAGAATGACACTGTCAGTTATCCCGGTAATCCATCCGTTAACCAGCGCGAAACCGTTGAACAGTAGCATGAAAAGAATCAGCAAAAATGAGAATGACGAGGTAATCATTCCGAATTGATGGTTTACCTTTTTGTATTTCTGCGATTTCTGATAGGCTTCATCGTCGTAAATACCGATCAGCTTTTGGGGCAACTGCTCACTCCAGCGGGTTGTGTTTAAATAATTGAGCGTTTGTTCAAAGATGAAATCAACGACCAGAATTGCCAAAATGAGATAAAAAACCAGTTGAGCCATACTCCTACGAATTTATTTTAAACAAAAATACAAAAGCCTGTTTCAATAAGTGCGAATGGCCGAAGTAAAAATGGAAGGGATTATTCTTTGTTGATTTTTGATTATTTTCATTGAAAAGCCAGAAGAAAAAACAAAAAGTTAACAAAAGATTGCAATAAAACAGTAGGGTTATTTGTTATAGAATTGTACTAACATTAAAAGTGAAACAGCCGGATTCACCAGATAAATCAAGTGATCTATGAATTTTTTGCTGGTTCCTTTTGATAAGAGAAGATGAAGAAATTAGAAAAGATGGAAGAGATGAAAAAGAAAAATTGCAACTTCAAAATTGAAGAAAGCATACCCAGAAATCTGTTAAATGTCTATTTGTCGTTTATCAGTATTATTTCAGTGTGCAAAGAGGTAAATCTCCGGGACATTCAATCGGATATTGAAAGTCAGGAAATTGAATATCATAAATTTTCGGAATGGTTTAGCTGGAATTAATCCCCGGCTATTCCCCATTCCGACCATTCATGATCGGTTCTCTGCCGACTTTTATGCTTTGTTATTCCTGTCGTAAATTAAATCTCCCGGAGTTTGTTTAAATATCCGGTTAATAATTAAGCTGAATGCATAATAGTTAACGATTGCCAATACCAAAATGGATATCAGCGTATAACTGTTGTACAGGTCGAAATAGAGCGCTTTCTCAATCTCAAAAGGAGAAATCAAATCGATAAGATAATAAACCGCACCTGCATATCCGGCAAGGGCAGCCAGCAGTAACGATAATACCAGCGGGAGTAAAACAAAGTTGTACATCATCCCCATGTAGATTCGTTTGATGTCGATGCCAAAAGCCTTGAACGTTCCAATGTTCTTTTTGATTTTATTCAGGTGAGTGCTTAAGATATTCGAGAGGAAAATATTAATCATGATTACACTGAAACAGATTAATATGAGCGACATAATGCCCGTAAGTTTACTTACGAAGTTGTAGTTTTTCATTTGCTCAATTTTCGACATTTCGAGCTTGATGTCTGCATCTTCAGCAAAACGTACGGCAAATGAATCAACTCGGCTCAGGTCGTTGAAATTGACGGCCATGTAGTCGTACCGTTTCGAGATACGATCTTCCAGATTGGGATAATAGGCCTGCAAGATTTCGTTGTCAGGGATTTTATTTTTCTCAATAAACTGTTTTACTTCATCCGATTCCCTGAAAAGTTTGTACAACTCATCGATATCGGTCATGACGATATTCTCCGAGAAATTGAAAGAAACCTGAAGACAAACTACTGATTTGTATGAATTAGGATACTTAAAGACATCGACATTGGTTGGTTCGAGCTTCCCTTTGTTTCGGGTGTATTTTTCGAAGAAGTTATCGCAGGTTTGCTTAAACTCATCTATTTTCAAGGTATCGAAAACTACATACGCATAAAGTTTTTTGTTGTCGGCAAACAGAAACCGGTCACCCAGGAACGTACTATTGCTGTAATAGTACTGGGTTGTCATGAAGTCGATCTTTTCACCGGGAAGCTTGTCAACAATTGCCCGGATGGGGATAGGGATGGCTCTTCCATCCCGGGTTTTACGATAAAGGAATGTCGGGTTTTCGGAGCAGCCCAATTTTTCGATCAGGTTACGGGTTACGATAATGGAAATATCCCGTTCGCCGGTAAAAGCGGTCCCTTCCGAATGATTAATTTTTTTGTCGACGATGGTATTTACCAGCGGATCGTCAAACGGGATAGAACGGCCATCAACAGCCCGGTGGGGACTTTCGGCAAGGTCGCCCTGAAAATAGGTTGTCCATTTATTGTATCCGACAATGGTGTCGTAATTGTATTCCTGCTTCAGTGAATCGGAATTATACCGATCGATGATCTTGAAGGCATTCCGGTTGGTTGCAGGTATGGGTGCATTGATTGACCGCACAAACGGGTCTTCCATCTTGTCTTTCAAATAGTCCAAACTTCCGCTTGAAAAACCGATTGCCAGAAAGGTAAAGAAAAGGATCACAACAATCAGCCAGAAATTCTTATTCTTTTTGCCTAAAAGTTCCTTGGTCTCATTCCGGTAAAAAAGGTGTTTAAAATCGTGCGGAATAGGGTTAAACCGAATTCCTTTAATCTTCAGCTTGTATTTTACAAATATTTTGTAACTCACATTTAGTCCATCCCAGGCAACGCATAAGCGGTAAAAGATGGTCGGAATAATTTCTTTAAAAGAAAACCGGAGATGGGCCAAGGTATCACTTTCGTCGGTTGTTTCTTGTTTCTTTTTGCCAAGGTGGTTTGACTTCCGTCGGAAAAGCGAAAAGAACTTTTCGATAAGAAAAGTGCAAAAAGGTGCAATCGAAAGGATAAGCCAGGGAATAAAGCCAATAATACTGCCAATGACCGATTGACCGCCCCGGAATTCCTGATTTTCTGCATCATCTTCCTGGTTCTCTTTTTTTCGGTCCCGGTGTCGTTCTACGGCCGTTTTGAATTTCAAGTCCTGAATGGTCCGGATGACGTCGTTGATCTTGATTTCAACTTTTTTCTGTTCGCCATGGGCAAATTGCCGGATATACTCCTTAACCTTCGGATTTAAGAGCTGATTTTCCTCCAGTTTGTTGCTAAGCCATTCCTGATAACTATTTTTATCGTTTACAGAATAATTTCCATCATTCTCAACCATGATTTGTTGGTTGATCATGCTCTCTTTGATTTCGTTAAAGAAAGCATCGGGAACGTTGGATTCGGAGAGATGCATCAAAATCCGGGCGAAACTTTCCGTATCCGAATTGAGTAATAGTTCAATCTCTTTTTGAAGTTTCAGTTGCTCCCTGCGCGACTCATACCATTTTAACCGGTCACGATCATAAATGAAATGAGGATCGATGGTTGAAACTCCATTTTCCTTTTTGGTCAGGACAATGATCCGATCGGTAAAATCGAGTGTTAATGGTATATTGTGGGAAACAATAATGACACTGACATTTTCTCGCTGTTTTGTGACGAACTCGCGGACAAAATGCAT
>DAOQAB010000094.1:9358-14500 GCA_035353695.1 Prolixibacteraceae bacterium
GAGAAATTGGCCATTAGGTTTGTGCTCTGGAAAATGAAGCTGTAATAGAGTTTACGAATCCGGTAGCGGTCGTCTTCCTGATCATCGGACCAGATATTGGCCAAGTCGTATTCCTCGGTATCGTTGGGATAGAACCGGATCGATGAGGTTTCATGATCGACGGTTTTGGTCATCAATCCCAGTGTTTCCAAAAGGGTACTTTTACCCGACCCTGAAGACCCTAAAAGAACAGTAATTTTCCGCTTGGGAATATAGATATTTTCCGCTTCCAGAACAGGTTGGCCGTTATTATAGGCACACGACAATTTATCGATCTGGAACAGGATCTCTTTTCTATCTATATCGCTTGTAAATGAATTATCCGACATCAGCAACAGTCTTAATGTAAATAAGCTTTATAAAGGGTTTCGATCAAATCGGGTTCACCCAATACCTTTGTGCTATGAGGAAATATTCTGGAATCGATCCAATAGTGTTTCATTCCGGTTCCAGTTCCCATTGGGATTCGGAAAGATGCTTTGTAGTTGTTGTATTCCTTGTTGTAGCTTTTGAAGTAATTGATGAATTTTTGCTTCATGGTGTCATCCTGCTGAACACTTCCATTGGTTAGGATGTAGAGGTATTCATAGAAGATTGTCCACATGTGATCGTCAAAAAAATCGCCGGTCAAAAGGTTTTGTCCGTCATAGATACTTTGAATATGCCCTTTGGTGATACACCAGTCAATTAAGTATTCATACAACATTTCGTCGGGAAAGCGATCGGGTGAAGAAACATCCAGTAACCGGATGTCCTTGTATTTTTCTTTTCCTCCCCAACCGGTTAGAATGGCTGAAAGAGTGTATAAGCTTAATGTATCGATTGCTTCATTTACTTCGGGAAAATACCCAAGTATATCGACCAGAATCTCTTGCCAACCATAGATAATGAACGACCGGGAGTCGTTTTGAGACTGAGACATATCGTCGGTTGGAATAAGCCGTTCCAGTGATTTTTTAATCAGGAACAGATCATCCTGCGACATCAAGAGCACGCTTTGAAACGATGGATTTTTCAATCCGGGTTCATATCGTTCGGCATATCCGGTATTGTACTGCTGTCCATTTTTCTGGAAAACAATGTTCAGTTTTTCCGGAGAGATATTTTTGGATTCCAGCTTATTGATAAAACTCTTCAACTGTTTTGCATTAGCACCGTCAAGTTTTCCATTCAAATATTTAGAAATGGATTCCAGGTGATCGTTAATTTTGGAATCGACGATCTGAAATTCATTTTCGATTTCTTTTCCCAACAGTGCGGGATTTATACTACCACCATCGGGAGCCATTTTCATAAAACCGGGTATTCCAAGTTCCGCATTGATTTCGATAATGTCTTTAGCTTTTCGGCTAATTACCGATTCTTTTGAAATGGAATTCCCATCGGGTGTACGGGCGATTGCTACGTCTTGCATAATTTCTTCAACCTGGCTACGAAAAGCATCGAATGCTGGCTTTGCATCGGTTGTTACCTGGTGGTTAACCTGAATAGCAAAAAGATTTACGTTTTTCCGAATCATTAATTCTTCCAGTTCCTGTTTGGGAACATTGGTAAAATCCTCCACTTCAGCCCCGGAGCAATCTTTGTATTTTGTCCGGTTATGATTTCCTGCATCACCAATTAAGATGATGAAATTGGATTCATCCGGAGACGGATCGAACCGTTCGATTGCTTTTTTCATTCCATAAAAGACACATTCTTCCGGATCGTTGTTGCATTTGTTATAGGTTGGGGTCATATAGCGGCTCAACAGGCTGATGATCCCATTATAGTTGGAGGATAAATCGCGGGTATAATGGATTGCGTTGGCATTTCCTTCCGAGGCATCGCGATAGAGCAAGGCGCCAAACCGGTAGTTGTTTTGCCCTTTCAGCAAACTGCGCATCGATGATTTGATGGCATCCTGTATGGTTTTTGAATATGGGATCATGCTACTGGTTGCATCGATAACAAACATGACGTTGACGTTGCGAAGTGCACTAGCCATGGAATCGATGACGTGTTTGATTTTTGCGAATTCCGCATTGGGCATTACATCGCCCTGGGCAGAATAAAGGTCGCCAATTACCCCCACTTTGGATACCCCATTGTAAACATCCAATACCGGAAAACGGTCAACTTCTCCAATGGCCCTGGTTTTGTAGTAATTTCCGTCTTCCTGAAAAAGAGTTGCACCGGTAGCGCTTCTATCGGAAAAGATTTTTGCTTTTTTTCCAGCAGCTTTACGTTCAGCCACAGCTTGTGGATCCCAGTTTACTTCGTAAGCTAACCGATGGTTCCATGCGGTGGTCTGGGATTTTAGCACCCATCCCCTCACCCGCTGTGGGTCGTTGTTGATGTCGGCAATCTCAGGTATATCGGCTAAAAGATAAGCAGTAGGAGTTTCTTTATATACGTAGTTGATTTGATAAACCAACGCCGAATTAATGGAATCGGAAGGGTTACACCTTGGATTTGAGTAAAACTCAGGGATTCTGGTAACCTGTTGGTTGTTACTCAGGATATTCAGAACCATTGCTTTTTTATTGAAAATGCCGCCTTTGAATTCGGCAAGATTCACGTCGCGTGTTTTCAAACAAGTCTTCCAGAGGAGCATATTTTCTTTTTTGATCCATCCGGCCCGTGAAGTTGCGCCATCTTTTAAATTTCCCCGTGCATCGGCATCTTCAAGATGAATGACCCGGATAGCCGTTTCGGATTCTTCGATCACGTACATGGGCTTCATAAAGTCCAGTTTTTGCCCGTTGGCATTCGCACAGGCTTTATCGGAAAAAAGAGGATTGTTGGGACGGTCGGAAAATACAACCCATAAATCACCATCTTTTGCCTTTCCGGGTAATGCCGCAGAGGCATTATCCATTGGCATCATATATTTCCCCGGGGTATTTTTTACAACATTTTGTCCATTGCCAACTTCTCCAATAAAAAGGAACAGTAGAAGTAACCCTGTGATTGATAAAACTTTCTTCATAATGTTACACTTTTTTGCTAAAGCAATCGTTTTGTTTATGCTATCTCAACCACACTCAAAACCAGTATCAGATAGACATAAACCTATTGAAACGACCAAAAATAAACGAATTTTTGCTTAATTCTAAAAAACCAAGTTCAAAAGTAATCAAAGTTATCGCAATTTATGATTTAACTTTTTAGATTTAATCTTTTCGATCAAATAATGTACCAGAGTCTTGAACTTTTAGTTGACCAACCGATTGATTTTGTGTCTAACGATTTGATTTATAATTAAGCTAGAAATTTTGGAGCTTATGTAAATTGAAATAGACGCCTTTCTGTTCCAGCAATTCTTCGTGTGTGCCCTGTTCAACAACTTCGCCCTTTTTGAAAACGAAGATAATGTCAGCATTCTTTATGGTCGAAAGACGGTGAGCAATGACAACCGAGGTGCGATTTTTCATCAAATTATCAATGGCATCCTGCACCAGTTTTTCCGATTCGGTATCGAGCGAAGATGTTGCTTCATCGAGGATCAGAATGGGTGGATTTTTCAAAACCGCTCTGGCAATGGAGACCCGCTGCCGCTGTCCTCCTGATAATTTACCGCCCAAATCGCCAATACTGGTTTGATATCCATCGGTCGATTCATTGATAAATTCGTGGGCATAAGCAATTTTTGCAGCATCTACGATATCATCAGAAGTAGTATGATCGACACCAAACGAAATGTTGTTTTCAAACGAATCGTTGAAAAGGATAGGTTCCTGGCTTACATACCCCAGAATTCCTCTCAGATCGGTGAGCTTAAAGTCTTTGATGTTTATGCCGTCAATCAGGATTTCGCCCTGTGTCACATCCCAAAACCGCGGGATCAATTTCACGAACGTCGTCTTTCCTGATCCTGATTTTCCAACCAGGGCAACCGTTTTTCCTTTCGGAATTTTCAGGCTGATATTCTTCAGGATAATATCTTTATGGTAAGCAAAGGTTACATTCCTGAATTCAATTTCATGTTCAAAGGTTTTCTTGGTCAGAGCTTCCGGCTTGTCGTGAATCTGATTTTCCGCATCCAGAATCTGATCAATACGATCGACCGATGCCATTCCTTTTTCGATGCTGTAGAATGCGGTTGAAAAGGCTTTGGCGGGGTTGATAATACTATAAAAGAAAACCAGATAGGTGATGAAATCTTCAGGGGCCATACCTCCTTCATTTTTCAGGATCAATCGTCCACCATACCAAAGAACAATGATTATTATGGTTGTTCCCAGAAATTCACTGACCGGATGGGCTAAATAATTTCGCCACATCAATCGGTTCATGATTTTGTAATAATCGTTGGTTTCTTTGGTGAAACGCTTTTCCATTTTCGGCTCTGCATTGAAAGCTTTAACAATGGTTAAGCCAGCCAACGATTCATCAATGGTGCTCAGGATCTCCCCCATTTTGTCCTGTCCCCGGCGGGAAGGTTTCTTTAACCCTTTACCAATTTGTCCGGTTACTGCACCGGCAAGAGGCAACATGACCAGCACAAACAGCGTCAGAGACCAGCTCATATACACCATTACGACCAGAGATATCAGAATCAAAATCGGGTTCTTGAAGAGCATTTCCAACGAGTTCATGATCGAATTTTCGACCTCGGTTACATCACCGGTCAATCTTGCCATGATATCTCCTCTTCGCTCATTCGAGAAGTATCCCAGTGGTAAAGAGAGTAATTTCCGGTAGATTTTATTTCTCAGGTCACGGACAACTCCGTTGCGGATGGGAACCATGCAAAAACTAGCCAGATAAGTGAAGCCAACTTTCAAAAAGACCATGATAATCATGAAAATGCCGATCAGGTATAAAGCTCTGAAATGTCCTTGATTGGTAATGATTTCACTGATTTTGAAATAGACGTTATGCTTTATTCCTTCGATGCTAAATGAGAAAGGAACCGCTTCGGTAACCGGTTTCTCTGTTCCGAATAAGATACCTAAGATAGGGCTCAATGCAAGAAAAGAGAAAGCGCCAAAAACTGCTCCTAAAATATTGAAAACGATATTGGAAACGACCCACCATTTATACGGTGGCAAAAATCGTTTCAACAAAATAGAAAGTCGTTTCATCCATTAATTTATTTACCAGAAATCAGAACTCTGG